>DATLKM010000331.1:0-6092 GCA_035538435.1 Binatia bacterium
CACCACGTACGTGTCCCAATTGCCGCCAGGAAAGGAAACCGCGGGCTGAAACGTGCCGTCGCCGTTGCCTGTGAGTATGTCCACGCCGTCGGTGAAACTCGCCGCAACGATATCGAGCGGGCCGCTACCACTCAACCGCGCACCCGTGACCCAGAGCGGAGAAGTGGCTGCGTAGTTGACGCCCTGCTCGAACGTGCCGTCGCCGTTCCCGATCCAGACTCCGATTCCCACACCCTCGAGGTTTGCCACGGCAAAATCAAGTTTATGATCGCCGTTAAAGTCGCCGACGAAGATGGATTCCGGGTACCTGTCCCCGGCGTAGCTCGCTCCCTGGCGGAAGGTGCCATCGCCATTTCCCAGCAGAATGTTTACTTCGCATTCCGTCCCGAATTGTCCCGCAGCAGCTAAATCGAGCTTCCCGTCTCGATTAAAATCCCCGATGCCGATGGCCGCCGTGCTGAAGGCGGGCTGTGTGATGATAGGGTCCTGAAATGTACCGTCCCCGTTTCCCATCAGCACACTTATCGTGTAACCGGTTAAAGCGACCAGATCGGGTATCCCGTCGCCGTTGAAGTCACCGACGTTAACGAAGGTGGCATAGTTTACCGGCGGCGTCTCTGTTTGCGGCCGGAATGTACCGTCTCCGTTTCCCATCAGGATGCTTACGTACGGACTCAGCGAGTTCGCGACTGCGAGATCCAGGTTGCCATCGTTGTCAAAGTCCGCCGCGACGATGGAAAAGGGCTGATCCCCAGCCGCGTATTGCACGGCCCACTCAAAGGTTCCATCGCCCTTCCCGATGAGGATCGAGACCCCGCCACCGCTGAGGTCGCTCACCACGGCTAGGTCGAGTTTTCCATCGTGATTAAAGTCGCCCATCGCGATAGTGAGCGGATCTGACGGGGGCAGCGCGACAAAGCTCCCGCGGATTTCAAACTGGGCGGTTGCGGCTGTGTGGAGCACGAGCAAACCGAGCAACCATGCCAGCGCCGTCCTCTTTCCATGAACTTGGGCCATCAGAGCTCCTTCGAGGGATGTTTCGCGCCGGGAACCACTCAGCCGGGTTAGCTTACCACCCCCACGGCCAAAGTCTCGTCTTTTTAGGCTTGTTCGTTTTTCGTAAAAATCCACAGGCTGGCTTCGCCGCGACAGCGTTCCAAGCTAAACTTCTGCATCCTTGGGCTCAGGCCGATCTTTTCTTCGAGCAATTCACCGGCGCGTCACAGGTGTACCCGAACGGCCTGCTGATCAACGGAGTCGCTAACTGCAACGGGGTGGAAGACGTCACAAATGCCAACCCTCCCCAATTTAACAATATTTGGCAAAGTATGGTGGGCCAATGCTCTGCACATACCCACTAGCAGACCGGAGCAGGCCGTCGGGGGGGCTGGCCCATCTTTGACGGAACCACTCTAACTGAGGATGCCCCACCCGCCGCGGTTTCGGCGGGTGGGCTGTCTGTTCCCTTTGATGCGGCTTCAAGAAATGCGAAACGCCCCGGAACCTTGTTGCGGTTCCGGGGCGCGATTTCCTTACAGCCGGTTTCTGCTGCACTTACTTCCTGCTTACTCCGAAGGCATGGCCACGAAGCCGGTATTGACTGCGGTCGAGATGTTCAGGAAGCCAACCAGAGTTCCGCCGTCGTTGACGCCGTTCAGGATGGTCACACCGATGCCGCTCGGGTCATCGATCTGCGTCCACTGCCCTTTGATGTAGGTGAAGCCGTGAGTTCCGCCTGCCTGATCGAAGAACGTGCCCACGATTTCGTTGCTGTTGTTGATGCCGGTGACCATGGTCTGCGCGGCTCCGGGGTAATTGAGGGTGATGTAGCTTCCGTTCATGAGTTCCCAGCCATGCGCGTTCTGGTTGGAATCGAGGTAGAAACCAACCACGGTCTGCGCGTTGTTGATGGCCGTCGCTTGCGCGCTGGTGGTGTTGGGCAGGTAAAGCTCTTCGAACACGCCGCCAACCTTGTTATAGATGTAGGGGTGGAAGTTGCCCGCCGAGTCCTGATAATAGCCGGCACCCTGGGCGTTGTTGTTGATGCCAAGGACCTGGTTGAAAGTGCTGCCGGGGAAATCAACCGTGATCCACACGCCGGCGCAGTGCTCGAACCCGTGCGTGACGTTGTTCTTGTCGATGTAGAAGCCGGACGTGCCGGGGCTGGTCAGGCTGTTGATGGCAAGCACCTGGGTCTGCAGGGACTGCGGGAAGTTCTCGGCCGTGAAGCTCTCAGGCAGCACGAAGGTGAAGCCCTTGTTGGTGGTGGCGCCGTGATAGCCGGCGATGGTGCCGGCGTCGTTGACGCCGAGCAACTGCACGAACGTGTCTTTCGGATAGGTAACGTCGGTGAAAGTGTAGGTGGTTGGCTTCTGGGCGAAGACGGAAGAGCAAGCCAGAAGGGTGGCGATAAGGGCGAATGCGATGCGTTTCATGGTGGATCTCCTTGAGTTTTTTGTTGAGCAGGATCCCCCTCGGACGGGCATCGCATTTCGCCAAGCAAACCAGGCGCGTGTTGCAATTTGCCGCTATCCTGTGTTTCCCGCTCACTGATAAAGGCGACAGCGCGGCGCTGATTCCCTCACGCCCGTAAAAAAAAATCGCGGGAAGTTTGTGGAGAGGGCGTTCGCCCGTAGGTCATCTCCTTTTTTCCGGCGAACGTTGGCGGGGCATCGTTGGCGAATCGCGGTTGGCCGTCGCGGCCTTCTGCCGTTTCGACCGATTGCGATTGCAGGCCGAAGCCGTCGGTCCGCAAGGTTCGGAGTGGGGGCGCCTCCCGCCCGTGTTCGCGTTCCCCGATTGAGCGGGAGGGTTATACTGAAGCGCGCATTGGCGATTGGCCGAAGCCGGGTACAGAGTTTAAAAACAATCCAAAGCATGGTCCTTCCATCCCCGATCGACAAGCTGTTGACTCCACGCACCACCATGAACTTCCGGGCGCGCCAACAAAATCTTCGTCAGCAACTGGAAGCCAACCGGCTCGACGCGCTGCTCGTCAGCCACCTGCCGAATATTCGCTATCTGTGCGGTTTTACCGGCAGCGCCGGCTTTCTGCTGCTGACCGGGACCCGTAACATCTTTTTTTCCGACGTTCGCTATGACACGCAGGCGCGCGAGCAGGTGCAAGGCGCGAAAATCGTCATCCCGCGAAAGAACGTACTAACCGCTCTGGGCGAATGCATGGCCGCGCAGAACAAACGAAAGCCCATCATCCTCGGCATAGAAGCCACGCACATGACCGTGGATGAAAAGAAGAAGCTGAACGGTCTTCTGCCTTCCAGGGTGCGGCTGCGCAGCGCCCCGCCGCTGGTGGAGCGGGCGCGCATGGTGAAGGACGCCGAAGAAATGGACCTCATCCGGTCAGCCGTGCAGTTGGGAGCGGGGCTGTTCGGCAAGGCCCTGGAAACCATCAGGCCGGGAGCAAAAGAATCGGAAGTGGCCGCGGAAATGGAATACGCGGCGCGCCGCGCAGGGGCTGAAGAAATGTCGTTCCCTACAATCATCGCTTCCGGAGTGCGGTCGGCACTTCCGCATGGCCGCGCGTCGCAACAGGCAATCGCTCCCGCCGGGTTCGTGGTCTGCGACTTCGGTGTTATACTCGATGGTTATTGTTCCGACCAGACGCGCACTGTGTGGGTTGGCGATGCCGTACCCGCCCAGGCGCGCCAGGCTTACGATGCTGTACTGGAAGCGCAACAGGCGGCAATAGCCGTGGTTCGGCCGGGCGCTACCGTGGGCGAGGTAGATACGGCCGCGCGCAAGACGCTGCGCAAGGCCGGAATAGCGAAGTACTTTACGCACTCCACCGGGCACGGCGTGGGTCTGGAGATTCACGAGCCGCCACGCGTGGCCGCCGGCCAGACCGAAGTGTTGAAGCCGGGCATGGTAATTACGATCGAACCGGGGGTTTACTTCCCCGGCAAATGGGGCATCAGGATAGAAGACATGGTCGCCGTCACAGGGAATGGCCGTGAAATTCTGACCCCGACGGGCAAGGGTTTTATTGCGGTTTAGGCCTTCTTAGATTCACCGTTCGAACGCGCTGGCTTCACGATCTCTGCTTCGGCGCGCGATGTCAGCACGGCAGTCCCACCGTATACCAATGAACCAAAAAGAGCTGAAGGAACTCATTGAGTTCTTAATCGAAAAAGACATCGCCGAGTTCGAACTGGAACGCAACGATGTCAAGGTGAAAGTCAGGCGCGGGGCCCCGGCCATCGTCTATGCCTCGGCGCCGTCAGCCAAGGTGGCAGAGTCGATTCCCGAGTTCGCCGCGGCTCCGGCAGCAATTCCCGCGGCCACTGCGCCTCCGCCCGCGCCGGCTCCGCAGGAAAATCTGCACATGGTCAAGTCCCCAATTGTGGGGACGTTCTACGAAGCTCCATCGCCCGGCGCGCCTCCGTTCGTGAAAGTGGGAGACACCGTGGCAGTGGGACAGGTTCTCTGCATTGTCGAGGCCATGAAGCTGCTGAATGAGATTGAATCCGACATGGCCGGCGAGATCGTGAAGAAGCTCGGCAGCAACGGGCAGCCGATTGAGTATGGCCAGGAGTTGTTCGCGATCCGGCCGAAGTAGATTCGTATCAAGGCATGCCTTCAGGCATGCCGATAAGAACCGCAAGAGTGAATCGGCTTTAGCCGCTGTCGGGACGCTCAACGGCTAAAGCCGATTGTATTGATTCCGATGGGCGGTATGGCTGAAGCCGTGCCCTGATACCAGGGAAGAAGCTTACAAGCACGCTTTGTGTGTTTTGAGCTGCAAGCTTCGAGCACTCAGTTTCTCGCTCACAGCTCGTAGCTCGTAGCTATCATGTTCAAGAAAATTCTGATTGCCAACCGCGGGGAAATCGCCCTGCGCATCATTTGCGCCTGCAAAGAACTGGGCGTGCGCACGGTCGCCATTTACAGCGAGGCCGACCGGCACTCTCTGCATGTCCGATTTGCCGATGAGGCCATTTGCATCGGTCCGCCGCAGCTGGCGCAAAGCTACCTGAACATTCCTGCCGTGATCAGCGCGGCGGAAATCGCCAACGTCGATGCCATCCACCCCGGCTACGGCCTGCTCGCGGAAAATGCCAACTTTGCCGAGGTTTGCCGCGCCAGTGAAATCAAGTTCATTGGGCCTCAGCCGGAAGTCACGCGCTTGATGGGCGAAAAAGAAAAAGCGCGCGCCGCCATGAAGAAAGCCGGCGTGCCGATTCTGCCCGGCTCCGACGGCATTATCGCTTCCGAAGGCGAAGCGATCGAGTGGGCCAGGCAGGTTGGTTTTCCCGTGATCGTCAAGGCTTCGGCGGGCGGCGGCGGGCGCGGCATGAGAATCGTCCGCAATGAAGAAGAGCTGCCAGGCTTGTTCAAAGCGGCGAGCGCCGAAGCTGCCGGCGCGTTCGGCAACGGCGATTTATATATGGAGAAATACGTCGAGCATCCGCGCCACATTGAGTTTCAGGTGCTGGCCGATGAGCATGGCCACGTCATCAGCCTGGGCGAGCGCGAGTGTTCGATTCAGCGGCGCCACCAGAAGCTGCTGGAAGAATCGCCTTCGACCCAAGTCACGCCCGAGTTGCGCGAACGCATCGGCGGCATTTTGTGCAAGTCGCTGGCCGAGATCGGCTACACCAACGCGGGAACCATCGAATTCCTGATGGGCAAAGACCAGCAACTGCACTTCATTGAAATGAACACGCGTATTCAGGTCGAACACCCGGTCACCGAGATGGTGACCGAGGCGGACCTGGTGAAGAGCCAGATCATGATTGCGGCGGGCGCCAAACTGAGCGAGACGGTTGATCTCCCCATCGTGCGGAGCGGGCACGCCATCGAGTGCCGCATCAACGCGGAGCACCCGGAGAAGTTCACGCCGTCGGCGGGAAAGGTTACGGCGTTCAACCCTCCAGGGGGAATCGGCGTGCGCGTCGACACGGCGGCGTATGCCGAGGGCGTAATTCCTCCTTATTATGATTCGCTGATCGCCAAGCTGATCGTGCATGGCAAAGACCGCGGCGAAGCCATCTCGCGCATGTCGCGCGCGCTGGAGATGTTTATTGTGGAAGGCGTGTATACCACCATCCCGCTGCACCGCAGAATCATGGCGG
>DATLKM010000332.1:0-13934 GCA_035538435.1 Binatia bacterium
GAAAAATCCATTACCCACTGGCACAGCCTGACGGGCGGATTCGCCGGCCGCAAGCCCATCGATGAGCGCATCACGCGGCCGAAGAGAACCCATTAGAACCAGTTCTCGGTTCTCAGTTCTCGGCTCAGTTCTCGGTTCTCATGCGGCTGCGCTTATCGCGGCGATCAAGCCGTTCAAGATTCGTCCCATCTCGGATAACATTTTGAACAAGCGGCGCGCCTCCTCGTCATGCAAGTAGGGCTAGGTTCACCGCTATGGAGATCTGAGTTTCGATTTCTACGAGTGATCCCCTTGCGTGGCTCAGAAACTGACGAAATTTTTTGGGTGAGAAGCACGCTTGGCCCTCAGCGATGTTACTCGGAACCGAAACCGCCGCCCGCCGCAATTTATTTGTCAGCCCATACTGCTCTTCACGCGGAAAATTCCCCGTAACCTTGTAGATCTCAGTCACAAGAACCATCGCCTTCTGCCATGCGATTAGATCGCGATAAGAGTCGCCCATCGGCCACCTCCTGAGCAAGGCTTTCAAAAAAGTGTGCTCAAGGTCAGTGACGGCTGAAGTTTTGATCGAGCTTTCCGCACTGTTGATTCCGGAAACGAACCACATCGCCGACGGTGCGCTCGCGGCGTTGAAACTGAGAGTCGAGAAGCGAGAACCGAGAGTCGACAACCGAAAACTATTTCAGCAATTCCGCCAAATACTGCTTCCACACTTCCGGAAACGAATATGTGCCGTGGCCGCGGGTCTGATCTGTAATCGGCAGCAAAACGAACTTTCCGTTTTTCACTTTCTTGATCTCGCGCTCGGCTATGCCCAACTCCGGGGGATTGATCACGTCATCCGCGGAATTCACGAGCATAACTTTTGCTGTGATCTCTGCCAGTTTCGGCTGCGGATTGTAGGTTCGCGATGCATTGAAGGCATACAGCGTGTCGTTCGCGTCCACCTTGGCCAACTGTTCTTTCAGGAATTTCTCCAGATACGCATCGGCCTGGTCGCGGGTAGGAAAATTCTTCTGCAATTGCAGCGGACTGCTGGTCATGATGGTGAAAACGTTCCACGCGCTGCGCAGACCGGCCATCGGTTCTTCTTTATATTCTCCGTTCATGTAGGCGGGATCGCTGGTGATCGAGTCCATCACCATTTTGCGCATCATGCGATTGCGGCCGCCGATCTCCACGGGCAGGCAGGCCAGCGGCATCACTGCATCCATAAAATCGGGATAGGTTTCCGCCCACAGAAAAGAATGCATGCAGCCCATAGATGTGCCCATGAGCAGCCGCAGGTGATTGATCTTCAATCCTTCGGTCAGCAGCAGATGTTGCGCTTCGACCATGTCGCCGTAATCGTAATGGGGGAAATGCGCGCGCATTCCATCGCTGGGTTTGGCGGAACCGCCAAGGCCAATGGAGTCGGGGAGAATAATGAAATAGCGGCGGGCATCGAGCAACTGGCCCGGGCCGAACAGGGCTCCCGCGAAAGCAGGTTTTGTGAAATTCGCTCCCGAGCCGGTGGTGCTGTGCAGAATCAGGACTGCATTCGTCACGCGCCCGGAGGAATCAGTCTGCGGCTTGCCATAGGTGGCATAGTGCAGGCGCATCTCCGGTAAAACTTCGCCCGAGCGGAAGTGAAAATCGTGTACCAGAAAATCGCCTTGCACCGGTTTGCACAGATCCTGGCAGGAAGCGGACAGTGAAAAAATTAACGCAAAAAACGGAGCCAGACGGCCAAGCAGATTTCGTTTCATGGCCGCATACATTACTTCGGTTGCGGAACCTGTTGCAAGTGTATTCGCAGCATGAGCTTGCGCAGGCGCAACATCGGGCGCGCAAAAGTGTTTGAATCATCAGCCCGGCTCTGGCCCTGCCTGCTTCAGGCAAGCGCCGGGCGCGAGGAAAAACATCATGAAACTGCATCGCGCAGTTCGATTTTTGGCTCTACTGCTGTTGCTGCCCGTCATTCCCGCGGCACTTTCATCCCCGTCTTCCGCACAGATCGCGGTAGGAATTTCCGTGCATATCGGCCCGCCGGCGCTGCCGGTGTATGAGCAGCCGATTTGCCCCGGCCCTGGTTATTTGTGGACTCCGGGTTACTGGGCATGGGGCGATGACGACGGCTACTACTGGGTGCCGGGAACGTGGGTGGTGGCGCCCGTGGGCATGTTGTGGACGCCCGGCTACTGGGGCTGGGCGGGCGGTTTATACGCGTGGCACGCCGGATA
The DNA here is from genome assembly GCA_035538435.1 of Binatia bacterium. GTDB lineage: Bacteria > Acidobacteriota > Terriglobia > Terriglobales > Acidobacteriaceae > Sulfotelmatobacter. Next base: position 2,223 of record DATLKM010000332.1, read on the forward strand.
CTGGGGCCCGCACATCGGCTTTTACGGCGGGATTAACTACGGCTTCGGTTATGGCGGCGTCGGTTTTGTCGGCGGTGAGTGGCGCGGCGGAGCGTTTTTCTATAACAGCGCCGTGATGCACGTCGATACGGTGCACGTCACCAACGTGTACGTGAACAAGACGGTGATCGTGAACAACGAATCGCATGTGGCGTTCAACGGCGGCGAAGGCGGAGTGGCGGCGCGCCCGACGGCTGCGGAAGAATCAGCCGCGCGTGAGCCGCACCAGGCCGCGCTGGCGGCGCAGACGCAGCAGGAACATGCCGCCAGCCAGAACAAAGCGATGTTCGCGGCGAACAATCACGGAGCGCCGGCGGTGGCAGCCACGGCCCGTCCGGGTGAGTTCAGCGGACGCGGCGCGGTAGCAGCGAAATCCGCGGGAGCGCCGTATCATGCGCCGGCGATGTCGCCGAAGGAAGCGCGCGCGACTCCGGCGGAAGCCAACCGCGCCAGCGCGGCGAATCATACGTTCACGCCGCCCAATCGCGGCAACGCCTCGGGCGCAAACCGCACACAGAACAATTCGCCGGCGAATCGGGCGGAGAATTCCCGTCCGCAGAGCGAGTCTGCGAAACCGAACGCTGCGAAAGCGAAGCCGGAAAAACAATCGGCTCCGAAGCGGCAGTCGGCACCGAAGGAAGAAAACCGCGGCAAGAGCCGGTAGGGAACGAAGGTGGATAGACGAAAAAGCGAGCGCCAGCGGCGCTCGCTTTTTCACTCCGCACTTGTTCAGCGGAATCTGTTCCGATGCTCGAGCAGAATACAGCGATCCATGACTACAAACGCTCCCGCGGCGCGCGCCTTTTCCGCCGCTTTTTCGTGAATCACGCCTTCCTGCATCCAGATCGCCGGGACTTTCAGCCGAATCGCCTGATCGACCACTTCTTCCACGTATTCCGGCCGCCGAAAAATATTCGCGATATCGATTCTCTCCGGCACATCGAGCAAAGAAGCGTAAGCTTTCTCGCCGAGGCAGGATGAAATTCGCGGATTCACAGGGATGATGCGATATCCCTGGCTCTGCATGTAAGCGGCGACGCCGTGGCTGGGCCGCATGGGATCGTCGGAAAGGCCGACGACCGCGATGGTCCTGGCGCTTTTCAACAACTCGGCGATGCGATCTTGCGAAGCTGAAAGCGGTGCCGTCGTCATACGCGATTATTTCTTGTTTGCCGCATCCAGTTTCTGCTTGTACATTTTCAGAGCGAGTTTGCGCACGGTTTCCGAGACTTCCTTGTTGGCAGAAATATTTTTCAGGTCCTGGACCAGCAGGTGCTTCATGAGGCCCAGGCCGAGATCGAGCGGGGTGCGCGGGTTCGAAACCAGGTTGCGGACAACGATGTAATTCTTCATAAAGCGGCGCTTGAGCGGAATCTGCCGCAATACGGCTTCGAGAACGTTTTTCTGCAAGGCGAATTTTTCCACTTCGCCGTCGGTAATTTTGGGGGCCTCGAGCACGGCTAACGCCACGACCTTGGTTCCGTCGCGGATCAGAATCGATCGCTCTTCTTTGTTGCCTTTCAGGGCCAACTGGATGCGGCCCTTCACGTCGAGGCCGTTGATCTTTTGCAGAGTATTTTCGCGCCGCGGGGCCTCACCCGGAACGGCAGGCTTTTTCACGCGCGCGGCGGCAGTGGAGGCGGCGCCCGCTTCCGAGGAGGGTTTGGCGTCTTCCCCAATTTCGCTGATATCTTTGTTTTCGGTGACGGGAAAATAGTCCGTGCCCAGCAACTCGAGAACGCCTCCGACAGCCTGAAATGGCTTGCCGCCATCGGCGGCGATTTCCGAAGCATTTTCGGCGAGATACGCGGCGACGACTTCATCGGGAATGTCCGTGGATTCGTCCCCGGCAGCCGGTTCTGAGGCCACGATGGGAAGGGCGATTTCGGCGGTTGCGTCTTCATCGGACGCCGCCGCTTTCGGGGCGACTGCTGCGGGCGGAGCCGCTGCCGTTTGCTCACCCAACAACTGCTTGAGCCTGGCAGCATCATCGGCTTTCAAATATGGATTCGATCGCAGGGTCTGCAAAACCTTGGGGAAGGTTTTCACCCGCGAACTGTTGAGCATCATGGCGATGGCGTCAGCCTGGGCGGAGATCGCCAGTTTTTCCAGACAGCCTTCCGGCACCGAAGGATTTTCCAAAAGACTGGGCAGCAGTTTGGGCCGCACATTTTCGGGAGCGATGAGATATCCCAGGACATCGGGAGAAGTGGAAGGATTGCCGGCAGCGGCCAGCGACGCCTTTTCGTCCCAACCGGCAAGGGTCATACGCGCCAGGTCGCCAAAGACTTTGTTGTTCCTGGCCAGATAAACGAGAATTTCGAGGTTCTCTTCCGGCGTAACCGAAAGGGCGCCCTTGGCGGCAAACTGCATCATGTTCGAGGGCAGCTTGGAGGCGCGAATCTGATCGATCATGCGCGGCATGGGCTTGCTTCCTCCCTGGAGTTTCGTAAAACGATCGCTTCCAGTTCCCGCACTTCCAGTTCCAGTTCGCCGATCAGGCGGGACGGCCCGCAGCGCTGGAATTCTTCGAGCAGGGTTCGATAGTACCAAAGGGTGCCGTCGCGCCCGCCGTTGAAGCGCGCCCAGATCGCTTCGCCGATATTTCTGTAATCGGCCAGGATGGAGCGGACATTATTAAGCTTGTCGGCGGCGGAAACCAGGCGCGTCTCCGCATCGGCGTGTTGCAAATGCTGAATATAGTTTTCTTTCCGCTCGCGCCACGGCGGCCTGGGATCGCCATAACTATCGGTGCAGCCGTCAACTATTTTTGCCACGCGGGCGCCGAATTTTCTGCGCACTTCTTTCAGCATTGCTTCTCCGCCGCAGTCCTCGACCACATCGTGCAGAAGGGCGGCGATGGCCATGTCTTCGTCGCCGCCGAATTCCAGCACCAGCGAGGCCACGCCCATCAAATGGGCAAGGTAGGGAATGCTGGAAGCCTTGCGCATCTGCCCCGCATGTTTCGCGGCGGCAAAGCGAAACGCGCTCTGAAAGCGCGGCCCGAGCTTTACTGATTTTCCAGTGGCCGCCGCGACCGTCGATTTCATTGCTGTTTTTCCCCGCGCCGCGCCAGCAGATATCCGCGGATGAACGGCTGCAAATCGCCGTCGAGCACGCGGTCCACATCGCCCACTTCCACTTTTGTGCGGTGATCTTTCACCATCCGGTAGGGCTGCAACACATACGAGCGAATCTGCGAGCCGAAGTCGTTGTCGAGCTTGGAATCTTCAATCTTCTTGGTCGCCGCGCGCTTCTTTTCCATCTCGAACTCGTACAGCTTGGAGCGCAACATGCTCATGGCGCGTTCGCGATTCTTGTGCTGCGAGCGCTCGTTCTGGCAGCTGGCTACCAGTCCGGTGGGAATATGCGTGATGCGGACGGCGGAATCGGTCGTATTCACGTGCTGGCCGCCCTTGCCGCTGGAGCGGTAAGTATCGGTGCGAATCTCTTCCGGCTTGATGACGATCTCGATGCTCTCGTCGATTTCCGGCGAGACAAAAACGCTGGCGAAGGAAGTGTGGCGCCGCTTGGCCTGATCGAACGGCGAAATGCGAACCAGCCGGTGTACGCCGATTTCGCTGCTCAACAATCCGAAGGCATATTCGCCATTCACGGCAAAGGTCGCGGATTTCAATCCCGCTTCTTCGCCGGGCTGGTAGTCGTAAAGCACCGTCTGGAAGCCCTGCCGCTCGGCCCAGCGCAAATACATGCGCAGCAGCATGTCGGCCCAGTCCTGCGACTCGGTGCCTCCGGCGCCGGGATGAATGGTCACGATGGCGTTCAGCGCGTCGTTCTCGCCGGAAAGCAGCGTCTCGGTTTCGAGTTTGTCGACGAGTTGGCGCAGGGAATCGATTTCGCGGCGCAAGTCGTGGTCGACATTTTCGCCTTCCTTACCCAGTTCGAAATAGGCGGAAATGTCGTCGCCGCGGCGGCCCAGGTCGGCGTCGGTGTTGAGCAGGTGCTCCAGGCGCTTTTTCTCGCGCATGACCAGCTGGGAGCGCTGCTGATTCGACCACAGATTGGGGTCGGCGGCCTGTTTTTCGATTTCTGCTAATTGCGGACGGAGTTTGTCCGCGTCAAAGATACTCCCTGAGTTCGCGGACTTTCGTATGCAATGAAGCGTATTCCTGTTCGAACTCTTGAATCATGCCGGTGCTTCTGCCTTTTTTGGGAGTGTGAAGCGCGTGAGTAGCGCCGCCATAGAAATTATCGCACACAGAAACGCGAACCAGTCGCCGTGGCGCGTGTAAAACGTGGTTACGGAAGTCAGGGCGTAAGGGGCGTCCAGTACCGCCCGTTGCTTGCGCGCAACCCGCGCCACCACGCGGCCATAGGGATCAATCGACGCCGTGACGCCGGTATCGGTCGCGCTTAACAGCCAGCGGGCGTTTTCAACAGCTCTCATTCGGGTTTGGTTGAGGTGTTGCGCATACGCGCCGCTGTCGCCATACCAGCCATCGTTGGAAAGGTTCACCAGCAGTTGCGCGCCGTCATCGGCGAACTGCCGGACTTCGTCGGGAAAAATGGATTCGTAGCAAATAAAAACGCCCAGCTTTGTCCCGCCCGCATCCAGCGGCGCGCGTGAAATTCCCGGGGTAAACTGCCCGACCTCTTTGGTCAAACCGCCGGCAAAGGCGAACAGGCGCGGAAAGGGCAGATATTCTCCGAAGGGAACCAGATGGACTTTGTCGTACCGCTGTGCCCACTCACCGGAAGGGGCCAGCAACGCAGCGGAATTGAACACCAGCGAACTGGTCGATGGGGTGGCGGGCTGATTCCCGATCGCACCCGTGACCACCCACGAATGGGTGGCGGAAGCCATCCGGCTCAGCGGCCCGCGAAATAGCGGGTCGCTGACAAAAAACGGCGCGGGCGATTCCGGCCAGACAATCAGATCGCTTTTGCCCGAAGCATCGGCCGAAGCTTTTTCGGTGAGATCGATCAGATCGCGCAGGGTTCGTTCAAACGTCTCTCGTGTCCAAGTAGCATCAACAGGAATGTTCTGCTGCACCAGAAGGGCCGATCGGTCTGCCGGCAGCGCGGGCGGGTCAATCAGCCTTCCCGCCTGCAATACCGCTGCCGCCGCCAGTGACGCTATCAGCAACGGCGCGCGTTTTTTCTTTGGAACGAGAAAGGCCGCGGCCACGGCCACGTTGACCAGCATGATCTCGAACGAAATTCCATAAACGCCGGTCACCGTGCCGAGCCGCGTGAGCGAGGTGTTATCGACCTGCGCCGTGCCCAGCAGATTCCAGGGAAAGCCGGTAATTCGGGTTCGCGCCAGCTCAACCGCAACCCAGAGAAAGGGAGTCGCCACCAGCGCGCGGCGGAAATCGCGGCCCGGGCTGATGGTCAACGCCAGGAGTAATCCAAAGAGGCCGTGATACAAGCCGAGGTAAAGGCAAAAAAGAAGCACCGCCAGCAGAGCCATGGGCGTGCTGAGCCCGCCGTATTGGCGCATGGTGTCGTAAATCCAGTAGCAGGTTCCGGCGTACCAGAGAATTCCGCAGACGTAAGCCAGCGCAAAAGCCTGGCCGGGGCTGGCCGGCCCAAGAATGATTGCTCCCTCCACTTCCAGAGCGCCCACCGGCCGCGCGCGAAACAAGGCCACCAGCATGGGCGCATAGGCGATCCAGGAAAGCAGGTACAAACCGGGCAGGGGGAAGATAAGCACCTGGAGGACGGCCGAAAGCAGGATGAAAAGCCAGGCACTGGAATGAATTTGCCGCACGGGGAAGAATAGCAGAGGAGTTATCCTGCTGCGTGCACGCATTGGCGCAAGCGTTCGCGCACGAGCTCCACAATTTCCGGAGTTACATACGTCGGTGGCGTTATGCGAAACAAGGGCCGCCGGCTCACCGGTTTCAGCGAGACCGATTGCCAGAACGGCTCCGCGCCGTTGTTTTGGTGGAGAAGCACCGCGTCGGCCCGATCTAAGAATTCCTGCGCCGAATTCTTGAAATCTTCGGTTGCGGGATCGAGGACCGTCACATACAAATCGGGGCGCAGGAATTTCAGGACGCTGTTCGATTCCATAATCACATGGCGCGCATTCTGCAACCGCCGCCGCAATTCCGGCATGGCTTCGGCCAGGCGCCCCTGCTCGGTCCGCACCCACAATGCCTGCGCCGCGCCGGCAAGCAGAAAACGCGAAGTGTCGGATTTTCCGTCGCGGTTTTCTTCTTCCGAAATCGCCCACGAATGGTCGGCAGTAGCGCAATCGCAGGCAGCCCCATTGGCCGAGCACACGCCGTGGCCGTATTGCGTGATCTTCACCGCGGTCCAGTCATGATCGCGCAGGGCAGAAAGCAACCCCGCCACCACGCTGGTCTTTCCTACGCTGCGCGAATGCCCGCCAATTACAACGATTGCCACACTCACCTCTTGCCCAATTTTGCCAGCGCCGCCAGCTGCTTTAAATACTGTTGTATGGGCCGCGCCGGCGTCCCCCAGAAAACTACTCCTTTGCCGCGAAGAATCTTGCTGCTCGGCACGCCGCCCTGGGCGCCGACAATGACTCCTTCTTCCAGCCGGACGTGATCGGCGATTCCCACCTGTCCGCCCAGCACCACGCCATTTTCAATCACTGCACTGCCGGAAATACCCGTCTGCGCGGCGATGATGACGTTCTCTCCCAGGCGGCAGTTGTGGCCAATGTGCACCAGATTGTCGATCTTGCTGCCGCGCCCGATTCTGGTTTCATCCAGAGCGCCGCGATCGATGGTCGCATTGGCTCCGATCTCGACATCGTCTTCAATCACCAGCCTGCCGACCTGCGGGAATTTCTCGTAATGTCCCGCTGCTGCGTCGCGCACATAGCCAAAGCCGTCGCTTCCCAAGACTGCGCCGGCGTGAACGATGACGCGATCCTGAAGCGTAGTAGCGGAGTAAATGGTGACGCGGGGATAAATCTCGCAATTCTTCCCAATTTCCACCCCCGCTCCGATTACGCAGCCTGCGCCGATGCGCGAATTTTCGCCGATTTGCACTCCTTCTTCCAGCACGGCGTTTTCGCCGATAAAGGTTCGCGGCCCGAGTTTGACCGACTGATGGACAATGGCGGAGGGGTGCCGCACCGCGTGCTGACGCCCCGTGCCTTCCAGCAAAAACCGCGCGGCGCGGGCGAACGCCAGCTTAGGATGATCGGAAATCAGCAGAGGCTTCTTCGTGCGATCGGCAGCTTTGGCGGTAATTACCGCCGCCGCCTGCGACTCGATCGCGGGCCGAAGATATTTTTCCTGCTCCACAAAAACCAGGTCGCCGGGCGCAGCCGAGGTAATGCTGGCAACACCCGTCACTTCCGTATTCCCGTCGCCATGCAGGCGCGCTGCAATCGCCTCCGCCACTTCGCGCAATCGCTTCATGGATTTCACTTTATAGCAGACGTGACCAAAGTGCAGGCCCCGATGCCTGGGTTCGGACCAAGGTTCGCGGGCCTACAATGATTGTATGGAACGCAAAGTTTTCTGGATGGTTTTTGGGGTGCTGGGTGCGGTGGCGGACCTTCTGCTGCCCATCTGGTGGGGGCTGGCCGCAACTCTGCCCATCCTGATTTTCGCCTGGTGGGTCGCCTACCGCAGCGAGTGGTTTTACTGATTCGCCTTAATCGGTCATGGTGAACTGTCCGGTGCTGGTGATGTTGCAGTTTCCCGATCCCGTCCAACTCCAAGTCCCGGTGATGGTGCCGCCCACTTCGTTTCCGTTAAGAGTAAGCGTATTTCCCGAAGGGGACGCCGACGTCACCGTCATGGCGAGCGGCCCGACCACCTGATTATTGGCGTTGGTCGTGACCGCCAGAGTGCCGCTTGGCGTGTTCGCGGTCTGCATGCAAGGGCCGCTCGTGACCAGCTGGAAGTATGTAATGTTGAGGGTGCTGTCGGCGTTGATGGTGAACTGCACAATAAAGCTGAAAGTGGAGGCGGGCGACTCCCCGCCTATCAACTGCGCCTGCCACACGCCGCCGGCGGCGACCTGGCCGGAAGTTCGATTGCTGCCGCAGGAAGGGAGCAGCATACAGCCAGCTATCGCCATCAAAATTGCAATGTTTTTCATGATTCGCTTGCTATCAGGGCGGAAATGCAGCGAGACCGTCGCGCATTCCCATGCAAGATTACAGAGATGCGGGTTCGCCGGTCAATGGATGCTAGGGCCTGGTGAGAGCTCAGTTTGAAAATATAACGGTGATTGACTCAGGGCAGTCGTCCGGAGCGGAGCCGTTTTTCAGACGAAGGGTAAGGATCTCACTGCCCACGAAGCATGCGGCGTGCGATTCTTGGCTCCGCTGGGTGAAAATGCGGAGCTTCAGAATGGCGGCGCAACTCGAGCTGAGTCATTGCTAGCGCCTGCGCGGGGTGCTGAGAGTGCGTTGATGGCCTACCTGAGTTTTGGCTCGATGATTTTCAGTTTCTGAGCGGCTTCCCGCAACAGGCGTTCTTTTTCTTCGGCTGCCAGGCGGGCTTCGTCTTTCTCCAGGAAACGAAGGTTCCGGAGCGCGTCATCAATCGCCTGGCGCTCATCGGCGTGCAATCCGGGGTGCTGTTTGAGTTCCTGAAGGCGGGTGGCTATCTCGGTGCGAGCGTCGCTGATGCGGCCTGTCATGGCTGCGTGCTCTAGTTCCAGAACGGCGGTCTTGTACAGGTCGTACCATCTTTGCGCTTCGTAATCGCTCATTTTTTCTGAGAATTTACCACATAAAGGCAGGATCTGACTGTTCGAGGGGCAACGGATTTGGCTGTATGGACACTGCTTCCGGCGAAGGCTAGGGTCGAAGATGTGGCGAAGCCAAAGATTTGCTGGATATGCGGCAAGCCCGTAGCGGAAGAATCGAAAACAGGCGAGCACGGCCTTTACGCGCACGAGGAATGCGTCCTGTTAACGTCAGATCGTCACTTCATCCGGGAGCCATCCCAGGAATGAAAGCGAACCGCTGGGAGCCGGCTTTACCGGCCGGCGGTTTCGGATTGAAACATTCAATACAGGCTGCGGGGAAATCCAGGTGCTGCCGGCCAACGGGCAGCAAGCCGGGTTGTGGTGCCGTTTAAACTGCACCACTACCGCAAGCCGCTATCAGGACACTGGCAGCGCGGCTCATGGTAGGCTGGATGTTCGGCCTGTAAGGCACCGCGCTCGGGATGCCGCAGGTCTTCGCCGTCAATCCAGAACAAAATCATCCGGAGAAACAAGCCCCATGTACTTGCTGCCAGTGGTGCGATGTAAGAACCCTGATTGTCCCACGCCCAGCGCGGCCCGCATCCGGCTGGCGTATCCCAATCCGCCGCGCTCGGGCGAAGCCCAGCCCAACTGGCCCGCCGAGGGATGGAAGCTGCGCCTGATCTGCCGCGACTGCGACCACTGGTACATTTACGAAAAAGGCGACGTGCAATGGGCGCCCTATACGTCTCCGCTGGCCGACCAGAGCGGGGTTGATTTTGTGTGCGCGGAACTGGAATGCGCCGAACCCGGCTGCAACTCCAAGACGCGCTGGTGCGTGCTCGACAACAGCCAGATGTCGGAAGAGGAGACTTTTGAATTCGTCCTCCGCGCCGATCCTGTGACGGTGTGCGAGAACGGCCATCCGTTTCAGATTTCGGGGATCAAGTCGCGGTCGGCGGGCAAGGTCGATTCGGTTTAAGGTTCGGCCAACGCGGCTGTGAGGTCATTCCGAGCACGCGAAGCGGGGGATCAGGAACCTGCTGTTTTTTCGGCCCGCCGCAAGCAGGACTGTGGCATATACCATGATAGCTACCATGTGATATACTATGGTATCGATCAGGAGGTTTCTCGTGCCCCGGACGGCCAAACTTTTCCGCAACGGGCGCAGCCAAGCGGTTCGCCTGCCCGCCGACTTCCGCTTCCCGGGATCAGAAGTTTACGTCCGCCGCGATCCTGTCACCGGGGACGTTGTTCTTTCCCGCCGGCCTGACTCCTGGCAGGATTTCTTTGATCTTGTCGATGGACTGGACATCCCTGAAGACTTCATGTCCGACCGGGACATGAGCCCTCCGCAGAAGCGAAAGCTCTTCTAGATGGCCATCCGTTATCTTCTCGATACGAACATCGCGAGCTATGGGATCAAGGGAAATTTCCCTCACGTCCGCGAGCGATTGTTGAAGACGCCGACACCGGAAATTGGAATTTCGGTGATTACCGAGGCCGAATTGCGTTTTGGCGTTGAGCGGCAGGGTGCGCCGTCGCATCTGCGGCTTGCGGTCGAGGAATTTCTCGTGCGCGTCGAAATTCTGCCGTGGGATTCGGGTGCGGCGCGGCGCTATGCCGAACTGCGAAGTGCGCTGGAGGGTTCAGGCAGCCCAATGAGTCACTTCGATTTGATGATCGCAGCTCATGCGCTTGCCGTCCGCGTCACGCTGGTCACCCACGATCGAGTCTTCGGCAGAGTGAAGGGATTGAAGACCGAGGACTGGACAAAGGAAAACTGAGGATATCCCGGGTTCCTAGTACGTAGTTGACGTTCGCCGTTCGATGGCGGCGATGACTACCTTTCGCTCATCGGGCATGACTTCAAAAAAGATACGCCAGTCACCAACCCGACGCCGGAAGCCGGGCAACCCGTGTAGCTTCCGAATGTCGCCCTGAAATGGGGTCCTGCTGCATTGCCGCCAGGGCGGCCAGGGCGGCCAATATTCTCGTCTTGTCGTTCGCCGGAATACGCTTAAGAGACTTTCTTGCGGGACCGGCGAGGACGACGGTCCATTCCATCCACATACTCCTGAAGCGTCACAAAATCGCCGCGCTTGTATGCCGACATTCCGTTGCGATATGCCTTCATTTCGAGGCGCGTCGGTAATTCGCGGGGAATCGTGCGTGCCGACAGATAGACCCGCAGCGCTTCGCGCACCAGCTCGGAGCGCGTGCAGTGCTCGACCTTCATCGCCCGCTCAATCTCCTTTGCCATGGCAGGCGGAAGCGAAACCGTGAACGGGCTAGTCTCACGCATGGTGTTACTTTGTCATCCCTGTTGTCAGCCTGTCAAAGCGAGTTGTCTGGTTCCCTCACGCTCCCCTTTTCCCCTTCAACTCCGCCAGCAGTTGCTCGATGCGGTCTTCTTTTTCGAGCGCCGCCAGACGGTCGTCCATGTCGTCGCCGGCGATTTCCGCTTTCGCCTGGCTTACCGCTTCCGAGTGCGCGACTTTGCGCTTCATGCGATCGAAGGCCGCGGCCTTCGATCCGTCGCCGATGGCCAGCCGCGCGTCGCTGGCTTTGCCTACGGCGCGGGCGCGGCGATGCTGCGCGATCAGCAGATCGGCCTTGGCCTGCGCTTCGGCCAGCTTCTGTTCCAATTTGCGCAACGCGGATTTCAGGTTTTCGACTTGCGCTTTCTGGTCGACCACCTGCTGGGCAAAGCTCTCGCTCAATTCGCGATAGCTTTCCACGCGCTGCAACGACGCGCGCGCCAGGTCGTCCTGCTTCTTATCGACCGAGAGCTCGGCCTTGCGCATCCATTCGGCAATTTTGTCTTCGTTTTCTTTTTGTTTTTTCTCCAGCAGGTGCTGATCGGCGATGGCGATCGCCACCTGGGTTTTCACTTGCAGCAATTGATTCTGCATGTCAAGAATCACCTGCTTGATCATCTTTTCCGGATGCTCGGCCTTGTCGATCAGATCGTTCAGGTTGGCCCGGACTAAAGTAGAAACGCGCTCCAGTAATGCCATG
>DATLKM010000333.1:0-1957 GCA_035538435.1 Binatia bacterium
GAGAGCACCACCTCCGACATTGGCTCGATCATTGAAGAGAAGCAGATCAACAGTTTGCCGGTCAACGGACGGCTGTTTCAGATGATGGTCTTTCTGGCTCCTGGCACCACCCCGCAGGCCTGGGGCGACCAGGACGAGAATCCCGCCGCGTCCGGCTCCACCGCTTCCGGCGGGCCGGGCAACGGAACCTACGCCTCGGTGAACGGCTTCTTCTTTGCCGGAAACTACTTCATGGTCGACGGCATTCACAACAATGAACCCGCCAACGACTACCTGACCATCAACGTTCCCTTCGCTGACATTCAAGAGATGAACATCGAAACCAGCAACCCCACGGCCGAATACGGCACGTTTGGCGGAGCGGTGGTCAACGTAACCACAAAGTCCGGCACCAACCAGTATCACGGCCAGCTGTTTGATTACGTGCGCAATCAGGCGTTCAACTCCAAAGATGCTTTTGCGCTGGTGAAGGCTCCCTATCACGCCAACCAGTTGGGCGGCGCCTTTGGCGGCCCCGTCAAGAAAGACAAATTGTTTTTCTTCGGCGACTTTCAGTACTTGACGCAGCATGGTGGCCAGACCTACCAGTTGGTGGTGCCAACCGCGCCGATGCGAAGCGGAGATTTATCGAGTTTTGTCAACAAAGGCGCGGGCCCCATCCGCAACGCCAACACCTGCGCGATCCTGGCGGCGGCCAACGGCGCCGCGAACCCCGCGCCCTGTACCGCCAGCGCCGCGGTTACCGTGCCGGGTACCTTCGACACCGTTCCCGCGTCGGATATCAGCCCGATTTCGAATGCCGTTCTGGCGCCCAGCGTCATTCCGCTTCCCAACACCACCGGACCTTCGAACGCCATTTTCAACACCGTGAACACCGAAGGTGTCCCGCAATTTGACGCCAGGGTGGACTATGCCTATTCCGACCACGACCGCTTTTTCGCGCGCGAATCCTATCTCCACCGCAATTTCACATCGCCCGCGCCCGGCACGCAGTTCATGAAGGGAAACAACCCGAACGCGACCAATGACAATCATCTGGCCGTCATCGCCTGGGATCACATTTTCAATCCCACCATGACCAATCAGCTGCGCGTCGGCTTCAACCGCTACGTCACCAATGACTTCGTGGATTCCTTCGGCATCAATGAAAACAATACCCTGGGGATCCTCAACGGCAACCTGGCCGGAATACCCAGCACCAGCGGCATAGCCGAATTCAACTTTCAGAACAGCAATTTCAGCGCCACCGGCGACCCCGGGCCAATTCCAAACGGGTTAGGCAGGCTTGCCAATATTTATGAATATTCGGACGCCTTCAGCAAGGTTTGGGGGCGCCACTCGCTGAAGTTTGGCACGGACATCCAGCACATCCAGGGCGGCGTCGCGAACCCTCAGAATGACCCTCGCGGCTGTTTCAATTTCAATGGCGACTACACCGGAACCGACCCCAACACCCTCAAATTCATATCCTCGCCCGGCGCTACCTTTGCGGACTTTCTCCTGGGCGCTCCGGGAGGCGGAGGCTGCCCGGGTGGGGGAGCGGTGGAGCGCGACCTTTTTATCGATCTGCCCGCCGTGCGCTTCAACTTCCTGGGCTTCTACGGCCAGGATGACATTCGCATCAATCAGCAGTTCACTTTGAACGTCGGACTGCGATACGACATTTACACCCCCAGCGTCAGCGTCAGGAACACCCAAAGCAATTTCGTGACGTCGGGACCCAACGCCGGCCTGATTCAACTCGCCACAGGCAACAACCGGTCCCCCAACGTGAACACCAATTACGGCAACGTTGGACCGCGCATCGGGTTCGCCTATTCGCCCGATAACGGCAAGACCGCGGTGCGTGCCGGCTTCGGCCTGAGCTTTTTCCCGGATAACTTCGGAGCCGATTCGGGGACCCTGGAGAGGAACTATCCCGAACTGATTCAGGAGAACTTCATCGCCTTCAACGAGC
>DATLKM010000334.1:0-1670 GCA_035538435.1 Binatia bacterium
GCCTCCGCCTGCGCATTCTTTTGTGCCTGGACAGCGCCGCGATGCTGCGCCGTGATCGCCCGGCCTTTTTCGCCCCACAACTCGAGACTGTCGCGCTGCAGCACCTGGATCAGATTGTGCTGCGATTGCAACGCCGCCCCCTGCTCTACCACAAGCAGGGTCATCAAACCATAGGAGACGAGGAACAGAACTGTAAGCAGCGGCAAAAGGCTATGCTTCTTTTTTGGAACCGCCACCGGCATCACTGCTGTGCAGCCGAACAATGTAGTCAATTGGCACCCCAGCCTGGCCCGCAATCGCGGGTGACCGTTGGAGTGCAGCTTTCGCACCAATGGTTGCGCCAATTCTAAGTTATTGTGAATGTGCCGATTAAGCGGGTTTAGGCGCTTGGTGGGCAATGGCGAAAGTGCAACCGCCTGCACAGTTTGAGCAGGCGGCCGTGACCCGTCAGATCCCGCTCCAGGCGCGCCATTTCGAATGGCTCATCGCGACGGCTGCCGCGGAAAAATGTGTTAGCCGTCGGCGGCCGCCCACCGAAGACCGACGACCCCAAGCCTTACTTCCCTAGCAGCAGCTTGGCAATCGTCCCTAACTGCATGTTTGAGGTGCCTTCGTAAATCTTGCCGATTTTCGCGTCGCGCCAGTATTTTTCGACGGGATAATCCTTGGTGAAACCATATCCGCCGTAAATTTCGATTGCCAGTGAGGTCACCCGCTCGGCCACCTGCGATGCAAACAGTTTGGTCATGGCGGCTTCCTTCACAAAGTTCACGCCCGCGTCTTTCATGCGGGCGGCGTTGTAGACCATCAGCCGCGCCGCTTCAATCTCGGTCGCCATCTGCGCAATCTGGAATTGAATCCCCTGAAATTCCGCGATCGCCTTGCCGAACTGTTTGCGCTCCTGCGCGTATTTCGCCGCGTATTCCCATGCTCCCCGCGCCAGGCCGATCATCTGCGCGCCAATGCCGATGCGCCCTTCGTTCAAAGTTTCAATCGCGATCTTGTATCCTTTGCCCGCCTCACCCAGAACATTTTCCTTGGGAACTTTGCAGTCTTCCAAAATCAGCTCGCACGTGGACGAAGCGCGAATGCCCAGCTTGTCTTCTTTTTTGCCCACGCTGAATCCCGGGAAATCCTTCTCGACGAGGAACGCCGTAATTCCCTTATACCCAGCCGCAGGATCAAGCGTGGCGAACAGAACGAAAAGTCCGGCTTCTTTTCCGTTCGTGATCCAGAGCTTGCGGCCGTTCAGAACGTAGTCTGAGCCCTTGAGCGCAGCTTTCGTCTGCAATCCAAAAGCATCGGAGCCCGAACCCGCTTCACTCAGCGCATAAGCTCCGACCATTTCCGCAGCCATCTTCGGCAGATAGCGCTTTTTCTGCTCGGCGTTGCCCCAGCGCAACAGCGCATTATTCACCAGCGTATTCTGCACGTCGACGATCACACCCGCCGAAGCGTCGACGCGGGAAAGCTCCTCGACGGCCAGAATCGCCTCAAAAAACCTGGCACCGCTGCCGCCGAACTGCTCAGGAATTTCGATCCCCATCAGCACCAACTGGAAGAATTCGTGAATGAGATCTTTTTCGAATACGCCCTTCTCGTCCATCTCCTTCACGTGGGGGCGAATCCTGTCCTCGGCAAACTGCCGGATGTTATCGCGAAAAAGAATT
>DATLKM010000335.1:0-3336 GCA_035538435.1 Binatia bacterium
CCTGGATCTGGACGTTTTTTCTTCTGCGTGAAACGCCGGTGTTTGCTGCCGCCCTGCGGCGGCAGTGGGAGGAGGCGCTGAGTTTAAATGCGCGCCATATTGAAACTTACCTGTCCACCTATTTTTCTCCCAACACGCATCTGCTGGGCGAGGCGCTCGGCCTGTTTTTTATCGGCACGTTGTTCCCGTCATTGCGACGGACGCGGCGATGGCAGCGGCGGGGATGGGAAATCCTGCTTCGCGAGTCCGCAAAGCAAGTCCGCGAAGATGGATTTTATTTCGAGCAATCGACCTACTATCACGTTTACGCGGCCGACATATTTTTGCATGCTCGAATTCTGGCGGAGCGGAACAGGATGTCGATTCCGTCAGAGTTCGAGGATTGCATTCAGCGCATGTTGAACGCGCTGGCGGTGCTGGGCCGAGGCGGGATTCCGCCCATGATCGGCGACGACGACGGCGGACGCATCTTCGATGCAACGCGCAACCGTCGTGAGCACATGCTGGATCCCCTGGCTACGGGTGCGGTTCTATACGATCGCGCCGATTTCAAGGAACTCGCCGGGTCTTCACGAGAAGAAGGGTTGTGGCTTTTGGGGTTGCCCGGGCTGGCAAGGTTCGATTCCCTGCCAACTGCGCCGCCGGAAAGTGCTTCTACTTCTTTTCCCAACAGCGGGCTGTATTTAATGACTGACGAAGCGGGGACGCGGCAACTGTTTATCGATGCAGGTCCGTTGGGCGCGCACAGCGGCGGCCACGGGCACGCCGACGCATTGAGCATTTGCCTTGCGCGCGATGGTGAAAGCGTGCTCATTGATCCGGGCACATTCGAATATGTTGGCGCCAGCGGCGAAAGAGCCCGCCTGCGAGGCACAGGCGCACACAATACTTTGAGAGTCGATGGGCGCGATCAGGCCGACGCCGCAGGACCGTTTTCCTGGCAAGATTTTCCCCAGGTGCGGGTGGAACAGTGGATCAGGGGGCGAGCTTTTGATCTTTTCTGCGGAAGCCACGATGGATACAAGCGCCTGACGGAGCCGGTGGTACATCGGCGCTTTGTTTTTCATAAGAATGGCGAATTCTATCTTGTGCGCGACGTTGCCGAAGGCCGGGGAAGGCATGACCTTGAACTGGCGTGGCATATTGACCCGGCTTTTTCGCGAGCCTCGGAATCGCTTTTCTTCAGCGGCGAAAAAAGTTCCTTGACGTTCATTCCGGCAATGGACTGCGGCTGGTCCGCAGATGTTGTCCGTGAAGACTGGTCGCCTGCTTACGGCCTTGCGGAGCCGGCTTCGGTGGTGCGTTTTTCGGCGCGTGCCGAGTTGCCGGCCGAGCTCGCCACCGTGGTTTCCGTGGAGGGAAAATCCCCGGCGGCAAGTGGAACTCTGACTCGCGTGCACGAAGCTGCCGATGAAGCCGCGGTTTATCGATATCTCGCCAAGGATTGCGAGCATCTTTTCTTTTTCCGCCGGCAACCGGGGCAGTGGAGTGCCGGCGCATTTTCAAGCGACGCGGAATTTCTGTACATCTCATTCGATCACACCAGGAACATCTGCCATCTCATCCTGTGTGCGGGTTCCTGGGCGAGGATGGCGGGCGAGAGTGTACTTAACAGTCAACAGAGGGTGAGCTATGCTGAGGTATTGAGTTTGCCGGGACGAAGTGAAGTGCAAGG
This sequence comes from Binatia bacterium, assembly GCA_035538435.1. Taxonomy (GTDB): domain Bacteria; phylum Acidobacteriota; class Terriglobia; order Terriglobales; family Acidobacteriaceae; genus Sulfotelmatobacter. Next base: position 1,676 of record DATLKM010000335.1, read on the forward strand.
TTCCGATCCCGGGGTGGATTCGGTTTCGCCGACGCTTCATCGGAATGTGGCCGATCTGTTCAAGAGGGGCGAGTTACTGAAGGCAGGTTCGTAGTTATGTGCGGTATTTGCGGCATTTTCTATCCCGATGCGAGGCAGCGTGTGGACCGCGATCCTCTCGCGGCCATGAACCGGCAAATACATCACCGGGGGCCGGACGACGACGGGTTCTTTGTCGAGGGGAACGTGGGCCTGGCCATGCGGCGGCTGAGCATCATCGATGTAAAAACCGGACATCAGCCGCTCAGCAACGAAGACCAAGACATCTGGATCGTTTTCAACGGAGAGATTTATAACCACCAGGACTTGCGCAGGGACCTGGAAGCGCGCGGGCATCGCTACCGCACGAAAAGCGACACCGAAACCATTGTTCATCTCTACGAAGAATATGGGCGCGATTGCGTCAGGCATTTGCGGGGGATGTTCGCCTTTGCGATCTGGGACCGAAGCAAACGGAAGTTGTTCATTGCCCGCGACCGGCTGGGCATTAAGCCGCTTTACTATCGCAACGACGGGCGCAGTCTGCTGTTTGGTTCGGAGATCAAGGCGATTCTTGCTTTTCCCGGTGTTGCTCCGGAATTCAATGGCGCCACGCTCGGCGAGTATCTCGCTTTCGGCTACATTGCGGGCGAGGAGACGATGTATGCGGGGATTCGAAAACTGCTTCCCGGGCATATTCTCGAAATGGATGAGAGCGGCGCTCTGGCCACGGCCGAATATTGGGACCTGCCGGGCGCAGTGGACGAGGGCGACCGGCCGCGCGAATATTACGTTCAGCGGTATCGCGAGCAATTAGAAGAATGCGTCTCCAGCCACCTGATGAGCGACGTTCCGCTGGGCGTTTTTCTGAGCGGCGGCCTCGATTCGAGCGCGGTGGCGGCGATTACAACGAAAATCCGCAAGGAGCCGATCGAAACATTTTCGGTTGGCTATGGCGAGGAAGAATTCAGCGAACTGCCTTACGCCCGCCAGATTGCCGGGCATTTGAAGTCGCGTCACCACGAAGTTCGCCTGGGCCGGGAAGAATTTTTCGAGTCGCTGCCGCGGCTGATCTGGCATGAAGACGAGCCGATAGTGTGGCCTTCGAGCGTCGCGCTTAACTTTGTGGCGCGGCTGGCGCGGGAGCGCGTTACCGTCGTACTCACGGGCGAAGGCAGCGATGAAACTCTGGGCGGTTATGCGCGCTACGCATGGACGCTCACCAATGCCCGCCTGGACGGGATCTACCGCGGACTCACGCCGGACTTCCTGCGCCGCATGATTCGGGGCGGCATGGGCAGTTTTCCGGTTTCCGCGACGGCGAAAAGAAAGCTGGAGCACACGTTCCTGATGCGCGACGGCGAATCGTGGCCGTCGTTTTATTTCGACAATTTTTATTCGGCATTTTCGAGCGCGGAACAGCTGGAATTGATGACGGAAGAAACCAGGCTGCGCGCCGGCGATCCCTATGCCGCGGCGATGGGTTATTGGCGGAAATCTTCAGGGGACCTTCTGCATCGCCTGCTCTACACCGACATCAAGACCTATCTGGTCGAATTGCTGATGAAGCAGGACCAGATGAGCATGGCCGCTTCCATCGAGAGCCGCGTGCCTTTTCTGGATCATGAGCTGGTGGAGTTTAC
>DATLKM010000336.1:0-4877 GCA_035538435.1 Binatia bacterium
TAGATGGCCGCCGTGGCCAGATCGCCCATTACCGTCATGCGCCTTCCGGACGGAGCGAAATAGACAGTCCCTCCGCGCAAACGCTGCCCCTGCTCCGCCTCGCAGACCGCGACAGAACAACTCTGGTCCAGCCGTTTGGCCAGCGCTCCGATGAAACCGGCGGCCATGTGTTGCACAATGAGGACGGGAATGGCCAGATCGCCCGGCAGCATGGGCAGAATTTCATCCAGCGCCTGCGGCCCACCGGTAGAAACACCCACCGCAACCACGCCAATATTTCTCCACTCTTGCCTGACCTTGGGCCCTTCGCGAGACGGTTCCCGCCGCAGGTCGAAGCCCCTGCGCGAACGTTTTGCATCCGCGGCGGTCTTGATTTTCGAGACGAGCGTTTCGCGCAAGTGCAAAATGTCGGGCGACGAAGGGGAAAGGTCCTTGGGCACGCAATCGAAAGCTCCCGCGGCCAGAGCGTTGACCGTCGCCTCCGCGTCTGCGCCGGTAAACGAACTCACCATAATCACCGGACGAGGATATTCGGCCATGATCCGGCGCAGCGTCTCCAACCCGTTCATGCCGGGCATCTCAATGTCGAGTGTGACCACATCAGGGTCAACCGCCGCCATGCGCTCCAGCGCTTCCTTGCCGCTGGCGGCGGTTCCGGCCACGCGCAATCCGTTCTCATTGGCAATCATGCGGGACAGTGCCAGTCTCATAAATGCGCTGTCGTCGACGATCATTACGCTCGCCGGCGCGGTCTGCCGATCGCCGGTTCTGGGCGACAAGCCGATCCCCGGATTCGTGTCTGTTTCCTTCATATAGAAATTCGACTGGGACAGCGCCTGAAGGCCGGCCGGGTGCGCATTCGTCTGAGACCCTTCATCGGCGGGGCAAGGGCGCGGCTTGAGAAATGCGTCACCCGGAAGGCCGAGTTAGTTCCGGGTGTCTTTCATGTCCAGGATGACGATATCGACCCGGCGGTTTTGCGCCCGGCCCTGGGGAGTATCGTTGCTCGCGATGGGATGGTATTCGGCATAGCCGGCCGCAGAGAGACGATCCGGAGGGAAGCCGTTGCGGTCGATGAGCAGCCGGACCAATTCGGTGGCCCGGGCGGTGGAAAGCTCCCAGTTCGAGCTGATGCGGGAGTTGTGAATCGGAATATTGTCGGTGTGCCCTTCGATCCTGAGGCGATAGGTTCGAATAAGCAGGATGGAAGCGATGCGATCGACGGCGGGCAACGATTGCTGCTTGATGGTGGCCGAACCGCTGTCGAAGAATCCGAACTCGCGCAGGCTGACCACCAGCCCTTCGGTTTCCCGGCGCATGGAGACTTCGTGCAGTTTGATCTCCTGCTTCAGCGCCTGCTGCAATTCCGATTGCAGGGTGGCCAAATCGGCCTGGCCGGCGCTTGCCCCGAGGGCATCCGTCGGGTGGGAGAGGACCCGCGCCAGCTCCGCCGCGTGGTTGGCGTTCTCGACCGCCTGCACCTGGGCGAAGGGCATGGGCTCGTTTAAGTCGAGGGGAATTTGCGTGGTCGACGCGGGAAACACTCCCAGCTCCTGAAACGCGACCTGGATGGCCAGCGCCAGTTTTCCAACTTTCCTCTTGTCCACCTGCGAGGAAGCGTAAAGCACGACGAAAAACGCGAACAGCAGAGTGATGAAGTCCGCGTAAGAAACCAGCCAGCGTTCGTGATTGGCATGCGCCTCTTTTTTCCGCCTCATTCGGTAATCTCCTCTTTGTTCTCAGCTTCGTCTTCTTCGGTCCGGTCCTGTTCCTCGACCAGATAGCCGAGAAGCTTGGTTTCGAGCATGCGCGGGTTCATGCCTTCCAGAATTGAAACCACGCCCTCCACGGTCATCTCCCGCAGGATTTGCTGATCGCGCAGTCTCAGCTTCATCTTCCCCGCCATGGGCAGGTAAAGAAGGTTCGCCGAGCCCACCCCGTAGATGGTGGCCACGAAAGCGACGGCGATGCCGCGGCCGACCTCGTCGATCTTGTCCAGATGCTGCATCACCTGAATCAGGCCCAGCACGGCGCCGATAATTCCGATGGTGGGGGCAAAGCCTCCCGCCGACTCGAAGACCTGGGGCGCCTGTTCTTCGTGCTCGGCGTGATTGTCGAGCTCGAGTTCCATCATCTTGCGCAGCTCTTGCGGCTCGGTGCCGTCGACGGCCAACATCAGTGCCTTGCGCAGGATCGGATCTTCAATTTCAGCCAGATCGGCATCCAGGGAAACGATGCCTTCCCGTCTGGCCTTTTGGGCGTAAGCCACCAACTGGCGGATGGTGGCCTGCGGATCGCGCTGGCTGCTGACGAATACCGATCCCATCTGGCGAAAGGCCAGGATGACGATGGAAAGGGGAAATTGCAGCAGGACCGCGCCGAGCGTGCCGCCAAATACGATCATGGCCGCCGTCGGCTGCAGGACCTGGCCAAGGTTGCCGCCTTCTAACAGCAGCCCGGCCAGGATTCCTCCAATCGCCACCGCAATGCCCGCTACGCTTGCCTTGTCGAGCCTCACTTGTCAGGCTCCTTCTTGCCGGGTTCAGAGGGCGGCAAGGGAATGTGAAACGCCGAGCTGTCGCAGGCGGCGAGAGCGCCCTGGAATATCAGGCGCCGGAAATCCACAACCCGGCCCAGCACTTGCTCGGCGCTTTCCTTGACCACGATTTTTTCTCCCGTCACCAGCGTGATCAGCGTGTCGGGCGATTGCTCGACGAACTTGATCAGGTCGGAATTGACGGTCAGCGGCTGGTTGTTCAAACGCGTAAGCCGAATCATGTGGGTTGCGCCCGGGGCTGCTTTACAGAGCCAGGGACAGGCCTCTGCAAGAGGTTATCGGCGCGGGCGGGCTGCGCGGTTATCGTCTGCCGGCGCTGTTCGCGGTTACTTTGGGATGGCCCATGCGCGGAGCCCCGGCGAAGATCGCGCTAAAGCGCAACCGCTTTCTGCCGATGGGAGCAAAGACATCCGGTTCCGGAAGAAAGCGGAATGGACCAGAGACTCCGCAGAGTTTGAAGGCTGGGGAGGCGGTTCCAGGAAGTTCCAACCAGGGATGCCGCGGAACCAGCTTACGCAAAGGAGAAACAAAAATGCCCATCGGTATTCTCAACAACATCCCGTCGTTAGCGGCGGAAAACGAACTTACCCTGACCAGTGCCGCCCTGAATACAACTCTGGAGCAGTTGTCCTCAGGCTCGCGCATCAATACCGGCGCCGACGATCCGGCCGGTCTGGCGATCGCCAACGGTTTGCAGGCGAACGTTGCCGCCCTGACCCAGTCCGTGGCCAACGCGAACGACGGCGTCGGCGAATTGCAACTGGCGGATGGCGCTCTGGCCCAGGTCACGAACCTGCTGGATACGGCGGTGACGCTGGCTACCGAATCGGCCACCGGCACGGTCTCCGACTCGCAGCGCACCGCCATTCAGGCGCAGTACGCTTCGATCCTGGCGGAAATCAACCGCATTGGGACGGCCACAACGTATAACAGCCAGGAAGTCTTTCAGAGCGGCACGGCGCCGAATCTGAACGCGCAGGTGACGCCCGCCAGCGCGGGCACGATCAACCCCAACGAAACGCTGACTCCGGGCAGCACCACAACGATCTCGGTGGGCAACCTGACGCCGCTGACTTTCACCGCCTCAAGCTCGACCAACACCACGCCAAATATCAAGACGGATTCCGCCGATTCGTTCGCCACCAACGGGCTGGCCACGGCGCTGACTACGGGCAAGACGTTTATTTTGACCCGGGCCAGCGGAGCGGTGACCTTGACCACGGGGGCGGGCGCGACCTTGGGGTCGCTGCTGAGCACGATCAACAGCGGGACGGCCGGAACGGGCATCACCATCACCAGCAATACGGATACAAACTTTGCCGCGGGCAATACCGGCTACCAGGCCACGTTGAGCTCCGCCGGACATGTGTCGGTGAACGATTTGCAGCAGGAAGGGGACCTGGCGATCTCAGGTACCGACGTGGGCGCAAGCGACTTTGCCGGCGGCTTCGCCAACGGCAACACAACTTCCACGGTGCAGAGTCTGATCAACGCGGTCAACAACGACTCGGCCCTGGGATTGCAGGCGTCCATTGTCAACGGCCAGTTGCAGATCAGCGATCCGCAGGCCCGCGGCGATGTGACGGTCACAACCAATGACGGCGTTCTGGGCGCGCAGTCCGGGGCCGTGACCAATTTCACGACGCCCCAGACGACCGGGCTTTCCGAACCCGATCTCAACCAGCTGGTGAGTTCGGCGAGCTATGCCAACACGTCTACGGCGCTGGGCGCGACCAGCGGGCAGGTCTTCAGCTTTACGGCCGGCGGCAACACCTTCAAATACACGGCTACGGGCGCGGAATCGGTGGGAACGCTGATCAACGCGATCAACAATCCGACCAGCGATCCGGCCGGTCTGGAGGCCTACCTCAATACCAGCGGCAACCTGGTTGTCGTGGACCCCAACAATAACGGCGATCTGGCGGTGGGGTCGGCCAACACCGAAACCGTTCTCGGGAACCTGACCAATCCGCAAACCACGGGCATCGCCAACCCAACAAACATCTTCCTGAGCGACTCGACGGCCATCGGATCGAGCCAGATTGCCGTGACCATCGGGGCGCTGTCGGCTTCGTCGATTTCGAACGGCAGCGGGGCCAACACCGTGAACCTGTCGACCACGGACCTCAGCTCGGCGACGGATGCGCAGGCCGCGCTGACGCAGATCAACCGCGCCATTGCCAATGTAGCCAGCACGCGCGGCGTTCTGGGCGCGAGCGTCAACCGGCTCACCGACGCGAGCAACGTCATCAACAGCCAGGTGCAGAACCTGACCTCGGCGGAAAACACCATTACTGCGGCCGACATTCCGACGGCCGTG
>DATLKM010000337.1:0-2891 GCA_035538435.1 Binatia bacterium
TCTACAAAACCCTGGCTGCGCTTCTCTGGCTTGCTCCGGTGGCGATGGCAGTGCGTTACGGGCAGGTGTGGGACCGGCTGCCGGTGCGCATGGCCAGCCATTTCAACGCCGCCGGCCGCGTCAATGGATGGAGCACGCGAGTCCAGTCGCTGGCGTACAGCGTGGCGGGGGTTGCGGTGATGACGGCGATCTTTTTTGCCGTGTCCTACGCGGTGCAGGCGAAGTACCCGCTGGCGAAATTGTCGTGGGTGCTGCTGGCGTTTTTCCACGTGCAGCTTTGGACGTTCGTCTTCATGCTGAATGGCCTGATTGCCTACAACCTGGGCGGAGCGCAGCTTAACGTGACAGCGCTTCCCATTGTGGCCGTGGTCGGGATCATTGCCATCGTCGCGGTCGCGGTGAGCGAAAGGCGGGGGACGTCGCTGGCAAGAACGGAAATTGTTGCCGAGGAAGTGCACGCTGGCAAGATCTGGAGTGCCGTGCTGCTGCTGCCGGTGCTCGTCCTCGCCGCGACGGCGATGGCAATTCCGAATGCCGTCGCCCGCACAACGCTGGGAATTGTTGCCGGCGTCTCGCTGGCCGCCTTCGCTATGGCGTGGGACGGATTTCACTATTACTTCACGCGCCACGGGGTTGAGATTCGCACGCTCGGCTTCCGCCTGAAATCGATTCCCGCGTTGCAGATCAAAAATTACGAGATCCAGAACTGGAACCCGGTCCGCGGCCTGGGAATTCGCGGCATCGGCAATCACAAAGCTTACGTGTGGGGGAACAAAGGAGTACGGGTCGAGATGTACGACGGCGAGGTGTTTCTCGGTCACAGCGATCCGCAAAGAATTGTTCACGATCTGAACGTCGTCAAGCGATATCAGCAGTCGTAATTTGTCCACGCAGTTTCGGTGGAGGGAGGCGTTTATGTTCGAAATGTCAAAGATGGTGGAGATATGGATTATCGTTGGCCTCGGCTTAATGGCCACGATGTTTCTCATGGCGATGCTGGCCCGCCTGTATCGCAAGGCTGGACCGCACGAAGCGCTCATCGTTTACGGTTTCGGAGGCACCCGCGTGGTGAAAGGCCACGGCACGCTCGTGTTTCCCATGGTGCAGATTTGCCGCGACCTGTCGCTCGAGTTGATGTCGTTCGATGTGGCTCCGCAACAGGATCTCTACACCAAGCAGGGCGTAGCTGTCACCGTGGAAGCTGTGGCGCAGATCAAGGTGAAATCGGATACGGAATCGATTCTCACCGCGTCGGAGCAGTTCCTGACCAAAAGCGATGAAGAACGCCAGGGGTTGATTCGCCTGGTCATGGAAGGCCACTTGCGCGGCATTATTGGCCAGCTCACAGTCGAAGAAATCGTCAAGCAGCCGGAGATGGTTTCCGACCGCATGCGCGGCACTTGCGCCGAAGACATGAACAAGATGGGCCTGGAAGTGATTTCCTTCACCATCAAAGAAGTCCGCGACAAGAACGACTACATCAGCAACATGGGCAAGCCCGACGTGGCGCGCATCAAGCGCGACGCCGATGTCGCCACCGCCGAGGCCGACCGCGATACCGCGATCAAGCGCGCGCTGGCGCAGCGCGAAGCGGCTGTGGCGAAAGCGCAGGCCGACCAGGAACGCGTGCTGGCGGAAACCCTGTCTCTTGCCAAACAGGCCGAATCGCAGCGCGATCTCGAAGTAAAAAAAGCGCAATTCCTCGAGGTCACCAAGCGGCAGCAGGCGCAGGCCGATAAAGCCTACGACATTCAGACCAACATCATGCAGCAGCAAGTCATCGCCGAGCAGGTGAAGGTGCAGCAGGTCGAGAAAGAGCAGCAGGTAAAGGTGCAGGAAGCGGAAATCAATCGCCGCGAAAAAGAGCTGATCGCAACTGTGCTGAAGCAGGCTGAGATTGAGCGCCAGCGCATCGAGACGCTGGCCGCAGCCGAAAAGCAGCGCCTGATCGCCGAAGCCGAAGGTCATGCGTCTTCGATACGAGCCCAGGGCGAGGCTGAAGCCGAGATCATCTTCAAAAAAGGTGAGTCGGAAGCCAAGGCCATGAACGTGAAAGCCGAGGCTTACCAGCAGTACAACCAGGCGGCGGTGATCGACAAACTGTTCGCCTCCATGCCGGAAATCGTGAAGGCGCTGGCCAGCCCGCTCGCGAACGTGGACAAAATCACCATCGTTTCCACCGGCAACGGCGACGCCTCGGGCATGAACAAAGTGACCGGCGACATCGCCAAGATGGCGGCGCAGGTGCCCGCGCTGTTCGAAACGCTCTCCGGCATGCCGCTTTCCGAGTTGCTCGGCAAAGTACGGCAGATCGGGGAGAACGGCAAGCCGCCGGTGGTGGAAGCAGGCAAGTAGGGGTCTCAATAGCTCGCGTAGGGACAGCCGCCAAGCCCGCCCCGGGCGGAGCCGAAGCGGCTGTTCCCGCGAGCGAAGCGAGCGCAGGAGCCGGCGCATGAATACGAAACCAAAACACGCGGGCATAGGGGTCGCACCGGGTGCTGCCCTCGGCGCGGTGGCCGGAGTTCTGGCCGGGCATATCGCCATCTGGCTGGCAATTGGGATTGCGATTGGCATGGCCTTGGGTGCGTCATTTCGCAGGAGCGAGAAACCCTGCCCCGAGTGCGCGGCGATCCATCGGCAACACGCAGGAAGCGTCGCCGGACGCATGAAGAGCTAAGAGGCGATGACTTCCGAGAACCGAACCAAGAACTGAGAACTGAGGACCGAGAACTGATCCAGGAGGAGTCCACCATGGCATTACTGGAGCGCGTTTCTACTTTAGTCCGGGCCAACCTGAACGATCTGATCGACAAGGCCGAGCATCCGGAAAAGATGATCAAGCAGGTGATTCTTGACATGCAGAATCAATTGCTGCAAGTGAAAACCCAGGT
>DATLKM010000338.1:0-5027 GCA_035538435.1 Binatia bacterium
AGATCCTTCGTCGCGGCATCCTCAACTGCACAAATGGCGATTGCAATCTGGTGATGGTTCTGCCGGACGATGCGAGAACGGTGGACTAAACGTGGATAGTTGAATCAGGAAGAGGAAACGCGCCTACTTAAGCTGCACCAACCCACTCACCGCCGGCGCTTCCTGCGCATGCTGCGGCCCTCGCCAGCTGTCAAAAATCGAAACCTGATGCACGCACGACACGGAGCAATTCGGCGCGCACCCTTTCTCGGTCAAATACTCCCGCCGCAAATCTTCGCGCGTGTAATTCGCCAGCGGCACGCCCGGATATCCCCGCTGCTGCGAGCAGTAATGCACCAGCCCGTCTTCGCAAATGTACAAGTACCGCGCCCCGGCGCGGCAGCGCCAGTGGTTGGGCAGGCCCTGGGCAATGTTGTCCTGGAAAGCGTTAATTCGGGTGAAGCTGCGCTTTTCCAGCGACTTCATCTCGTGATAAATTCTTCGCTCTTCCTCGCCCAGCGGTTGCAGTTGCCCGCTGCCGTCATGAATGATCCCGATCGTCGAACTGAATCCCAGTTCAACCGCGCGCTTGCCGATTGTCAGGGCATCCTGCGGATGCGCGATCCCGCTGCCCACCACCGAATTGATGTTCACGTGAAAATCCGCGTGCTCGGCCAGCAGTTGCAGCTTTTTATCCAGGACTTTCAGGCTTTTTTTCGAGACCTCATCCGGATTCACGTTGTCGATGGAAATCTGCAACCATTCCAGGCCGGCGCGGTTCAGCCGCTGAATGCGCTCGGCGACCAGAAGATAACCGTTGGTGATCAGTCCGGCGATCATGCCATTGGAACGAATGCGGCCAATCACTTCATCCAGTTCCGGATGCAGCAGCGGTTCGCCGCCCGAAATGGTCACCACTGAAGTCCCCAGCGCGCCCAGTTTGTCGATCCTCCGGAACATCTCCTCCGTCGGTACTGGCTTCGAAAAATCGTCGAACTCATTGCAGTAGGTGCAGGCCAGATTGCACCGCCGCACCGGAATGATGTGCGCCAGCAGCGGATGGTCGGTTGAGGCCATCGCCCGCGCCGCCATCGCCGCCCCGCGAAGATTGCGGTGCAGCGCTTTGGCCCGGCGGCGTAAAGTTGTGACAACGGATGACATAGATTTCGCAACTACTATCTTTCATTACACCATGAGCCGGCGATAACCGCATGGCTCGCTGCAGCGACTGGGTATTTTTCCGGGCTGAACTGCGACAGCGCCGAATGCGCCATCACCGGATGAACTCATGCCCCGCCTCGCCCAAAGTCTTCCTTGCCGCTTCCGCAAACTGTTCCTGCACCAGCACGTAATCCGTGTCATAGGTCGAAATGGCAAAGATGGGTACGCCGTTTCTTGACAATGGTTCGATGAACGAAAGCAAAACTCCCGTTAACGAGAAAGGAAATGGGCCTTGCAGCTTGAAGCAAATCCAACGCGGGCCGGGATCGACCCCTTGCGGAATATTTTCCGCCAAACAGACGATCGACAACTCGTCCTTTGTCCGCGTGACCGACGTAAACTCGCCGCGGGCGGCCCATCCAGGAACGGCCTCGTCCGGCGACAGCCGGACAATCGAATAGATTCCGGCAAGTTGGCAAAATCTAAGCAGTTGAGCCTTACCCTGTAGTCCCCAGTGCCCTCTGTGTTTCAGGTTTTCTTGTGGTGTTCTTCTCTTAGTGTTCTTCTATCGCGCCGCCGCGGCATCAAAGACATTCAAAAACTCCAGCTTCTTCTCCGCCGGCAAGAACGACGCTTCAAACGAATTCCGCGCCAGCTCGCGCAAATGTTCGTCGCTGAAGCCAAAAGTCTGCTGCGCAATCTGATACTCCCGGTTCAAAGTGGTCCCAAACATCGCCGGATCGTCGCTGTTCAACGTGATCATCACGCCGTGATCGAAATAATTCTTCACCGGATGATCGTTCAAACTCGGACACAGTCCCGTGCGCAAATTGCTGGTCATGCAAATCTCCACGGGAATCTGCCGCTGCGCCAGTTCCTCCACCAGATCCGGATCGTGAAATGCCGTCAGCCCATGCCCGATCCGCTCCGCCCGCAAATTGACCGCTCCCCAAACCGACTCCGGCGGCCCGTTTTCCCCGGCGTGAACCGTCAGCCTCATGCCATGGTCGGCGGCCCAGGCATAGCAATCGCGAAAGAGCTCCGGCGGCGCCTTCTGCTCGTCTCCGCCAATCCCCACGCCAACCACTCCGCGATCGTGAAAACGCACGGCGAACTCAAACACGGCTTGCGCAGCCTCGGCCCCTAACTGCCGCACCGAATCGAAAAGCCAAAGAAGGGAAACTCCAAAATCCCGCTCGCCCCGCAGCCGCCCACGGTCCAGCCCCTCGAAAATTTCCGCAAAATCCTGTTTCCGCCACAGGCACACCCCCACCGAAACGTAAACTTCGGCGTGCAGAACATTTTCTTCTTTCAGCTTCTGCATCAGCCGGTAGGTGATGTGCTCATAATCTTCCGCGGTGCGCAGGTGCTCGGTGATGTTTTTGAAAGAAAGCAGAAATCCGGGAAAGTCTTCGTAGCGGTAAAGCGCCTCAACTTCCGCGGTGCTCACTTTGTCGCCATGCCGCCGCCGCAACTCCACCAGCGTGGCCGGTTCAACCGCGCCCTCGAGATGCAGGTGCAGTTCCGCTTTGGGCAACTGCCGGATGAAACTCGAAGCTACGCGATCGACAACCATCGCTTTGATTGTAGATGGTTGCGCTTACATTTACGAGGAGCGCGGAGCGAGCTTAAGGACCGACAACCTTCGCCGATTTTGCCGGCTCCGGAAGGTCGTCGCGGATTTCAATTTCGGCCGCGTCGCCCGCATAAGAATTGTCCGCGGGAGCGCGATAGCGAATGACCGCGCGCAGTCCCTCCATGCGATGGCAAAGATTTGCCTCAGCCTTGCGAATCCCGTCAATTAGTTTTTGGATGGGTTACTTAGTTGCAGGTTATTTCCGGGCGAACTCGCTCCTATGCCGGCTGTAAAAGCAGTAAATCAACAATCCCAGCACCAGCCACACAATAAACCGCACCCAGGTAATGACGGTCAGGCCGGTCATCAATCCGCCGCACAGGATGATCGAAATGAGCGGGAACCACGGCACCAGCGGCACTTTGAATATCCTTTTGCGTTCCGGCTGAGTGCGCCGCAGAATAATTACGCCCAGCGAAACCAGAACGAACGCGAAGAGCGTGCCGATATTCGAAAGATCGGCGGCATCGCTGATGGCGAAAATTCCCGCAGGGATACCCACCGCGAACCCGGCAATCCAGGTGGAATAATGCGGCGTCTGAAATTTCGCGTGAACTTTGGAAAACAAGGCGGGAAACAAGCGGTCGCGCGACATGGCATACCACACGCGGGCCTGGCCATACTGAAACACCAGCAGCGAAGAAATCATGCCGGTCAGCGCGCCGACAACAATGATCGACCGCGACCAGCGGCTTGCGCCCAGCACTTTCAGCGCGTAAGCCACTGGCGCGTCTGCCGCCTCGCCGCTGACGAAGGTCGTGTACTTCATCATGCCGAGCAGCACAATCGAAACCCCGACGTACAGCAAAGTGCAGACGATGAGTGACGCAATGATGCCGAAGGGCAAGTCGCGCTGCGGATTCCGCGATTCCTCAGCCGCCGTCGACACCGAATCGAAGCCGATATAAGTAAAGAAAACGATCGCTCCTCCGGTCACGATCCCCCCGAAACCCGACGGCGCAAACGGCGTCCAGTTTGCCCGATTCACCAGCGCGCCGCCCACCACCAGAAACACCAGAATGGCCCCGATCTTGATCGCCACCATGATGTTGTTGGCTTCGGCCGATTCGCGGATCCCCCGTACCAGCAGGACCGTCAGAATAAAAATGATCAGAAAGGCGGGAAAATTAAAGTAGGAACCGGTCCAATGCCCCGACTCCCACACCGGCGTCGACCACTTATCGGGAAGATTGAGCCCGAATGAAGCCAGTTGTGCCTTGGTGTACGCGGAAAAGCCAATGGCCACCACAACGTTACTGACCACATATTCAAGAATCAGGTCCCAGCCGATGATCCAGGCGAAAATCTCGCCCAGCGTCGCGTAGGAATAGGTATAGGCGCTGCCGGCGATGGGGATCATCGAGGCCAGCTCGGCGTAGCACAATCCGGCAAAGCTGCAGGCAATGGCCACCAGGAAAAATGAGACCGCAATTGACGGCCCGGCGGGGGGACGGCCATGCATGAGAACTGCCGCCGTGCCGCCGCCGCGCAAAAAGTTGACGATGATGTCGAGCACCTGCGCGTGCAGAATGGAAGGCGCTTGAAAATACTCGCCCGCCGCCGCCGTGCCGGTGAGCACAAAAATTCCCGACCCGATCACCGCGCCGATGCCCAGCGCCGTTAAAGACCACGGCCCCAGGGTCTTTTGCAGGCGCTGTCCCGGAGCCTCCGACTCGGAAATTAGTTTGTCGATCGACTTGCAGCAGAAAAGCTGGTTGTCGGATGTGCGCACGGTCTGGTTCGCCGGAGGCTCCGTCGTGGCAGGTTGTGGCAAAGGTTGGATTTCTCCCCCGCTATGGGTTGCCCCACCCTTCCCGCGCTTTTGCGGGAGAGTGGGGCGTTATTCTGCATGCGGTCCATCGCCTCGCAGGCTAAGCACCGGATGCTGCCTGCGCGCTAGCGCTTCGTCTGTCCGCGCGCCAGTTTCTTGACTTTCGGTTTCTTCGATCCGCGCGCGTAATCGCGCGGCTTCAGCGGATTTTCCGCCTTCTTCTTCTTGCGCGCCGCCCGCTTCGACTTCTTGCGATCTTCTCTGCTTAACGTAGCTGTATTTGCCATGAGTCCTTTTTGATTGAGTGATTTAGTGATTGAGTCATGGGGTGATGGAAGCCTCCGCCTTGCCCTCGCTCAATGACCGAATGACCAAACGACTCAATCGCTTTCAGGCCTTCTCCAGCTGGGCAAACTTCTCCACCAGCTTCTTCAAGCCGAACCGAGGAAATTGTACCGTAATCTTGCTGTCTTCGCCTTC
>DATLKM010000339.1:0-50046 GCA_035538435.1 Binatia bacterium
ACTGGCCGAGGAAAAACTGACCGCGCGCGACAAGGAAATCTCTTCGCTGCAACGCGACATGAAGGCCGCAGGCGCCAGGATCGAGAAGCTCCTCGAGGAGCAGGGCAAGAAGGTCGTGATCGACGTGAAGGCCGGCTCCTCGCCAAATATTCCGGCGGTCGACCAAAAACGGACAGCGGCGGTACCGCCCGAGCGGGGCGCTATCGTCGCGCATCGACCGCCGGGATCAGGAAACGGGCACGGTGATCTGACGCCCTACCAGGTCGACATGCTGCGCGGCCTGATCGAGCTCGAAGCGATGGGCCGGATGGAACCGCCATGGAGTCTCGCGGGCGCGGCATCGGGCAAGAGCGCATCTTCCAGCACGTTTGAAAAGTACGCGGCCAATCTCAAGGCCAAAGGTTTGATCGAATACCCGACGTCGGGGCGCATGCGGCTCACGGACGCGGGCCGCGCGGCGGCGCCGGCGGTCGTCGATTTCCCGTCCCTCGAGGAGATTCAGGAGCGCACGCTTAAGCTGCTCACGCCCTACCAAGCGGATTTGCTGCGCGTGCTAATTCAGGCCGGAACCGAGCCGCTCAGTTGGGACGATCTCGCTAGCCAATCCGGAAAGCAGGCGACGAGCAGCACGTTCGAGAAATACATGGCGTCTCTGCGCTCAATGGAATTCATCGAGTACACCGGGCCGAAGCGGGCAAAGGCGGCGTCATGGCTAGTCGAGTGAAGATGGATTTATCGCACGCCTGGCTCGCGAACGCCACGATCGGCTTCGGCATTCAGGTCTACGCGCTGTTCGTTCCTGAATTCCCAAGCCCGATCGGTTTGGTGTGGGGCACGCTGACCGGCGGCAAGCGGCGGAAGTTCGAAGTGCACGGCTCGTTCGTCCACGTGTTTCACCGGAGAAACGGTATCCGCACGAAGATCAACGAGCTGCTCTTGGAGTCGGAGTGCGATGTAATCTTCTCGGATGCCACCACACCTGAAGGAGAAAAGTTCATGAGGGCGGCGGCAGGCTACAAGCTCGATCCGCACACGGGATGGTGGGTGCTAACGAAATGAGCCAGCTTACTCCTTCGATTATTCGTAAGCGGATTGAAAGAGGATGGAGCTGGGAAAGGGGGCGCTCAACACCGCCGCTCAAATCATGGAAAAGAGGGAAAGGAAACCTACAGCACGGACTTCGCCATTCAATCACCTATAACAGTTGGCGCGCGATGATGAATCGCTGCTTCCAGGGTCCAACGCTCAGACAGTGGAAGGATTATGGCGGCAGAGGAATTACCGTTTGCGCTGAATGGCGAAAGTTTGCGAATTTCCTGAAGGACATGGGAGAGCGACCTCCCGGGAAAAGTCTCGATCGCTGGCCCGATCCCAATGGGGATTATCGTCCTGGAAATTGTCGGTGGGCCACACGTATTGAACAGCGAAGGAATCGACGATGAGCGTTTTTACAACTGGAATCCGATGCACGTTCTTCGGCGTCAATCCGCACGCGAATCTTCTCTGCCCGTACTGCGGGCAGGCGCTTCAACTGTCCGGCGAAAAGGAATTCTGGAAGCGCCTAGAGGACTTCGAGAAGGGCGAATATACGTTGCAACATTTCGGAGAGACAGTTACGAACGTGCCCGCGGAAGGCTGGCGGCCGCGGCCACACCCCGGCTATGTAGCGATGTGGAAGTGGGCTCAGGAGTCGAACCGATGCTTCAGACACGCCGTTCACCTGAAGAACTCATATCGCAAGCACACGGGCGTCGACGTCGACCTCACGCTGTAAGCGCATGGCAGTTCCGCGGGTTCCTTCATAGCGTTCGCGACAAGATTGTTTGGTGGACCGTGGAGGCGAATGGCGGCAACGTGGACACCTTACTCGCGGCGGTGCAGGCCTCTCCAGGACGCCCAACGCGCGACCAGGCTGGTAAGGCTCTAGTGGCCTGGTTTGAAGCTGCCGTGGACGCCGAGGAAGGCACGGCGGCATGGGGTAAGGTGGTGCGCGGCCTGGCCGTGGTAACGCAGGAGGCGATTTCCAATGAAGAGGAAGAAGCTTCCGAAGATAACATGCTGTAAGTGCGGCGGGCGTGGCCGCGAGACAACCTGCCCGATCTGTGCGCACCGATTCTGTGATGAGTGCAAAAAAAAGGAGAGAAGCCTCATGAGATTCCTGAAGTTCTGGACTATCGCGCTCTGTCTGTGTTGCGGAATGGTGATCGCCGTGCACAACGCCAAACATGACATCACTCTCGCGCAAAGCGCCACGGAGAAGTACGAGCCGACCGAAGTAGAGAAGCTGAAGCTTCAGCTCGCCCAAAAGGACGCGCAGCTCGCGCAGCAGCAATTCAACTATGCGCAGCAATCGCTGAACGTCGCTATCACCGCATTCCGGAACCAGAGCAACGCGATCGTGAAGGCGCACGGCTGGCCAGATGACGTCGAGGCTGATTACAACACGCTCGAGTTCGCTCTTCGGCCGAAGCCGGGGGCTAAGTCGCCCGAGCCGGCGAAGAAACCCTGATGTCCCCCGACTCGAATCGCACGGAATTCAATACGTCGCTGTTCGTGATCGAGGTGTTGCAGCGACGGTCGAAGATCTGGACGCCACTGCTCTCCGCGCACATGGTCTTTTTCACTCTCGCCACGGCGCGCGCGGAGCTTCCCGAGGACACGGACATGTATCGCGTCAAGCGGTACCAGCGAGTCGACGATTGAGCCATGTTCATCAGGTTCGAAGGCGGATGGGCCCACATCAGAATGCCGAAGCCGCGCCTCCCGAAGTGCGAATTCTGCGGACGGCCGGCGACCCTCGAGTGTGACGGCGTGATCGCCACGACTCTCTTTGGCGAAGTGAAAACCTGTGATGCACGAATATGCAGTACGTGCGCGCGACCGATCGGCGAGGAAAAAGATTTGTGCCCACGTTGTTCCGGAGGAATGTAAATGAGCGAAGCAACGGAGATCGTCCACTGGCCGGGTCAAGATGTTCCTGCCTGCGAGAAACATGCACAGCAGTTGAAGAGTGTCGGCGAAGCGATGGGGTTCGCGGTCAGTTCTACTCCCTGGCCGGGTGGCGGAGTCTGCACGAATTGCGAGAATGAGGCTAAGAAAAGCAAGGCATGAGAATCGTCCACGAACTCTTCCCCGAGTGCGCGCGCGGCAATCACCGGGACTGCATCGAGCGGCACCTTGCGAACGACGGTCTAGAAAAGTTCAAGAAATGGTGCACGTGCGAATGCCACACAAAACCACCAGCTAAATCTTCCGGAATTCCGCGCGCGAAGATCCCGTCTAAGGATTGGTGAGCCATGACGATCAAAGTTCAAGGGTCGTAGGCATGGAGATCGAGTGCCCGTTCTGTCATCAGCGGGTCGAACAGGGAAAGAACCATCAGCACTCGATCGATCGCGAGGAGCCCGTCAGTTCGTCGACGGCCGCGCGCTCCGACCGTTCGGAGGATGCACCGGCGGTGCCGCAGGAGGCGCCGGCTTCAGTTCCTTCGCGTCCTTCCCGAAAAACTCAGGCCGGTCGGCGTTGAGCGAGTCTATGGCCCTTAGCTCCAGGCTTGCGGTGTTGATGATTACCTGGCCGACGGCCGCGATCGCTTTCGCGCGATCGATTTCCATCGGGTTGTCTTTGTCCTTCAGTCTCTCCAACGTCTCGAACAGTTGATCCCGCAGATCGCTCAAGTTCCTTGGCATGGCGTCTCTCCCTCATTGTGATCGATCGTTTGAGTGCAATCAGCGCGTAGATCGTCTCCTTCAGTTCCGGCGATCGCCGCACGTGAATCGTGTTCCGCCGCATGTTCTCGGCGAACGAAATGCATTCGAGATTGTCGAGCGTGATGTGGGTCTTGTCCCGATCCTTGAAGACGATGATGTGACCCTTCGGTACCGGCCCGTGGGCCGCGATCCAAATCAAATAGTGCTCGCGCTGCCACCGCTCGCCGCCGCGCCCGTCCATCCGAATCTTCCGCTCGATGTAACCGTAGCTGCTGACGCGCAGAGCGCCGAGCGGTCGTTCGGCCTTCGGCGCATACATTTCATTCTTGTGGCCTTTCTTGAACCAGCCGTCACGCATGCGGCCCTTGAACCAGCCAGGTCGCCGCGTGCCTTTGTTGGCCGGTTCATGCCCCTTCGGATAGCGAGCGGCGACCGACTTAGGATGCACGGTGATTTGCCGCCCGCATTCCGCAAGCGTGCGGGCGATGTGCTCCGGGGATTTCTTCAGGCCTAGCTTCTTCGCTCGCTGGAAAACCGAGAGCCAATTGGTCTTGAATCGGCGCGCGAGATCCTGATTGCCAGCGTTCGCATAGACCTGGCGCAGGATTCGATCTTCGGCTTTTGTCCAGCGGCGATACTTGCGAACGCGGCGAACTTTTAGCAGCTTGGCGCGGGAGGCGATCGCCTTTGGAGTGCGATCGAGGAGCGTAGCACATTCGCGTTGGGTCTTTTCCGGGTAGAGCTTGCGGAGCCGCGCTTCTTCGCCGGCGGTCCAGGGTTTCACCGGATGAGCTCCTCGAGGGGCTTCACGGCGCATACCGAACACAGCCCGTACTGCTCGCCGTCGGTCGCGACCCAATGGCAGGCCACGCCGTCGACGACGCAGGCGTGTTGCTCATCGCAACCGCAGCCCGCGCAGATCATAGGCGGCGCCGGCGTCATGACGAACCGGCCTTGCGAATCGGTTTGGGGAATCTCTATTCTAGTGCTCATGGATTTCCACTTCGCGAGTCATAGTGCCATCGAAAATCTCGGCCATAGCATCGGCGTCCTGCTTGCGGGCGAAATGGAGCGCGTGATGTGGGTCCAGCGCCCACACCCACACATCTCCCCTGCGGGACATATAGCGCATTTCCATACTAGGCGGCGCCAGTTGCTCTACGATCCAGGCCGTGCGCGCTTCCTTGAGCATTCCCAAAATAGTTTCGGCCGCGACGACGGGGATAGAGACGTGGACCGAATTCTCGCTCTTCGCGTGATCGATCCATTCTTGGAATTTAACCCGGAACATTTCCTGAGCGTTGGCGTATGGCCCGCTCAACTCCGGGGTCTGGTACGGCTTTTTCTCTGGCTCTGGCATGACTCCTCCTTCGTGAATGTGAACGGCACACGTGAACATTTTGCATCGCTCGCACCAGTGAACGTAATCCTGATGCGTATTCATTTCTCGCACGCCACGACGACCGCTCGCGACTGCTCGTCTAAATGAAAAATCCAATTCCCGGCGGGTACTTCGCCGTTGCTCACGGTCCACCCGGGAAATCCGAACTCGTCGCAGATCATCCAGGCGGCGATAGGATTGGACCACTTGCCGCTGTCGACCGAAATGCTGATGTGGCGATACAGCTTGCCGCCCTCGGCCGTCGCTTTGGTGATGCTATACACCACGCGAAAGCCTTTCGGGATGTGGACGACGTGCCGTGGATCGTCTCCGGGCGGGCGCTGTGTAGTGAAGCCGCCCGCGCCGACGATGTAATAATTCTCGGGCCGCTCCGCGAAATCGCGCACGACCTTGATAGCCGCCTGGACGTTCGAATCGATCAAGAGCGGTCGCATGGTCAGTTGAACCTCGGAGTCGGCGGTGGTTCCTCGCCCTGGCTCTCGAAGAGCGGCTTCGCGTACTTGATAAATTCCAGAATCGCCAGCTTGTGTTCCGCGATCGCGGCGATCATGGCGTTGTTCGAGGCTTCAAGCGTGGTGACCTTGGCGGTCATTTCATCGATGGCGAGGCGGAATTTCCTGAGGTAGACGACGAAGGCGATGATTAAGGCTAGGCCTGCGCCGTCAAGTAGAAGTTGGAGTAGCTGATGCTTCGTCATGGTTTGGCTCCTCCGGAGCGGGAATCACGATCACGAAGTCGCTGATCTTCATGCGGCAGTAGGGACAAGCTGTGGGCTCAACCGGGAATCCGCGAACGACCGAGAAATTCAACCCGCAGTTCTTGCATCCCCATGAATCCAATTTTACCGCGGGATTTCGAACGAACTGGACAACGCGCGTCTCGGGCTCTTTTAGCGTGGGCTCTTTTAGCGTGGGCTCTCTCGATTCAAGGGCCGTCGCGATCTCGAGGGCGGCCATACGAGTCATCGTGATGTGAGGGTAGCGCGACGAGCCGGCAATCCACTTGCGGAGCCTGGCGATCAAATCGGTTCTATTCACGGTTCTCATTGCAGCGCCTTTCGGGAGCGGGTAGTCTCCTCGGTGTAGAGAGTGTAGCACATGCTACACCTGCTACCAATGCTCCGTTGTGGAATTTCTGTGGGAAATGTGGAAATGCCGGCTAGGATCAATCGTCATCGCATGATAGAGCGAAATGCATCACGGGGAGCCGATGCACGCATGGCCGATTGTGTCGTGCGACCGCGCATCAGTTCTCCGCTCATCAGATCCCGGCGGTAGGCGGATTCGCAGTCATCGCAAATCCAGTGACGGTGCCACCGCTCATTCGGCTCGACCCTACGCAGCCGCGATCCACAGCGCGGGCAATGCAACAGATCAAACATCGAGCTCCTCGAACGCTACCGCGGGGTGTCCCCAAATTCCGCCGGGCACTTTCAGCCGCTGTCCATTTTTGAATTCGAGGATCACGTCGATGCCGCTTAGGTGCAGGATGCAGGTGAACGTCCCGACAGTCCTGAACGGCGGGAAGAGACTTACGCGGTATCGGCCGCCATCGACCAGCTCCTTCATCATGGCGTCACGGCTGCGAGTCGCCATTCTTTCGTGCGCTCATCGCAGAATTCAGCGATCTCGCGAAGGCAACCGGAATCGAAAACGGCCAGCACCTCACCGTTGGGAGAGAAGACGTATTTTCGCCAGGCGCCGTAGAATCTGACCTCACCTAGTTTTGCCATCCGATTTTTGGCATAGACTTCGAAAAGCTTGGTCTTGCGATCTTCCGCCGGAACTTCGATGATCTCGAGGAATGACGGTGAGTTCAAAACAGGCACCCCGCGCAGAGAGCGTTCAGCATGGCCGCCGCGAAAACCCAAAACGCGACGCCCACGAAGATCGCGAGCAACAGTTTGATCCACCACTCGCCCTCGGGCTCCGTGGTTTTCATTTCGCCGCGGCTTCGGCGACCTTCCCGCGCGAGATGATGATGTCCAGGAGAACTTGCCCGGCGCTCTGTTTGCTCACCGCCTGGATCTTCTTCAGCACCGTGCTCACGGCCTGAAGCTGCTCTTGCGTCTCGAACACCACGGTGAGCGTTCGTTCACTGGCGGCGACTTGCGTGCCGGCGTTGTCCTTCTCCGCTGCATAAAACGTGACCTTCTTCGCATTGGAAGCGACGTGGTTTGCATCGTCCATAGCGGAACTGAGATCGTTCAGCTTGCGGAGCTCGTCGTCATTGAAGCCGGCGAGCAAGGACATCTCGCGGTCCATTTCGCGCGTGAGCGCCGCGAGATCTCCGAGATCGAATTTCGAGGTGTCGTGGACTTTGTTGTCGGCAATCGTGAACGCATCCGCTTGTGCGTCAGTGAGATCCGCCAGGATGACCGGCACTTCCTTCACGCCGTCTTTTTTGAGCGCCGAGAGGCGGCCGTGCCCGGCGAGTACACGCATCGTCGCCTTCTGCACGATGATCGGGGACAGGTACCCGAAGGCCTTGATACTGCGACGGATAGCATTCGTGTCGTGGCCTTTTCGAGGGTTCTTCTCCCACGGCTTCAGTTGATTTATCGGGACTACCTGAACTTTCGGCGAGTTCACGTCCATGCGCGGATCATGGTATACCTGACTCACGATGTCAACGCTCTATCCTGATGCTCAGAACAGCATGGAAAACAGCATCGCGGTGCCTGTCGCAAACGGCGACGCCGCGGTGACTGTGGTTGAAGAGCCACAGTTGCCGGAATTCGAGAACGACACAGAGGTTAAAGCTCATTGGCTCAAGAAGTACCGATGGAAGAAGGGTCAGTCTGGAAACCCTGGCGGTCGCCCGCGCAAGAAACCATACACCGAGGCGATCGAGATGACCGGCGAGATGCCCTGCCCTCCGGACAAGCGCAAGGGTCTCGAAAGGGCGATGAAGCTGAAGCTGCCGCGAAATCTGACTCTCCTCGAGGCGAACGCAATCGGAGCCTGGCTTCAGGGGATCACCGATCAGCGCGTGCGCGAGTGGCTGGCTGACCGCACGGATGGAACGATCAAAGCCGAGATCCAGCTTGGCGCGCTGCCAGGCGGTGCACCGACCCTGATTCCGAACATCACGATTCAGCTTGTCGAAGTGAACGCCAATGGCGAGACGATCAGAACGATCACGATGGACCCGCCCCCGCCGATTGGCCAAGAACCGAATCGGCCGGCGCCGAAACCGGTGCCTGTTGCCGACCTCGCTCCATACTCACCGCAGCCAGCTAACGGAAAAGTGAACGGGAGCGGAGATGCAGCAACCGAACTTCCTGGCTCCGATCCCCGGTAAGTTCGGCCAGCTCTTCTATCCCCACCGTTACAAAATTCTGTGGGGCGGCCGCGGCGCCGCAAAATCCACAAGCGTCGCGCGCGCGCTCGTCATTCTTGCCCACCGCTACAAACACCGCATTCTGTGCTGCCGCGAGCTACAGGCCTCGATCAAGGATTCGGTCCACCAACTCTTGAAAGACCAGATTTACGCATTGGGCCTCGCATCCTGTTTCCACATCACCGAGACCTCCATCATCAGCAAAGTGACCGGTTCGGAATTCATCTTCAAGGGCATGCGTCACAACTACGCCGAGATCAAGGGCACCGAGGGAATCACAATCGTTTGGGTGGAGGAAGCACAGTTCGTCTCGAAAGCCAGTTGGGAAGTTCTCATTCCGACCATCCGCACGGAAGGCTCGGAGATTTGGATCACGTTCAACCCGATCAACGAGTACGACGACACCTACCAGCGATTCGTCGTCAATCCGTCTCCCGATGCATGGGTCCTGAATTGCAGTTATCGTGACAACCCCTGGTTCTCGCAGACGATGGAGAAGGAGCGGCTCTGGCTCCTCAAGACAGATCCCGAGGCTTACCAGCACGTGTATGAGGGCGGGTTTCTTCGAATCAACAATGCGCTGGTCTATGCCGGCAAATACGTCGTCGACACGTTCGATGAGCCGCCCTATGGCACCGTCTTCCATCACGGCGCCGATTGGGGATTCTCGCAAGACCCGACTGTTCTCATTCGTGACTGGATTACGGGCAACGCCGAGGATCACACGGAGAAATTGTGGATCGACTACGAGGCCTACGGCGTCGGCGTCGACTTCCCTGAACTGCCGGCGCTCTTCGATCAAGTTCCCACGGCGCGCACCTGGCCGATCAAGGCCGATGGCGCACGCCCCGAAACGATCAGCTACATGCGGCGCATGGGCTACAACATCGAGGCGGCCGAGAAGTGGGAAGGCTGTGTTGAGGACGGAATCTCGCACATCAAGGCCTTCAGCGAGATTCACGTGCATCAACGGTGCAAGCACGTTCAGCAGGAATTCCGGCTGTACAGCTACAAGATCGATCGTGTGACGGGCGACATCCTGCCGGTGCTCGTCGACAAAAACAACCATTGCTGTGACGGAATTCGCTACTCTCTCGACGGGATCATTCAGAATCGCGGAGGCCTCGGCGTCTGGATGAAGCTGTGAGCGGCAAAATCATTCCATTTCGGAATCGGCTGACCGAGCGCACGAACGAGCGGCGTCGGTGGTACCGCGTGCCCCTCGTCGGAACGAGCGCGTATGCGGCCGTCGAGCTCCGAACGATCCCAATTCTTGATTTCGGCTATGGAGGTGTGGCGCTCGAGATTCCGATCGATCTTTACTTCCAGCCGATTATCATGGCCCGCATCTTCGTTCCCATCCTCGGGTCCGTGACCGTTCGGCTTCAGCAGCGGTACGAACGACCGAACGCGGAAAAGGGAACCAGGCGCGTCGGCTATTCCTACGCATAGTGCAGCTTGTGCAGTCCATGCTGCACGTGCTACAGTGCCATCCCATCGGGGGTCTGATCTACCCCATACAAAAACTGACAGGAGACTACTGACCATGAGCATCTTTGACATCTATCACGTTGAACTGAGCTTCTACGACAACCTTTGCAGCTCGGTGCCGGCGAACCTGAAGTCGAGTAGCGATCTGGCGCTGCCGTGCGCAGTTGTGACGTCGAGATGTGCGCAGCAGGGGCGTGGGAGGATCTTATCTGGCGTCGAGCACTGTATTGCCGTTCTCTGACGGGACGGGCTATGAGCCGGCGTCGAGATGTGCCCTGAAAGGTGTAGCCGTGGAGTCGAGAGGCGAGGCGGTCTGATCTGCGCTGTGCATGGCGTCGAGTATTGAAGCGTCCCGGGGAGGCCTGTTGCGCCGTGAAGTCGAGGTGCGTGGTGACGAGAAGCGGTCGGCAGTGAGCGGTCATGCCGTCGAGTAGCGCAGCGTAACGTCGTCGAGCGTCTCGATGAGAAGTGTCGTCGAGATGTGCAACGGAATGCCCGGAAATGAGTTGTGGTCTAGCAGTGCCCGGCCTCTTGTCAGAAATGGCAAGGGGCCGATTTTTCTGTGGTACCCTCCCTGAATGAAAACCTCTATTCTGATCTTGGCACCGATGTAAAATCCCGGCGATGCCGGAACTCTGCCTGATCGCGGTCCCCATCTCGCCCCTCGAGCAATCCCGTGGTTTGCATTTTCACTTTGTTCGCGAAGGAATCACGCCCGAGCCGCCGAAGAAACGATGTAAGGTGTGCAAGGGGATTCTTCAGAAGCCGAACCGCCGGCTGCTCTGCCCGAATTGTGGCGGCTCCGGTTACACGAAGAAGGAGTGATCGTGGTGAAATCCATCCAAGGGCTGGCACGGAAGGCGCGCGCGGAAGATACGAGGGCGCGAAAGCGGATGCAGGACGCGCGCTCGGCCGAACTCCAAGGCAAATTCACAAGCGACTCGTTCCAGAATTTCGTTGCCGCGCTCGGCATGGGGACCGACAACATCATGTCGGCCTCGACCTACGGCTTCAATCCGATCACCCGGATTCGCACGCTCCTCGAATGGATTCACCGCGGGAGTTGGCTCGGCGGCGTGGCGATCGATCTCGTGGCGGAAGACATGACCCGCATGGGCGTCGAGCTGAAGGGCGACATCGAGCCCGAACAAATCGCGGCGATCGACGAGGCGGCGACGGCGTTCGGTACCTGGAATCACATCTGCGACACGGAGAAGTGGGCGCGGCTTTATGGCGGCGGCCTCGCTGTGCTTCTGATCGATGGCCAAGATCCCTCGAAGCCGCTCCGGATCGAGACGGTCGGCAAGGGCCAGTACAAAGGCCTGCTCGTGCTCGATCGCTGGATGTGCGAGCCCTCGCTCAACAATCTCATCACAGAGCTCGGGCCCTATCTTGGGATGCCGACATATTACCGCATCACCGCGGAAGCACCGGCGCTCGTCGGCGCGAAGGTTCACTTCAGCCGGTGTCTTCGCCTCGAGGGAATCCGCCTTCCTTACTGGCAGCGGATTCAAGAGAACCTGTGGGGCATCTCCGTGCTCGAGCGGCTCTACGATCGCATGGTCGCATTCGACTCGGCTACGCAGGGCGCCGCGCAGCTCGTGTACAAAAGCTATCTCCGAACTTACTCGGTCGAAAATCTCCGCGAGCTCATCGCCGCCGGCGGCAAGGCGCTCGACAAACTGGTCGGCATGATTCAGTTCATGCGGTCGACGCAATCGAACGAGGGCATCACGCTGATCGACGCCAAGGACAAGTTCGAGACGTTCCAAACGTCGGCATTCTCCGGGCTCAACGATGCGCTGATGCAGTTTGGGCAGCAGCTCGCCGGCGCGCTTCAGATTCCGCTCGTGCGTCTCTTCGGCCAGTCGCCGGCAGGCTTCTCGACGGGCGAGACAGATTTGCGCTCATACTACGATTCGATCAATCAGCGACAGAACTCCCAACTGAAAGTTCCGGTCACGACGATCTACCGCTGCATTGCGCAGTCCGAGGGCATTGCCCTGGACGAAGGTTTTGCGATCGCGTTCCGTCCGCTCTGGCAACTGACCGAGGAGCAGAAGGGAACCGTGGCGACGTCGACGACGGATGCCATCATGAAGCCCCACGAAGCCGGCCTGATCTCGGATCAAACGGCACTGCGCGAGCTGAAGCAAGCGAGCCAGATCTCGGGCGTGTTCACGAACATCACGCGCGAGGAAATTGAGGCCGCGAGCGACGTGCCGGTACCGAAAGTCTCGGAAGTCACGGGCGAAGCCGGCGGCGGTGAGGGCGAGGGCGAAGCAGAGGAGCCCGGGCCAGGCGGCGAGAAGCGTGGGAAAGAAAAGCGAGGGCCCGGAGATTCACGCCCGAAAGCGAGGACAAGCGATGGCGCGACGAGACCGATCCTCAAAGCGTACAAATGGCACGGTCTTGACGTGGCCATCGAGAACCCGGCCGGATCGACACGAGTCGGCATTGATAACGACGGCCGGCGATTCTCTTCGCGTATGTACCACGATTACGGTTTCATCGACGGAACGGTCGGAGCCGATGGTGACGCTGTGGACGCATTTGTCGGCCCGAACACGTCCTCCGATCTCGTCTTCGTTGTCCACACCATGCGCGCTCCCGACTTCACGCAATACGATGAGGACAAATGCTTTTTGGACTTTTCCTCAGAGGCCGAAGCGAAATCCGCGTTCATGATGAACTACGACGATCCTCACCACTTCGGCTCGCTCGAGACATTCACCATTCCAGAGTTTTTGCGGCAGATCATGGAGCTCAAGGTCCGACCAGGGTCGATCTCGCGGAAGATGGGCAAATTGCGGAAGCAGGACGTGGGCTATACCGATCACGCGATGAACCCGGACGAGATGTGCACCGATTGTGTGCACTTCAGTTCCGACCCCGAGCTCGGTGGAACCTGCCAGCGAGTTTTCGGTGCCATCAATCCGGGCGGCTGGTGTACGCTCTTCAGTAGAAAGCTCGTTCGAATCGCCGCTGATTAGGAGCTCTCATGTCAACATTCGCGGTCGGCGCCAAGGTCGTCGTGAACGTCGAATTCGACGAGCTGCGGCCCGCGGACGTCCGCGCGGAGAGTGGAGTAATCGGCACCGTGTCTGCAATCATCACTGCTGTCGCCCCCCGAACGCTCGATCGCTGCGTGATTCAGCGCCAGGACCAAACCGGCTGGATTCTCGCGCCGAACTCCTCGAACTACCTCGCGACGTCGACGTAAAGATACTCACAGCCTCGTAAAAATATTCACAGCCAGGTTGCGGTAGAATCCCGTCGTGAAAGTGCGCTATACCTGCCGGCTGTGTTTGCTCGAGGACACGGAAGTCGAAGTGACCGAGCGTGCGCACGATCAGAGCATCGAGGCCTTCATCAAATATCTCGCCTATGCCATTCGGGACGATCACCGCGCGAAGAGCCCGGAGTGTTCGGCCGAAGGCGTCTCGGATGTGAAAATTCCCTCGATGGACGGTATTGGCCGTCCCGCCGTGTCATGATTCGACGTCTACTCCTCTGGCTTCTGAAATTCACCGAGGGCTACCCGAAGAATTGCGAGCTCTGCGAGAAGCGCATCGAGTCGAAAGATGATCTCGATTGGCATGGGCTCGGCAACTGTGTCCCGATCTGCATGCACTGCATGGGATCTGGAATCGAAGACGAGAGCAAAGTGCCGCTTCCAGAAGTGCGGCGACGTTTGGGCCTGGCCGAAAACGAGAATCCATCGGCGCCGGCGAATCTGGTGTTGCCGAAACCAGTAAAAATACCGAAGCCATGACTGCGCCTATGAATCCGACCGACTGCAATTGCGAGCACGTGCATTGCTCCTCAAGCACGTGTCGATCAAAGGAACCCTCCCGTGGTGCAGTGCCAGAAAAAGACAGACTTTTTCCAGCGAGCGATCAACATGGTCGTGATGGCCGCTAAATTTCCGTCTCAGGTTCCCGAGTTCATCCACGCCGTCTCGCGGCTGAACTCATGGCTGCGGTCGCCGTCGTCGAAGCGTAATTTTGCGCCGGCGCGCGCGATTTATTTTCTGAAGCGAGAGGCGATCAGTTGGGCCGATGCTCACCTGTCGTGTCTGCACTCTACGGTGAAGGTTGCTGTCGAATGCCGCGGCTGTCACGGCACCGGAAAGTACACGGACAGTTATGGCCATATATGGCCCTGGTGCAAGGCCTGCCGCTCTCGAGGGCGACTCGCGCTCACCTTCGTTCAGACCGTGATCGGCGGCGGTCCCACCTGGCATTCGCCCTGGTCGGGCTTTTGGATTCGAGGCCGGCGCGTGCATCCGCCTTACGAGCTCGCGAGGTGGGCCGAGGGCTGGACCGTGAATGAGCCTGGTAAGAACATGGAGCCGTGGGAAGTTGCGCGAGATCTCAACCTGGTCGAGACGACATTCACCGAGCGGCCAGGTTGGAAGTTTCACGACGAGTGGGGCTATGGGAACGATTTTCACTATTCGCTCTACGTCGGTGAGACGCCAAAGGGCGTGTGCCATCTCTGCGGCGGAACTGAAGGGCCGTTTTGCGCCTACGGAAAAACGAACTTGCCGGTGTCGTGGACCGCGCACGTCTGCGAAAATTGCACCAAGACGCAGGGCGGGACAGGATTGATTTACAAACGCCTCGAAATGGTACCGCTCGAGCTGATCCAGAACGAACACATCGCACGATTCTTCGCGCGACGCACGGGAGAGATGATCGCCTCGCCAAAACCAAAACAGGAGTGGTACTGATGCCGATTCCAAAGTACGACATTCCCGGGATCGTTCACGATTTCGGATTGCGCAAGTTTGAGGAGCGGACAGAGCTCTTCAAGATGGCAACGGCTTCGATGGATGCGAACGAGATCAAGCTGCTCGTCGCGGAGGTTGGGCAGCACGCCGTCGAGAATAATTCGACGCCGGTCCAGGTCATCGGCCTTGGTTTCGCCTACGGCGTGGTGATCGGAATTCTCGCGGAGAAGTATCGGAGACGGATTCAGTGACGAGCCGCCAGCTACAGAAGTTCCTCGACTCGCAATCGGACTACCGCCGGCGAATGCTCGATCGCCTGGTCGCGCAGTACGGAACACGCACGGTGAATCTCGCTGCGAAGCACCTGGACGATCTGACGGAGAAGTACCCATCCGGACTCGAAGGCCTGCCGGGATTCTGCCGCGAGCTCCGCGCGCGCCGCGGCACGTCTCGCTCCTGGACGATCGCCGCGGACATGATGGTCGAGCTCCTGAAGGTGCTCGCGGATGGGCTCGATCAGCTTCCGCGACGGGATCGATCGCGCGTGAACGTCATCCAGCTCGAACTGCCGGCGCCGTTCCGCGCGGCGGCTCAGGGCTTGACGCGGGGAAGGAAGAATGAGATTCTCTCGTCATGACATAGATTCCTGAATCCCACCTGTACGTTTTCGTCAGGCAAGACCTTTCCCCGGAAGTTCAAGGCGTTCAGTCTCTTCATGCGGCGCTGCATCTTGCGCTCGAGCATCCGGGCATCCGCGGCATTCCCAACATCGTGCACATCGGCGTTCCGGACGTGCGTGGGCTCTTGCGCCTCGAGCAGAAGCTCGTCGACGCCGGCATCACGTTTTTTCGTTGGGACGAGCCCGACGACGATCTCGGCTTCACGTCGATCGCGACGGTACCGCTGTGCGGGAAGATTCGGGAAGTGCTTCAGAACTATCGACTCTTGAAACACCGATGGCCCGTGGCGCTCGGGAGCGCACTGCCCTCTAAAGGCGGACGGGAGCAGGTTCAACCCCTGCCGGGCCAGCCACTTTCATGAAGCTATACTTGTATATACGCTTACAGCAGATCTTCGGCGTGAATGCCGGCCTGGACTAGCGCACCGCTCATCGCCAGCACCGTGCGGCCCGTCTGAAGGCCGAGCTCGTAGGCGATGATGAAATCCCTCGTAACGCCGCTGGCGCCGATCGCTTTCGCGCGTGCGTCACCGAAGGCAATCAGTTCAGCGCGTTGCGAATTGCTGATGAACTCGGGCACTTTGCGTTGTAGAAGCTGATCGGCAGCCGATTCGATTTGTTGGGCGGAAGGGGCTTGCATGGTTCCTCCTTTGTGGCGAGGCCGAGGACGCGAAACTGCCCGAGTGCCTCCCATCTCTCGATTCACCGCTATCCGCAGCGCCAGAAACGCGTTTTTGTCGCGGGATGCAGCCTCTTACCCCTCTCGGCCTCGCGGTCTGAATTGTCAACGAAAAGTTGACAACTGTAAACTTGTCCTTGCCAGGGCGCTCGTAGCTCAACTGGTAGAGCAGCGGACTCTAAAGCCGCGGAGTCCCGGTTCGATCCCGGGCGGGCGCTCCAAATGCAAACAAAGGTGTGCATGGTAATCAGGGGTAGTTCACGGGACGCGCGTTCAGCGGAAAGGACTTCCGAGTGGTACCGCTGGTAAATCACGGTAGCAACTTAAGTCGCATGACAACTTAAGTTGGCACCCTCCCCCCCCCCTCTACTCAAGTAGACTGATCCCGTGCCGGACAAGATCCCGCCGAAGGAACTCTCTCCTCGAGAAAAGCGCCGCCTCGCGCGCGAGCGATTCACCAAGGCGCGCAAAGCCGAGAAGCAGTACCAACGCCAGCTCGCCGCGGTCGGGAACCAGGTGGGAAAACTCATCGAGGGTTTGGCGCCAGGGGGCAAGGTGATCGACTCGCGCGCGCTCTCGAAGGCGCTGCGAGATTATTCCGAGCTGCTCAAGCCGTGGGCCCGCGCGGTCACGAACCGGATGCACGTCGATGTGGAGAGACGCGATGCTTCCTCCTGGATGCAGCTTTCGCGCGAGATGGGTGCTGAGCTTCAGAGAGAAATTAAGAGTGCTCCTACGGGCGCTCTCTTCCGGTCTCTCATGTCCGAGCAGGTCAGTCTCATCACCTCCATCCCCCGTGAAGCCGCGGAGCGAGTCCACAAACTTACCCGAGAAGCGATCAGTGCGACGTCGGGCCGAGCCGCGGAGATCGCGCGCGAGATCATGCGTTCCGGTACCGTCGCCGCCGGCCGCGCGCGCCTCATTGCGCGAACGGAGACCTCGAGGACCGCCGGGCTGTTGATGGAAGCGCGATCGCGTTATGTCGGGTCGACGCATTACATCTGGCACTCGAGCGGCGATTCGGACGTCCGGCCCGAACACAAACGGCTCAACGGAAAAACTTTCGCATGGGCACACCCGCCGAACGCTGGCACCGCCGAGAATCCGATGTACTATCATCCCGGGTGCGGACCGAACTGTAGGTGCTACGCTGAGCCGATTCTGCCGGACACGGTTTGAAGGAGGCGTGATGTTCTGGTTCACAGTGTTGGCGATCGTGCTTTCATATCTCGCCGGCTTTGCTGAAGGATGCCGCTGAATTCTATTTAATTGGAAATTCTACTGAAGTAGAATCCGCGCATGAGTTTTGAACCCGCCAGCGCCGCAGGCCTCCGTCACGAGCTCGAGCAGGCCGAAGCCAACCTGAATCACTTCCTCGAGGTGCAGCGCACGAGCGCCGAAGAAGTCGCTCGCTGGCAGGGCATCGTCACGCAGCTCAAAGACACGATCGACATGATCGAGCGGCCGGCGAAGGCTATTCAGAAAGTGCCTGCCGTCAGACGCGGCGGCGTGGGCGTTCCGCGCGTGCGCTGGGCGAAACACTGGCCAGAAATTCCTAGGCGGATGAGGGACGCGGCGCATGGCATCGCGCCAACGAAGCGTGAGCTTATGAATGAAATCCGTTCGCTTCACAATCTGACCGAGGTGAACTCCAATCGAGCGGTGAACAAGGCGATCAACAAGGGCGAGCTCGTTCTACTGATGGATCGTTGCTACCTGCCCGACCAGGCTCCTAAGTCGAACATGCGTGTCGCATGAAGGTCTTGGAGATCGCGCTCGCGGTCCTGGCCGGAATGTGCGTCTCGATTTTCTTCGGCGTCATCTGGTTCCTCGATTGGATCACGCGAGCGTCGCGGCCATACCTGGACTGATTTCCACAAATCCACAGAGATTCACAGTGACCGTTTGAGCATTCGCCCGAGGTTCGCTTGCCGTTCTCCCACCTGGTAGTACCATGCCCAAGCCCGAGTTTTGCCGCGCAACTCTCGTGCACGGTCGAGGACCGGCGACCCCCAAGGCGTCGGTCCTCACCGTCATCCCTTGGGGGGCCTGTGAATTATTACAATCACCACATTGGCGATTATGCAAAAGACACCAAACACCTGAACTTGATGGAGCACGGCGCCTACCGCGCGTTGATCGATCTCTACTACACCGACGAAGGACCGCTGCCCGGCGACATCAACGAAGTCTGCCGAAAAATATGCGCTCGAACCCCCGAAGAACGCGCCACAGTGATCCGAATTCTCGAGGAGTTTTTCTTCAAACAGGAAGTGCAGGGCGAGCCCGACCTTTTTCCGAGGGCTGGGGGGGGGGCTACCCCCCTGACTTTTGCACATTTGTATCGTCACAAGCGGTGCGAAGAGGAGCTCACGAGCTACCGGAAGCGCGTAAGAGCCAATAAAAACAATGGGTTGAAAGGAGGACGGCCTAAAGCTCAAGCGAAACCCACTGGGTTTCAAAAAGAAACCCACCGGGTTCTAAAACAAAACCCTCCCAATCTCCAATCTCCAAGCACCATTCCCCAAGCCCAAGAGCCAAGCCCAACTCGTAACGGCGGTCATCCTCAAGCTCTATCGGTTTCTAACCCAACACACGTGAACGGCAACGGCCACCCCGACAGAGCTCGTGAACCTGAACCGCCAATTCAACTAAAACCTCCGGCGAACGCAACCACGGATGAAAACTTCCTCGTCGAGCATCCACTGATGGCCTTCGGTCTTTTTTTCGAGGCCTACCCTAAACCTGTCGGCAAGCCCGCCGCGTGGGACGAGTGGCAGAAAATAAAATCCACCGATCTACGCATCGAGATTTTCACAGGTCTTGCACAGTGGAAGGCTTGCCATCAGTGGACCGATGAGCGATATATTCCGAACCCGGCAAAATTCCTGAAGGAACGCCGGTGGGCTGATTCCCCACCAAAGGAGACGAATGGCAATGGACGGAATGGAAAGCACAGCGGATTTGGCAAAGAGACTGGAAGGCTCCCTGCTGATCCAGGCAAAACGTACCGTAAGCCAACGGTCGTCAACCTCAACCCCTGACTGCGAGTACTGCAAGAACACCGGCTATGTGGAAGTTACGATTCCCGGTCGACGCTCTGTGATGATGCGCGAATGTGTGTGTCTCGCCGATCGCAGAATTGAGGCGACGATTCCGAAGCGGTACCGAGACGCGATGCTTCTAGATTTTCCTGATGTCGTTCAGGAGCTCGTGAAGCAGTGGCTTCTTAGGCCGGGTGACGGACTGCTCATCACCGGGAAAGCCGGCGTCGGCAAAACGCATCTGCTGATCGCATGCGCGCGCACAGCGATTCAACTCTCGCGGCCGTCGCGCGTGGATTTCTTCCAGAAGTTTTACATGGACCTTCGAGACACGTACCGGCGGAACGAGTCCGAAGAGATGGCCTACGCCTCGCGCGACAACACACCGTTTCTGTTTATCGACGATCTCGGCGTCGGCGCGCTCTCTGACATGGAGCGGCGTTGCACGCTCGAGCTTCTCGATCGCCGGCTTCACAAAATGCGGCCCACGTGTCTCACGTCGAATTGGTGCCTTGCCGAGATCGCGGAGAAGTTCGATGAACGAATTGCCAGCCGGCTTCAGTCGTTCCAGCAAATCGAAATCACAGGACCTGACCGACGCGGGTTGGCAGCCAGTTAGAATAGCGCCAGTCGAGAGATGGTGTTCCGACGTCCCCGATGACGGCGGCCACTGGTGCCATGAGCTTCTCGGCCAGATCGTCTACGTTCGCCCGAGTCATGTAGCGAATCCTTGTTGCTGTAGCTCGGTGGTCTACTTCCTTCACCCGGACGACCAAGCGAAACTTTCCGCAGAATTCAGAAATTGGCCTTTCGGTGTGATCGCAAACGCCTGCCAGATCCTCGCCGATTGAAGATGTCGGGGTTTAGACTCCGCGCACCAAAATCTCGAAATCCTTGCATTTTGAAAAAATCGTACTTACGATCCTGAAGTGTGAGCCTCAATCCGACCAAAGCCTACTCGGTGACGTTCATCTCGGACGGGCTTTCGACCAACCTTGCGATCGATTGCAGTCTCGCTCCCATCAGTCAAGATTTCACCGGCGCGCAGCCGAGCGCGGTCCTGGCCCCCGCGGTAACGAGCACGTTCACCGGTCCGCTCAGCGGCGTCTCGGCGACGCTCTCGGGCACGACGGTTACTTTTACGTTCGGTTCGGCGCCGCCGCGCGTTGATGGAAGCTCGAACGTGATCGAATACACAGCGACTTTCGTTTTGGAGTTCCCGTGAGGAGACGAACATGACGCGCTACCAGAAATTCTTCGGCATCGTCCTTGGCATGATCCTGATGGCGACTGTGCTCACGATCGGCTGCGGCACACCCGCGCCACAGAGCGATTCGCAGAAGCTCGGCGCCAACTTCTACCCGGGCACGCTGACTTCGCTCCTGCCGAACTACGCGTATGCGCCGATGGTTTTCACGGCGACGTCGCAGACGAAGACGCAGAGTCTTTCCGGGCAAGCATGTCTCACGCTGACAATGTCGTCGACCGCGCTCACCACGGTCACGTTCCAGGCCAAGGGTTCAAACGACGGCGGCGCGAGTTATTTCCCGTTGAGAATTGCGCCGATTGCCGCGACGCTCACCGCCTCGGTCTCGGCACAGACGGCCACGGCGAACACCGCCTACTACGTTCAGGTATCCAGCTTCACGAACTACGAGCTCGTCACCTCGAGCACGTTTACGGCGACGAACGTGACATTCCAGGGTGTCGGCAGCTCGAACCCGTGTCCGAACTTCTAACATGGCGGGTGAGGCACAAAACGGCGAGGACAGGAAGGCGCGCCTGGTCGGGATCGCAGTTTACTTCAATCCCGATGATGAAAACCTTCCAGTGATTTACGAGCTGCAACCGGGCAGCGAGAAAGTTCCGGTGCACGTTTTTCAGATGATGTTGCTCGAGGCCCACAATCAGCTTTCGGATTTGCGACGAGCCGCGAACGCAAAAGCGATCGCGTCGCAGATCAAGAACGAGCAGGCAGATGAGACGGTCAGAAGGAATCTAGCGCGTGGAATGCACTCGTGAAATTCTTCGCTTCCGAGAAACTCAGCGCCAAGATGTCGCTGACGCCGGCCGGCTTCCTGATTTGCGAGGACGTGCCGATCGCGCGCACGGGCGAGCAGCTCTATCGCGCCGACGAAGTTCCG
This sequence comes from Binatia bacterium, assembly GCA_035538435.1. Lineage (GTDB taxonomy): Bacteria > Acidobacteriota > Terriglobia > Terriglobales > Acidobacteriaceae > Sulfotelmatobacter. The sequence continues at coordinate 21,227 of DATLKM010000339.1, forward strand.
ATGATCGAACCGGGCTCGGACTCCCTGGTTCACATCCAACGAGACCCCGAAGAGGTTTTCGACGCCGCAACGATCGCGAGCTTCCAGGGAGTCCCGTTCACGAACGGACACCCGCCCGAAGGCGTCTCGAAGGACAACTGGCAAGAACTGACCGTAGGCTTTGTGCTCAATCCGCGACGGGGGACCGCGATGTACGAGAACGCGATCGTCGCGGACATTCAGGTGATGGACCCGCTCGTCCAAGCCTTTATTGGCGCGGGGAAACGCGAAGTGAGCGCGGGCTACGACTGCGATTACGAGGACTTGGGCAACGGCAGAGGGAAGCAGCGTAGAATTCGCGGCAACCATGTCGCGCTTGTGGATTTGGGAAGATGTGGAGCAGAATGCCGAATAGGGGATGAAAATCCCGAAGGAGCCTCACCAATGAACTGGAAAAAGTGGCTGGAACAGCTCAAAGCCGCGATTGCCGGAAAAGATGAGACGAAGACGAAGGCTCTTTTGGATGCGCCTCCGGCAGGCGTGACTCTCGATGAAACGGGCGGCGTCCACGTCCATCTCGGCGAGACTGAATCCGCCGGCGGTCGCGGCAAGTGGAACGACGAGGCGATCGAGAAAAAGTTCGAAGAGCACGGCAAGATGATTGGCGACATGAGCAAGATGGTCGGCGACAATCACAAATCCGTGATGGACGCGATCGGCGAGCTCAGCAAAAAAATGGAAGGCGGCGAGAAAGATGCCGCAGCCGAGCGCGAGATCGAAGGCGCGCTGAAAGAGGAAGCCCCCGCCGGCACGGGCGACGCGATGGTCGCAGCGAAGGACAGCGCAATGATGGGCGACCTCTATCGCCAAACACTTTCGCTCGCGGAAATCATCGCGCCCGGCATCCACATGCCGACGTTCGATTCCGCCGCGAAGCCCACCGTGACGTATCGCACCATTTGCGCGACGCGGCGCAAGGCGCTCACGGTCGGCGCGAACGATTCCGCTACGAACGGCATGATCGAAGTCGTTTTGGGCAAACCGCTCACGAACGACTCGATGGAGAAGATGCCCTGCGGCCAGGTCCGCAGCGTCTTCCAGGCGGTCGCCGCGATGAAGCGCAACGCGAACAATGACGCGCACCGCACGCACCGCGTCACCGATTCGAATAACAACAATCGGACCGAGACCAAAGGCCCGATGACGCCCGCGCAAATCAACGCGGCGAACACCAAGTTTTGGGGCGCGCGTAGCTGAACCGCCGCCCAACCGGGATGCCCATTTTTTAATTTTTCAAGCGAGCACGATTAGCAGTCGATCTAAATCGAAACGAAGGAGCCGAGGCGATATGAGACTCAACGAGATCATGCGGAATTTTGTTTTCTTCCGCCCGAAGGATCGTGCCGTGTTCGAAGGTCGCTTCGTCGGGCGGCGTCGCACGCATGACGCGGTGTTTCAGTACCGCATGGGCGCGGGCATGCAAGGCGCGGTGAACCGGTCGCATCCGGTCACGATCGAGCCATGCATGATCGACACGTCCTCGAGCGGTTCCCTCGAGCCGCAATTCTACGGCTCGGCCGTCGTCGCCGATGGCGCCTCGCCGAACGGCGTGCGCGTTCCGATCAGCTCCGACGCGGCCGCGGCCATCTACGGTTTCGCCGTGCGGCCCTTCCCTCTTCAGCCCACCACGGGCGGCCTCACCACGAGTTTCGGTACCGTCGTCCCCCCGCCCACGCAGCCGCTCGATGTGATGCGATCCGGATACATGATCGTGAAGCTTCAGGGCGTCGCGCCGGCGTTCAAGGGCTCGCTCGTCCAGGTCTGCATCGTCGCGGGCACCGGCTATCTCGTCGGCGGCGTTTCGGTCGACACGGTGAGCGGGACGTTCGTCCAGCTCGATCAGAAATCTTCGTTCAACGGGCCCGCCGATCCGAACGGCCTTGTTGAACTGGCCTTTAACATCTAAGAGGCCTAGTAAAGCTTTTCGCGGTTTTCTTTAATTAGCGGTAGACGAACTTCAAGTTAAGGGAGCGAAACATGCAAACAGCAGTCGCGGAATTCAGCTCTGGCCGAATTTATCGCGGGAAGTTCGTCGGCCGTCGCCGCACTCACGACGATCTCATGACGTTCGATCGGGTTCTCGGAACGATGGACAACAAAGGCAATCAGCTCGGCGTCCGTCTCCTGCACGCTTGCCAAACGCATGACGGCAAGACCGTCGACTCGACGGGCGCGTTCCTCGTCGGAGAGCTCGAGCGCCTCGACATGACGCTGCACGAGCCCCTTGCGGCCGTCACGTGGGGCCGCGACATCGATCTCCGCGAGGACGTGACGATCGCGGATGAAGTTTCTTCGTTCACGCTCTCGACCTACGGCTCGGCCGGCGGGCTCGGTACCGGGAACTCGATTGGCAACGGCAAGGCCTGGATCGGCAAGGACACCTCGCAGATCACCGGCATCGACGTTGACATCTCGAAGACCCCGCAGCCTCTCCGTCCGTGGGGTATGGAACTGAAGTACACGATCCTCGAGCTTGAATCGGCCGCGCGGCTTGGTCGCCCCATCGACCAGCAGAAGTACATGGCCATGCAGCTCAAGTATCAGATGGACGTGGACGAGCAGGTCTACATCGGAGACACGGCGCTCGGCGATACGGGCCTCGTGAACTCTGGGCTCGTCACGCCGCTCAACGTCGTCACGGGCGCGTCGGGCTTCACCACGTGGGCACAGAAGTCGCCCGATGAAATTCTCGCGGACGTGAACTCCGCGCTCTCGACCAACTGGCAGAATGCGGCGTGGGCCGTCCTCCCGACTCGCATCCTGATTCCGCCCGCGCAGTACGGCTACATCGCGACCGCCAAGGTTTCGCTAGCCGGGAACGAGTCGATCCTGCAGTACATCCTCCGGAACAACCTCTGCGCGACCGCGCGCGGCGCCAAGCTCGAGATTTACCCGGTGAAGTGGGCGATCGGCGCGGGCGTCGGCGGGACCATCGGAACGATCGGTCACGATCGCATGATCGTGTACGTGAAGGAGAAGGACCGCATCCGTTTCCCGATGACGCCGATTCAGCGCACGCCGGTTCAGTACGACGGCATCTATCACAAGTCGACCTACTTCGGTCGCCTCGGCGTGATGGAAGTCGTCTATCCGGAGACGGTTGGCTATTACGACGGGATCTAGTATTCTCCCGGCGTGGCGCACACTTACGTCATCGCGAGCGCGACGGAATCGAGCGCGCCTGACGGCACGACACCGATTCTGATTCAAGGCACGGTCGACGGAATTCCGGTGACGCTCATAGTTCTGAAATCGGATATTTCCGCGCTCGGCTCCGTGATCGCGCTGAGAAACTTCATCGCACAGAAAATGCTCGCGGCAGCAACGCAGACCGCACCGACCGCAACGGCTTCCACGGTCGTGACGCCGCAAACTTTTTCACAGTGAGGACAAATGGCTCCCGAACAGCGACCCTTCGCACCAATGCCCGATAAAGCCACAAAGAGAGCCGCGGATCTCCCGACGAAGGCCGGAACCGTGATGATGAATTTCCCGCGCGTCGTTCTGCTTCAGCTCCACGATCGCACGCGGGTTCGGTTCGAGATGGGCATACAGGAAGTGCCCGTCGAGATCCTGAACGAGCCTTCCTACAAGGAATGGCTCGAGCTCAACGGCGCGAAGGCCTACATCCCGAAAGTTCAGGCGCTCAACGCAGCGCAGATCCAAGTCACGGAGCATCACGTCCAATTCTTGCAGTCGCGCGGCTATCAGATTCGATCGATCGAAGAGGCGAAGAAGTTCATCGGCAACCTCAAGGTGATCGACGCGCAAGATTTCTTCGAGGGCGCCGCCCAATGGAAAGGTCCCGCGCCGAATCCGGGTTGGACGTCACAACCCACCGATCCCGTCGCCGCAGGAGCCGCCGCCGCTCACGCAACCGCCGCCCAAAGAGGAGCCGATGATCCGAATAAACCTGCCGCGCCAGCAACACAGCCAGCAAGCCAGCCCGGGCAACTCGCGACAGCTCCCGGGGACCAACCCGCGCCAGCAAACGATCCGCCTGACAAGGCCATCTCTGCGGGTGCCGGCACCGACCAGGGTTCAACTGCCGCATCTCAAGCCGACACGAGTGCAGCCATCGCAGGCGACGCCGCCACAACGAGCGCAAAAATCGCCTCCGATGCCGCAGCCGCAAGCGCCAATCTCGCGGACTCCGGAAAGCCGGCCGACAAAGACAACGGCAAAAGCAAAGGCAAGGGGAAGTAGCGCGAAGAAGTAGCGAGGCCGAACGTGCCACTCACAGCCAAGGGCCGAGAAATTCTCGGCGCGATGGAACAAGAGTACGGCGAGCAGGAGGGCAAGGAAGTGTTCTACGCTTCTGCCAACTCCGGAAAAATCACGGGCGTTCACGACGGCGACATGCCCAACCCTGAAAATCTTCCCGGACTCGACGAGCTGATGGGCCCCGCTGGAATCGTTTCACTCACGACGTCGGGCGACGAGCTCGTCGAAGGACCTCACCTCGATCCGCCGGCGAAACCGGAAATCCCCGTAGAGCGTGTCGGCTACTTCACCGGCATGGACGAAATGCCGGGCCAGGAGTACAAGGCCGTCGAGACAGTTCCCGGTGGACTCACGACCGCCGACATCGCGAAGCGCAACCGCGAATTCTGGAAGCAGGACGATCCGACCAACCCCGAAAACACGAAGCAAAACGAAAATGCCTGAGCCGGTCGTCCTTTCGACGGACATCCTTCCGAGCTCTCGCCTCCGAGAAGACAAAAACATCGTCATCACCAACGGCCAGAAGTGGATTCCGATTTTCTGCGCAAACTGCGGAAAAGACGGCGGCCTGATCCTCGAGGCCGAATGGGACGCGGTGAAGGCTTTCGCGTTCTATCTCTGCAATGCGTGCGCGGAGCGTTGGTCGCCGCTCGTCGATACAATGATGGCCCCGGACGAGGTGTTTTGGCGTAAGGTAAGGGAAGCGCAGCTTGAGGCCTTCGGGCGCGAGCTCACGCAACCCGAAATCATCGCCGCGCTTCAGGACGAAAATCACATTCTGTCGAAACTGGCAAAGGAGCGTCGCGGATGAACCGTTACATCGTTCGCTGTCAGCAAAATGGTGAATTCATGATCGTGGGAACTTTCGCCGGCGCGAACGAACAGGAAGCCCTGGACGCTTCCGCTGTTGATCGCGGCGAACCGGACTTCCAAACTCTTCTCCAAAAACGTGGACTGACGCGCGACAATCATCGCGTTGAACTCGTAAAAGAATAGGAGCCGAACCATGCCGATGATCTATTCGCTGTCGCCCGCGACGGCGGGCAACACGACGACGAACGGCACGCCGGGTACCGAGAATGACACGTTCTTCGTCAAAGCCGGCGCGCGCAACGCCGCGCTTCAGGCCATGTATGCGATCGGCAAGGGAGCGGGCCTGACCGCGATCAGCGGCATTGTCCATCGGCTCATCAAGTGGGCGACCGCCTCGACCGGCGGAACGGGAATCACGCCGACTCCGAAAGATCCGGGCATGCAGGTCGCGAAACAAACCGCGGCATCGGCCCCCACGCCAGGCTCAACGCGCACAAATCAAGTTGTGTTTGGCCACGGCGCGGCGGGCCCGGGCGGATGGGTCGCGCAGAATCCCGATTCGCTCATCTTGCTTGAAGGTTCGAGCGCCGGCTCGATCGATGCGATGAACGCATCCGGCACGGCGTCGCTCAATTTCGAATGGTCGGCTGAAACCGTCGAGTAGGCGATGTAAACCTTCGTTGACATGGGATTCACCGCCACTCCGAGATTTCCCGGCGCTGTCGCGGGCGCCGCAGATCTTCTCAACCACATCAATTTCATTCCGGGCGAGACGATTCCCACGCTTGCCTCGCCCATGCTCGTCGGCGATACCTCTGCGACGCTGACGACCGGTACCGGCGCAAATCTTCCCGCCAGCAATTTTTCAGTTTCGGTCGAATCCGAAATCATGTTCGTCGCGTCCCGCAGCGGGGACACACTCAGTTCGATCACACGCTCGGCCGAAGGAACGACGGCGAGTGCTCACTCCGCCGGCGTCCAGGTCCAGGCGCTCATCACGGCCAAAGCTCACAACCAAGTCGCGGCCGAAGTGAACGCCGTCGAGACGAACATCTACGATCAGATCCAGGTCAATGGGGTAAACATCGGCACCGGCGTTATCGGCCTCACGACCCTCATCAACGGCCTCGATCCGCAGTCTCCCGCGCGCGTCTCGTCGAGCATCATTCCTGTTCTCCCCGATCAGCTTTACGTGAACGGGAGAAATATCGGGCGCTGGCCGATCGACACGCTGATCGATGGAAATGCGCCTTCGGGCGCGCTCGTCGTGAACAAGAACACTGTGTACGCGCTCGGCCCGCGCATGCTGGCGCGCCCGCTCGCCCTCAAAATCACGAGCACGGCGCTCTATAACAACGTGGCCTATTTCGGGTGCATCAACACTCTCGTTCCGGGCCAATTGGTTTACATCTTAGGTTGCGCGGCGACGTACAACAGTTCGAATTCATTCCCCGTGAAGGTGATCCAATGCGGGCCGACCTGGTTCGCCGTGTCGATCACGAACGCGAACATCGCACCCGCGGCGGTCTCGGGCGGCTTCGCTTACGTTCCGGCGCTCGACATTCGCGGACTCCTCTCAGAAGTGACTCAGACAAGCCCGTTCACGGACATTCCGGTGTTCACCGTCTCTGATGGGAACGGAGTCTGCTTCCTGTCGATCAGCGGGAGTGGCGGAAATGTTGGAACGCTAAACATTACGGCAGCACCCGGCAGTTCCCCGGAAATCAAATTTGTAACCCCTTCGGGCGGCGGACCCTGGTCCATCCAGGGCGGCGGGATGTACCTCGGCGGAAACAGTGTCTCGATCATCACGCTCGCGAGTGGGGACGGTGCGACCGTAGCTCCTGCGGGAAATATCAATTTAGCGGCTCACAGACTACGGACCGGTGCATCAGGAACTCAAGCTGCCTGGGACATGGCTCAGTTCACCGGATCTGCGCTCGCCGCGCCTGGCTCCGGCGTCGGCCGACTCGAGTGGCTCGCGGGAACCGCAGGTGGTTTGAAATTGGTCGCGTTCGCCGGCAGCTCGACCGTGGGCTCGACGATTGCCGACAACGTAGGTAACGGCCGAAATCAAACCGAGCCGGCCGTCGCCTATGTGGATCTCACCGCGCAGACCGCGGCGATCGCGGCCACGACTCTTTACGCGGTACCGGCGGCGGGGGCAGGCCTCTATCGGCTTTCGTGGTATGCGAAGGTGACGACGGCCGCGGGATCGAGCTCGACGCTCGGCGCGCTCACGATTACCTTCACCGATCAAGATGGAGTCGCACAGTCGATCACTTGCGCCGCGCAATCGAGTGCCGGCACGATCGAGACGACGGACGCTGGCAATACGACGACGACCTTGCTCTCGGGACTCACGATTACCATCAACGCGAACTCGAGCACGAATATCCAGTACGCTTTCGCATATGCCAGCAACCCGGCGAGCGCGATGAACTACACTCTACACATCAGACTAGAAGCTCTGTAAAGGAGACGCCATGTCACTTTTGGTGGGGATTATGAAGCCGATAAAGCCGCGAGATTTCGATCTCGATAAAGTCGCGCGCGAAGTCACGAAGCCGCGGATCTCGGTTTTTGACATGGACGATCTCGCGCTCGAGCTGGCGATTCGAAGGCCCAAGCCGATGAACATGGCTCAAACCGTGAATTGGAGCAGCTCGACGCCGGCGCCGCCGAGCGGCGCAACAAATGTCACCTTTCAAAACGACTCCTCGAGCCCGCCGAATGTGAGCGCCTACCTCGCGCTCGGCTCAATGGCCGGCGCGGTCATCAACGCGCAGATGCCTAACGGCCTCACGAACTTCAATTCAGCGGCGCAATCGCTCACGGTCACGAGCGGCACGGCGTTCTACATCACGAACAGCAACATCAATCTCCCCGCTTCGCCTGTCACGGGAATTGTCGCCGGCAGCGCGCCCACTACGTTCCGGTGGAGCGTGAAGATGACGAAGACCGCCGCCGGTACGGGCACGTTTCAAATCGTGCTCTTCATGGGCACGAACGGAACGACGGCCGATACCGCGATCGTCACGCAAACGCTCGGCACGCAGACCGCCGCGGCGGATCAGTTGGATCTCGAGGTGATGTTGACGTTCACCGCGGTTGGCGCGGGAAGCGCGGCCGTCTACTGGACGATTTGTCCGAAGCAGTATGCGGCCTCGGCCACGGGCTTCGGCATCACCTATCCCGCCACGGCCTCATTCTTCTCGGGCACCGTGAGCTCGCTCAATTCCACGACCTCTAACCTGAAGTTCGGGCTTGGTGCGATTTTCACGACGGGCACGCCGACTGTCACGATTCCGTTCGTTGACGCGCGCTCGTTCAACCTGGTCTAGTTTCTGAATGCCGTGGCCGAATCAATTTTGGCCGAATCAGTTCGCGCCGAACGAGCCCGTGCCGGTCCAGGAAGATGATTCCTGGCTGCCGGCAGGCGTGCTCGAGGCGGTACCGCAAAGTCCCAAACCTGCATTTCTCTTTCTTGATCCGGAAGAACTCACGCTTCCACACGTCGAGGAAGAGGGGATTTTTGCATTTTTAATTCCCATTCCGGCGCCGCGCGCGATCGCAGTCTCGATCGACACGGAAGATCTCCCCGTTGTCATCACGGACGATGACCCCGCTTGGTCGATCACCGCGCCCCCGCCGATCGCGTCCATTACTCCGCAGGCCTTCACCGATGAGGCGGTGACGCCGGCAGTCGCGTTTGAGGAAGATACCTGGTCTACCAGTGCGTGCCAGCCATACCAACTTTCGAAAATTGGTATACCCGTCGATGAGGAGCTCGCGTCACCCGTTGGCGTTCTCGATGAGGATGACATCTCTCTCTCGGTCCGGGCGCTCCCTGCCTCCGTGCCGCAGCCCGCGGTCTTCACGGAAGACGCCGTTTCCCCGGCCATCATCGTCGAGGAAGAGGCCTGGATCATCATTGCGCGCGTGCCGGCAGCAAGCGTGTCCTGGCTGCCTCTCACCGATTCCGACCCCGACATTCTCAACGTCCGCACGACAATCAGCGCCGGCGCGTCGAGCGGAATGGAAACCGGGGCCGTTGCAACCGAGCCATACGTCGCACTCGCGCCCCTGTCCACCACACCGCAAATAGGGCAAACTGGAACCGAACTTGAGGCGAGCGCGGCGGCGTCGAACGTCGAAGCCCTGGCTCCAAGCCCGGCGCCGCCGGCGGGCGTGACAGGCGTAGAACTCGAAATCTCTGCGGGAGGCAAGGCTTCTCTCCATGAGTAATCCGATCGTTCCCGGCCTGCCGTCGACCTTTACCTTCTTTGCGCTCGCGGGCCAGTATCTCAACTGGTATCTGTTCGACAGCATCTCGAATCAGCCGATCAACAATTCCGCGATCACCGCCACGCTCTACAAAGATCGATCGCTCACCGATCCCACCGGCACGCCGGGAACTCCGGTGACGTTCTTCACTGGCGTCACAATCGCCTACGTTCCGAACACCAACGGGCAATATCGCGTCGTGATTCCCGCGGCGTTCAACCCGCCTCTCGGAAACGATTATGTGCTGGTCGTCGACGCGGTGACGCCAGGCTATGCGAACCAGCATTGGGAGATCGCCGCGAGCGTCACCTCCGCGGCGCCGCGCATCACGAATCCAATCCTGACGCCGGCGCAACTTCGCACCGATTTTCCGGAATTCGAGAAGTCGGCTACCTACCCCGACTCGACGATCAACTTCTGGATTTGTGTGGCCTCGAAGCTGCTCAACCCGTGCCGATGGGATGACATGCTGAAAACCGCGATGGAGCTCTTCGTTGCACACAATCTTGTGCTCGAGGTGCAAGCGCAACAGACGGCGCTCAACGACGGTTGGCCCGGAATTTCAAAAGGCGCGATCAACAATGAGAGCGCCGGCGCGGTGTCGGTCGGCTACGACACGGCGAGCGTCCTCGAGGCTGACGCGGGCCACTGGAATCTGACTGTGTATGGCACACGGTTCATTCGCCTGGCGCGCATGTTCGGCTCGGGTCCGATTCAGGTCGGGCCCACGATTCCATTCGCGGCGATCTTCACGTTTGCCGGCGGAGGCCTCGGCGCGTTCTTCGGCCCGGGCGGATGGGTCGGACCGTGGCCGTTGCCAGGAATGTGGAACTTTGGATAATGCTGAAACCCAAGTGGACGATCATCACGAAGGTCGACGCGACCCGCCAGGTTGCCGCCGGCATGAAGCTTCTGAAGGGTCAGGAAGTTCTCGTCGGGATTCCGGCCGAGAATGCGCCACGCGACGCCGCGGAAGCGCGCGGCACGGACATCACGAACGCCGCTCTTGCATATCTGCATAATTACGGCTCCCCGACGCAGAACATTCCCGCGAGACCCTTCGCGGAACCCGGGATCGAAGCTGCGAAAGTCGAAATCGGCGATGGTTTTCAGAAGGCCGGCCTAGCGGCGCTCGACGGCAAACCCGACGTGATGATGAAGAACCTTCACGCGATCGGAATCCGCGCGTCGACGAGCATACGAAATAAAATCAACGAGGGAATTCCCCCGCCGCTCGCCGCCTCGACAATTCGCGCGCGCAAGCGCCGCGGCCGTACCGGGACGAAGCCGCTCGTCGATACCGCGCAGATGCGGAATGCAGTCACGTATGTCGTGCGAAAGAGTTAACGGAGTCCGGCCATGCCAATGCTCGATGTTTCGGTCGCTCTGACAAATCCCTACACGCTCGACTCATTCAACGTGCACCGGAGGAAGCAGACGATCAACGAATTCGGCGAGACTACCATCTCAGACAAGGTTTTCGCCGGCGTCGCTGGCATTGTGCACCCCGAAGGCGGGAACGACTTGGCACGCCGCCCTGAAGCGCAGATTCAGACCAAATCGCTCACGGTCTATACCCGGTTCGGCCTGCGGAGCGAAAGCGAGGACTGCGAGGACAATTCGCAGTACCAACCTGACCTCATCGAATGGCGCGGCGATTTCTTCCTGGTGATCCACGTCGAGGACTGGTCGCAGTTCGCACGGGGTTATGTGAAGGTCACGGCTACCAGTATCGACATGGTAGATCAGCCGCCAACTCCGAAAGCGTTGACGACGATCAATGATAAGGTAGACCCATAGGAGAGCGAATCGATGATTCGTAAGACGTTTCTCGCCGCGATCGTAGCTCTGTTCTTCTCAGTTCCCGCCTTCAGTCAAAATCAAATCACTACCGGCCGAGTGACACCGACAGGATCTTGCGCGGCCTCGGCGAACCCGATGTACGTCAATCTCGCGACGGGAACCGGCTATCTCTGCCAGAACGGGCTTTACGTTCCGATCCTGCCGTCGATGGTGCTGACGAATTCCTTCGCCGATTACTTCAACCGCGCCGCTCTCGGCTCCAATTGGAACCAGGCGATCGGCACCTGGACGACTTCGGCGAGCGGGCCCGTCACGACGGGCAGCGGCTTCAGCGTGGCGCAATTCACCCAAGCCGGCGCCGCCGACACGGAAGACGTGCGAGCCATCGTGCCCGGCGCGGCGATCACGCTCGGCTATGCCGGAGTTTGGGCGCGATCGACATGCGTGTCCGGAACGTGCAGCGCATACGGCTTCGTCGAAAATGACATGACGCTGTATCTCGCGAAGTGGGTCGGGACTACCTCTTCGAGTGGTGGAACGGTCACTGTGTATAACGGCAGCGGCTCGGGAACGACGATCACGGCGAACGCCTATGACGAGCTCGAGCTGAAGGTCACGGGCGGGAAAAACGGTACCGCCGCACAGCTCCAAGCCTATTGGAATCGCACGGCTCTCACGTTCGAGGTTGCCGATTCCAGTTCTCCGCTCACGGGCGGATTCCCGGGTCTCATTACCAGCACGACGAACTCGGTTTATTCGTTCATCTACAACGCGCCGGCACCGTCGACGGCCGCTCGCAATATCGTCGTGGCCGGCGATAGCACGTGCGAGGGCGCGGGGATTTACACGCGCTGGTCGAACTTCCTCCTGACGCCGTTCAAGAATGCCTACGTCACGAACGTGTGCGTCTCGACCCAAGGCCTCGGAACGGTTTTCTCGGCCGCAACGAGCGGCAACCTGAATACGGGACTTCAGGACGGCGTGAACGTCGTCGATCCGTTGATCGTCCCCGGCGCGATAAACATCGCGGTGCTCCTCGAGGGCACAAACGATCTCGGTCCAGGAACCAAGACGCCGGCGACCGTCCAGGGATATGAAGCCACGTGGGTAGCGAATCGCCACTCGGCCGGATACAAGTACGCCGTCGTCGTGCCCGTGCTCTCGCGCTGCGACACGGCGAGTTACGATCCCACTGTCGCGCTCTACGATATTTTGGTGAACCAGAACGCGGCCCATGCCGATGCGATCGTTGGCCTGACGCAAGCTCTTGTCGGCCGCGGCGCTTGTCTCACCTCGGTTTTCAACACCGATCACGTGCATCCCTCCGAATATGCGGCCAGCGAGCTCTTGGGACGACCCACGGGCACGACGATCACAGGCCTTCCCTAAAACGTGTCGAGTCCCGCCAATCCGCCGATCCTTGCGCCGACTGCCGGCTTCGTCTCTCCCGGGAACATCAACTCGGAGCTCAACGATCTTTTCCTTCACCGATTTCTGAACAGGCTCGTCTCGGGAATCGTTACCACGATCGATTCGAGCAATGTGCGCCCGCGCTGGCAACCCGAGCCAGGAAACGAGCCTGACTTCGAAACTGATTGGTGCGCGATCGGCGTGATCCGGCGCACGCGCGACGTCAATACGGCCGAGCTCCTCGTCACGGGATCTCCCGCCACTGGTTTCACGTTCACCCCACTTGGCTCCGATCTTTTCCATCGCCCGAATGAAAATCCTCTCGACCCGGACAATTGGAAGACGGTTGCGTTGCAGGGCACGCTCTCGGTTGTCGGCAATCAGTGCGTTCCGGGGCTCTTTTCCGGAGTCCAGATTTTCATCGGCGCCGCCGCACCGAACGATCAATTCGTCTCGGTAGAGATCGGCGCGCTCGCCGGCTTTGAAGTCATTTACGCCCGTTCGAATGTCGCGGCAGTAAGTCCGACAGGATACGCGGCGCTGATCCAGGCGAACGGTCAAGTCGCCCTGGTGTTGAATGCCGTCACGGTGCTCAAGGTTGTGACAGTCTCGATTTCGCGCGGCGACATCTTCACGCTAGCCGCAGTAGGTTCGACCATCGCCATCTTGCAGAACGGCACGATCATTATCGAAGTGACCGACACGACGATCGCGTCGGGCGAGACGGCTCTCGAAATTCGCAATCTCAGCTCTCAGGGAGACACCTCGGCCACGCTGTTTCAGATGGGAATCGCCGGCGGCGTGCCGTTGACCCGCGTTGTGCGGAACCAGATCCTCGAGATCATCGCTAGCTTCTACGGCCCGAACTCCGATGCGAACAGCGAATTGTTTGCAATGGGATTGGGGTTGGCGCAGAATCGAGAAGCACTGCTTCTCAACGGTTTCGGACTCATCGAAGTTCAAGATACGCGGACGGTTCCGGCGCTCATCAAGGAACGATGGCTCGCTGGCCAGGACGTGCCATTTAGGATGCGACGACAGCAAATTTACGACTACCCGACCGCAGTTCTCGCCGCCGCGAATGGTACTCTCACCCTGGATGACGGCGAAGTAATCCAAATCAGCGTACCCCACGAGTAGAGGAGAAGGCGAATGACGCTGCCCACACTTCAGGTTTCGCGGCTGATCGATGTCGACATCATCCTGTCGCCGCTCGCCGCGCAAGGCCAGAACACCAACGCGCTCCTCATCCTGGTCGATACGCCGGTCATCGATGTCGTCACCCGCCTCCGCACCTACACTTCCCTCGCACAGGTCGCTGCGGATTTCGGCACGAGCGTTCCCGCGTATCTTGCCGCACAGCTCTGGTTCGATCAGAATCCGCAGCCGACCGAACTTCTCATCGGGCGTTGGGCGCAAGCCGCGAGTCACGGTCAACTCATCGGCGCGCCGCTCTCGGCCTCGCAGCAGCTCATGTCGTTCTGGAATCCGATCACGAACGGCGGAATCGATTTCGTTGTCGACGGCGTTGCGAAAAATCTCACCGGTCTGAACTTCTCGGCCGCGCTCAACATGAACGGCGTCGCCGGCGTCATCCAGGCGGCGCTGACCGGCGCAACGATCGTCTGGAATTCCGTGTACAACCGGTTCGAAGTGACGAGCACGACGACGGGCACGAGCTCGACTGTCACCTTCGCGACCGCCGGCGCCGGCACCGACATCTCGACCGACACCGGACTCACGAGCGCGTCGGTTGGAGCCTACGAAGCGAACGGCATCGCCGCGGAATCGGCACTCTCGGCCGTCACGCTCTTCGACACGAGTTTCGGCATGCAGTGGTTTGGGCTCACGATTCTCGGCTCGGTCGACGCCGATACGCTCGCGGTTGCGCCCTACATCGAGTCGGCCGCGAACAAACACTACTTCGGCGTGACGACGCAAGAAACCACAGTGCTCACGCCTGGCGATACGACCAACATCGCCTACAAACTTCAGCAGCTCGGCTTCAATTTCACGGGCGTTCAGTATTCGTCGACGACGCCCTATGCCGTGGTGAGTCTCCTCGCCAGGATTCTCACGACGAACTACCAGGCGAACAGTTCCGTCATCACGCTCATGTACAAACAAGAGCCTGGTGTGACGGCCGAGAATTTGACGGAGACGCAGGCCGAGGCGCTCGAGGCGAAGAATTGCAATTTCTTCGCGGCCTACAACAATGGGACCGCGATCATCGAGCCGGGCGTCTCCTCGAGCGGCAACTTCATCGATACCGTGATCGGCACGGCCGTCCTTGCCATCACCATGCAGACGGCGATCTACAATCTGCTCTATCTCTCGCCAACCAAAATTCCGCAGACCGACAGCGGCACACATCAGCTCGTCACCGTGATCGATGACGTGCTCAATCAGTTTGTGGCCAACGGCCTCCTAGGTCCCGGCACATGGACCTCGAACGGATTCGGCACGCTTCAGACCGGCGATCCTCTGCCGAATGGGTTTTACGTGTACGCGCCGCCGGTTGCCTTGCAGGACCAGGCTTCGCGCGCGAAGCGAATTTCGGTCCCGATTCAGATTGCCGCGAAGCTTGCGGGCGCGGTCCATACGGTCGATGTCAGCATCACCGTGAACTCTTAACCGAGGAGTGCCAATGTCCACGATTGTTGGAGTCTATTCGTTCCTCGATGTGCACGGCGCGATCACCGGTCCTTTCGGCACCGTACCGCTCGGTGCGGGTTCCGCGGCCGCCGAGGAGGGAATTTCAATCGAGTACACCGAGGACAAGGACCGCATGCTCATCGGCGCGGACGGTTCGGCGATGCACTCGCTCAACGCGTCGAAGGCCGGCAAGTGCCTCGTGCGACTTCTCAAGACTTCGCCCACCAACGCGCTCCTCGAGGCGCTCTACAACGCGCAGACCGTGAGCTCTCTCTTCCACGGGAAAAACACGATCTCAGTTGCGAACCCCGTCACAGGCGACAAATACGTGTGCGCGGGCGCGGCGTTCACGAAGTTCCCCCGTAACGATTACGCGAAGGAAGCCGGTATGCTGGAATGGGATTTCAACGTGTCCGAGATTGACGTCTTCCTTGGATCGGGCGTGTTCCTCGTGGTATAAGCTTTCGCGTGAGCGATCAGCCCGCGGAAGTCACAGTCAAGGATCAAACCTATCGCGTCGGCCGACTGGACGCGCGCACGCAATGGAAGATCACGAAGCGTCTCCTCGAGCCTCTCGCCGAAATCGGAAAGCTGGGCTCGGACGGCAGCGCCGCAAATCCCGATCCCACAAAATTCTTCGATCAGGTTTCGGGCCCTCTCGCGAAGGCCATCTCGTCAATCAAGGATGAAGACTCGGACTTCATCATCGATAAATGCCTGGCCGTTTGTCACCGGAAGCAGGGCGACGTGTGGGCGCCGCTCGTGCGTGGCGGCAACCTCATGTTCAGCGATCTGAATCAGGATATGGTCGCCATGCTGTCAATCACGTTCGCGGTGCTGAAGGAAAATCTCGGCAATTTTTTTTCTTCAGACCAACTCGATTCGTCCGCCTCGGAAGCCAGCCCAAAGTAGAACTCATCGAAATGGCGAGCGGCGAAGAATGGCTTTTACGGCCAGTTCTCGAAGGTCTCTGCCACTACGAATCCCTCATTGATGGTAGCCTTGACCTGTTCGACATCGCTGTCATGAACGACGCGCTCGACGTGAAGTACGAGAACGAAGCGCGGATCATCAAGGCCGAATCGAGGGCAAAATAGAGTGGCGACTACTGTCCTCCGTGAATTCCTATTCAAGCTCGGCTGGCAAGTCGACGAGCAATCCTACAAAAATTATTCGAACCGGCTTGCAACCGCGACGAAGGCGATCGAGTCGATGGGCAAGATTGCCGTCGTCGCCGGCGGCGCTCTCTCCGCGGCGCTCCTCAAGACCGCGAGCGAGATGGAGAAGCTCTACTTCAGCGCGCAGCGCGCGGGTACGAGCGTTCAGGGACTCATGGGAATCCGCTACGCGGCGGAACAGATCGGCGTCGGTGCCGAAGCCGCGCAGCAAGGAATCACCGGCCTCGCCACGGCGATTCGCACGAATCCAGGCCTTCGTCTCTTCTTCACACAGCTTGGCCTGAAGGACACCGGTGACAACACCAAAAACTTCATCAACCTGATCTCGAAGCTTCAGGGCCTTTCGAGTCAGGGACCGATGGGTCACGCGATCGCCACGCAAATCGCCTCGCAGTTTGGCATCGACGAACAGACCCTCTTCATGTATGAGAAGCACCTGCCCGAACTCATCCAGGCACAGAAGGATTTCCAGCGGCTCGGCCTTCTCGGTGGAATCGACGTCGACAAGCAGTCAGAGCAGTTTCATCAGTTCATGGTGGACGTCCGGAAGCTGCTCGCCACGGTCGAGCTGCTCGCGATCGCTTTCGGTGGACAACTTTTGCCGTATGCCGAAAAACTAGTCCACTTCCTTCAGCGCGGTGCCGAATTCCTGCTTCGCATGCATCAGGCGACTCACGGGCTCTCAACCCTCTTTGGAGGCCTGTCCGCGACCCTGGCGTCGATTTTTGGCGCCACAAAGGTCCTCGGTGCGATCGGAGGGCTGTTCAGCGGCGGCGGGGCAGCGGCGGCGGCAGGAGGGGGCGTTGCCGCGGCAGGAGAGGCCGCAGGGGGCGGAATCCTGGCCTTGGTAGGGGGAACCGCGGGAATCCTGGCGATCGTGGCCGCGGTCGCCGCTATTGCGGTCGGATGGCTCGCTTACCACTATCGGGACAAGATCGCTGGCGCGGCGAGCGCGGTCGGCGGCGGCCTGGCGGGGTTCTGGCAATCGATCGAAGGCAAAAGCCTCAAGGCCTACCGGGACATCGCCGGGCATTTGACCATTGGGTACGGCCACAAGATCAAACCGGGCGAGAACTTTGAAGGCGGGATCGACGACAACCGCGCGCTTCAGCTTCTCGCCGAGGACGTGAAGACGGCGAGCGATGCGGTCAGGCGTCTCGTCCACGTGCAGCTCAGCAAGAATCAGATGCAGGCCTTGACCTCGTTCGCCTATAACGTCGGTACCGGAGCGTTCGCTCACTCGACGCTTCTGAAGGATCTGAATGCCGGCAACTTCGCCGCGGCATCGAACGAATTCACGAAATGGAATCTGGCGAACGGCGTGCCGAACCGCGGGCTCACGAACCGACGTCTTGGCGAGCAATCGCTTTTCAACAAGCCCGACGTGACGATGAACCAGAACACCACGGTCCAGGTGAACGGGTCGAATGATGCGCGTCTCACGGCTTCGCTCGTCGCGCAACAGCAGCGGAGCGTGAACGGCGACCTGGTGCGAGACATGGCGGCCAAAGTCCAATGAGTAAAATTCACCACATGGGCGGCGATCGCTATGCATTCCGCTGCCCGGGATGCCACTGCGGGCATTACTTCAAAGCGAATGGCACGGAAGAGCCGCAGTGGAATTGGAACGGCAACCTCGACAAGCCGACGCTGATGCCCTCGATCATGGTGAACCGCGGAACGCACACGCAATGCCACTCGTTCATCACGAAAGGGCAGATTCGATTTCTCGCGGACTCGAAGCATGGACTCTCCGGCATGACCGTTGATCTCCCGGATTGGGAAGAGGATGACGTCTGATGGCGACGCTTCCACAACCTGTCTTCATCAAACCGATTCGCCAGATCATCGGCATGGGCGTCGCCGGATCTGGCGCTGGCTCTCAGGGCGTCGTGAACGGCGTTTTCACGATCAGCACAACCACTGCCACGCAAACCACGACGCTCATCGCCGATGCTGTCCTCGAGGAGCGCGGCGACGATCAGATGGTCATCACCGAGCAGCCCGTCGAACAGGGCGCGGTGATCTCCGATCATGCCTACAAGCTTCCCTCGCGTCTCGAGCTCACCTACGGTTGGTCCGAGGGAAGCCCGCAAAACACGACGCTCGATCCCTCGTTCCTGAAGAATCTCTACCAGCAATTTCTTGGGCTTCAGGTGACGCGCACGCTTTGCAAGGTCTACACGGGTAAGCGCATTTACGAGAACATGATGATCCAGGCGATTCAGATCACGACGGACAAGGAAACCGAGAACGTCCTGATCGTTCGCCTGACGATGATCGAAATTCTGATCGCCACGACTCAACAGGTGAATGTGCCAAGCGCCGCGGTTCAAGCGATCCCGCAAAAGACGGCGCCGACGATCAGTCAGGGCGGGCGCACGCTTCAGAACGCGCCCAACTTTAACGCGATCAATCCAGCGGTACCGCCGCCACCGCCATGAGCACATCTACGCCGTATGAAATTCCGCTGCTCGACACGCCGCAGACGCTCTCGATCGTGCTGGCGGGGATCTCGTATCAGCTTCGCGTCGTATGGAATGAGCAGAACCAATCGTGGGTGCTCGACATCGCGGATGCGGCCGGCACGCCGATCCTTCAGGGCATTCCGCTTGTGACCGGCGCCGATCTTCTCGAGCAGTTCGGCTATCTGGAATTCGGAGGACAGCTCATCGTCCAGACCGACAACAATGTGAATGAAGTGCCATCCTTCACGACGCTCGGATCGACCGGGCATCTCTACTTCGTGGTGATAACGCCGTGAGCGACGTCCTCCCCGGGATCGCACAGTTCGGCCGAGTCGCGACGCTGCTCCTCTTCAATCAGACGGGCGAAGGCCTCGATCTCTCCGAGCTCCGCTTCCACTTCGAAATTTCGGCCTCCGATGTGGAGACTCCCAACACGGCGCAAATTCGCATTTACAATCTCGCGCAGATGACCGTCGATCTCGCGATCAAGGAATACACGAACGTCGTCATCAGTGCAGGCTACGAAGGGAATACGGCCGAGATTTTCAAGGGCACGGTGAAGCAGTATCGCCGCGGCAAGGAAAACAACGTCGACAGTTTTCTCGACATCTACGCGGCCGACAGCGATACGGCCTATAACTTCGGCATCGTGAACACGAGCCTTCAGGCCGGAAACTCTCCCTCGCAACGCGCCGCTCAGCTCGTCGCCGGAATGCAGGCCTCCGCGAGCGCCGCGCAGACTTCGGTCGACGCGACGGCCGCACAAGGCGGCGTGAGTCTAGATCCTGCAGCGACGAAGTACTTGAACGGCACCGGCGGAATCCTTCCCCGCGGTAAGGTTATGTTCGGCCTGGCCCGAAGCTACATGCGGGACCTGGCCACGACCGCGAAGTCGCGCTGGTCGATTCAGAACGGCGTCGTGACCCTCATTCCACTGTCCAGTTACATCCAGGACAACCCGATCGTACTGAACAGCGGCACCGGGCTCATCGGTGTTCCGGAGGCCACGGAACAGGGCATCGTCCTCGAGTGTCTTTTGAATCCTCTCATCCGAATCGGCAGACCGGTTCGGCTCAACAATGCCGACATCACGAGCGCGACGATCAAGCAACAGTTTTTCCCGGGCTACACCGATTTCAATTTGATTGCCACGGTGGATTCGTCGACGGACGGGCTCTATCGTCCCGTCGTCGTCGAACACGTTGGGGACACGCGCGACACTCCCTGGTATACGAAAATCATCGCGCTCCTCATCGATCAGTCTTCAGCGCCGGCAGATTCCGTGGCACCTTACGGAATCCCGGCGTCGGGAGGGTAGGGTGGACCAGAGAGAACGCGTTGGCGATCGCGCTGAGGCGATTCGCACAGCGATCGAGGGAATGCAGGCGGAACTCTGGACCGCCATGCCCGGGATCGTGAACTCCGTGAATCACGAGCAAGTCACGTGCACGGTCCAGCCGGCTACGCGCGCGCTCGTCACAGGTCTGGACGGTCAGCAGACGTGGGTCGACATGCCGCTTCTCCTCGACGTCCCAATCGTGTTCCCTTCGGCCGGCGGCTTCACTCTCACGCTGCCGATCGCGCCAGGCGGTGAAGTTCTCGTCGTGTTTGCCTCGCGCTGCATGGACGCCTGGTGGCAGAGCGGCGGGCACCAAAACATTCAGGCCGAGCTCCGAATGCACGATCTCTCGGACGCCTTCGCGATTCCTGGCCCGCGCAGTTTGGCGAACCCTCTTGCGTCCTTTAGCTCGACAAGTTGCCGACTCCAAAAGCAAGATGGGACTGCGTACCTAGAAATCACTCCCGCCGGCGCGATCAATATCGTCGCGCCAGGCGGAATCAACTTGACCGGACCCGTCATGGCCTCGAGCACGATTCAGGCGACAGGCGATGTGCACGGCGCCGGCAAGTCTCTCGCGACGCACATTCATAGTGGCGTCACGACCGGCGGCGGCGACACGGGACCGCCAGTATAATTTTGGAATAATTTTGCATGCGATATAGGAAACTCGACGCCGGCGGCGACTACACCTTCGGTTTCAACGCGAATGACTTCCTCGTCAATTCGCCGCAGACCGTTGGCCAAGCTGTGCTCACCGCGCTCCTGCTTCATCAGGGCGAATGGTTCTTGGACGTCACGGTCGGCATGCCCTGGGAGAGCCAGGTGCTCGGCTACAATACGAAATCGCTGTATGACGCGGCGATCAAAGCGGAAATTCTTGGCGTGCAGGGCGTGAGCTCGATCGCGTCCTATTCGAGTGCGCTCGATCCTATCAAACGGCACCTGACCGTCGACGTGACCATCAACACAATTTACGGCACGACGACGATCTCAACATCCTTCGGAGTCGCCGCAGGCGGCTATGGGATTTCACCTTACGGCGGTCCGACGCCTTACGGGGGAGGCTAATGCCGACTTATCCGCTACCGACACTCGCTCCGACCGTCTCGGCGACGGGAATCACGGCGCCGTCGTATAACGACATCCTGCTTTCGCTCGTCGCGACGATGCAGAGCATTTTCGGCAGCGACATTTATCTCCCGCCCGACAGCCAAGATCTTCAGATGCTCGCCGCGTTCGCGCTCGCGATTTTCGATTCCAACGAGGCGGCGATCGCGGTCTACAACGGCTTCGCTCCCACTTTCGCGCAAGGAACCAATCTCTCGGCGCTCGTGAAGATCAACGGAATTCAACGCGAGCCGCCCACAAACAGCACGGCCACGGTCACGATCACCGGCACTGTCGGTACCGTCATCAATGACGGCATCGTTCAAGATGCGAACGCCAACCTCTGGACTCTTCCTCCCGTCGTCACAATCCCGATCTCAGGCTCGATCGACGTGACGGCTACGTGCGAAACGGCCGGCGCGATTGCCGCGCCAGCGCACACGATCAATCAGATTTTCAATCCGATTCTCGGCTGGCAGACGGCCGACAACGCGGCCGCGGCGACCGTGGGCGTGAACGCGGAGAGCGATGCCACTCTGAGACAACGCCAGGCGCAAAGCACCGCGCTTCCCGCGCAGACGCCGCTTCAGGCCATCTTCGCGAATGTCGCGAACGTGACGGGCGTCGAGCGTTCGGCCATCTATGAGAATCCGACCGGGACAACGGACTCGAACGGCCTGCCCCCGCATTCCATTTCGAACGTCGTCCAGGGCGGCGACATCACGGCGATCGCCACGGCGATCGAAGAAAAGAAATCGCCTGGCACCGCGACCTATGGCTCGACGAGCGTGTCGATCGAAGATCCCGCCGGCGTTCCGATCACGATTAATTTCTGGCAGCTCGCACTCGTGAATGTGTATGTGGCGGTGACGATCACCCCACTCACGAATTACGTCTCCACGACCGGGACCGCGCTGATCCAGGCGATCATCGATTTCATCAATTCGCTGCCCATCGGCACGACGGTCTACTACGACTGGATCTTCGGCCCGGCGACGCTCTACGGCAGTCAGCTCGGCCTCACGTACAGGATCAATTCGCTCTTCATCGGCACGGCGCCGTCGCCGACCGGAACGTCCGACATTGCGATCACGTTCAACGAGGCGGCTGAAACGGATTTGACGAAGGTGACGCTCACAGTTCTCTAAAATGTCGACCTCGATCACCACATATCTCGCGGTGTTGACTTCGGAGCACAATCAGAAGCCGAAGTTCGTCGCGCTCGTCACGGCGCTCTGCCAGTTCAGCGTCGACACGCAGAATTTGTTTCAGCAGTTCTCCACGCTGTTCGACGTGGACGTCGCAGTCGGAGACCAGCTCGACAAAATCGGCCAGTGGGTCGGTGTCAGCCGGCAGCTCAATCAAACCATCATGGGCGTCACTGTTCTAGACGACCCCACCTATCGGGTTCTCATCAAGCTCTTCATTGCGATGAACACTTGGGACGGTACGGTCCCGGGAATTTACAACATCTGGAACGCGATCCTCGAGCCCACCTACGGGCCCATCTTCATCGTCGATAACCAGGACATGACCATGACGGTCATCCTGCTCGATCCCCCGAGCTCCGTCCTGATCCTCGCGATTTTGATGGACGGGTATTTCCTGTTGCGGCCGGCGGGCGTTCTCATCACCGGGTTCTTCACGCCGAGCGTTCCCGGCGATCCGATTTTCGGGTTCGATGTGGAAAGCAGCTTCATTTCCGGGTTCGACGTGGGAGCCTGGCTGATTCCGATCGCTTAAGAGGGAGCATATGTCAACAGTCGATTATTTGCCGTTTGCAGCGGCCGGCGGTTCAAACGTCGAATCGCAGGGCTCTTACGCAGGCTCGACGCATCAGCTTACCGGGTTCGTGACGGGCGTCGCGCTCTCGCCGCAACTGAACAAGGTGTGGCGGCAAGCGAGCGTCATGGCGTCGGCGATGGCGAATTACATTGCCGACCTCACCGGCCTCAATGTGCTCGACGACGGAAATGTCGCGGCGCTCACCGTGAAGATCGCCATGACGATGCTCCTCTCGGAATATGGCGGGACGTCGGGCGGCTCCGCGAACGTGCAGACCCTCACGCCCGCGGTC
This sequence comes from Binatia bacterium, assembly GCA_035538435.1. GTDB lineage: Bacteria > Acidobacteriota > Terriglobia > Terriglobales > Acidobacteriaceae > Sulfotelmatobacter. Next base: position 44,630 of record DATLKM010000339.1, read on the forward strand.
GCGCCTACGGCTTACCAGGCCGGGCAGCATTTTCGGTTCATCGCCGGCTTCACGAATACCGGCCCGGCCACGCTGAACGTGAGTACGCTCGGCGCCGTGGCGATCGACAAGATCACGCCTTCGGGCCCCGCGGCGCTCGTCGGTGGGGAGATCGTCACGGGGAACGAAGTTGAAGTCATGTATGACGGGACGAGATTCCTGCTCACGAGCATTCCCATTCCGGTCGTCGTCAATCCCACGATCACCCTGAAGAAAGGAACGAACGCCGGCGACTACACAACGACATCCGGAAGCTTCGTGGCGGTCGACGGAACGAATCTCTCTTACACCGTGGTAATTCCCGTAGGCTGGAAACTCAAGATTGAGGCTGCCGGCACGATCGACGCTCCTGCGATCGGTTCCTCCGTCACGACGGACGTCGCCATCTTCGACGGCGCGTCGCTACTCAACGGCTCGACCATGCAGGACTCAAATGGCACTCCGAGTCAGACGCCTTTTGCATTCGCATGGGTCATCAACGGCGATGGTGCCTCGCATACCATCACCCTGCAATTCAAGCAGGATGGTGGAAGCGCGTCGGCCGCCATCATCATCAACACCGGCGGATACGTTCCCTCGATGGTCTTCACCCTGACGCCATCGAATTAAGAGGAGTTTCAAAATGCAAAATTGGTTGCGCGCGCTGCGGGCAGTTCCTCTCGTTGTGATCCTCGCTTCGTCGGGCGCCTTCGCGCAGGGCATCAGCCCCCGGATCGATCAGCTCTTCGCGGGGAGCGCTACGCTTCCAACCGGTGCGACGCCGGCGATCGATCAGCATACGAATTGGACGACGGCCAACACGGGCACGACGACCATCACGAACATCACCGGCGGATTCAGCGGGCAGACAATCCACATTTTCTGCGGCTCGGGCGACACTTTTACGAGCATTGCGGCCGATGCGAACTTCAGCCTGCTCTCTACATGGAGCTGTCCAGGCTCTCCCTCGATCACACTCACTCTTCTCGGCAGCGTGTGGACGGAGACGGGTAGGCAGGGTCCTGGTCTTGGAGCATGGACGGTCGGAGTCGTCGGCGGTCCAGGCGGCAGCGACATCGAATGCCAGAATGCCAGTTGCCTTTTCATTCTTGCGGGCGGGTCCTTCCTTTCGAATCCTCGCGTCATCATCCAGCCGGGGATAGTCATTGCATCTGCGGTGACGACAAATTCCGCCGCAGAAATTTCGGCCGACACTCTCGGCGGTGCACTTACTTTAGGTGGCGCGACGAGTGGAAGCGTGAAGATCGGTGTTCCCGCGGTGGCCGGTTCACCCAATCCGCTCATGCTGCCGAGTGCGACGGGCGGCGGCGACACTTTTCTGATGACCGATGGCGGCAATCCCCAACAGCTTTCGTGGAACCCACGCATCACCGACATAGGCGGATTGTTCACGTACACGGGAACGGCGATCGTCACGCCCTTGTATGCGACGGCTCAAAATTGCACTTCGAGCGCATCACCGGCGGTATGTGGTTCGGCATCTGCCGGCGCTGTCGTGATCGCTGCCGGCACTACCACTGTGACGATCGACACCACGGAAGTCGACGCCAATAGCGACTTTTCATTAGTGCCAAGCGACGCGTTGGGAACGAGACTTGGAGTGACCTGCAACAATACGCTCGCCACGCTCTTCGGAGGCCTGGCCGTCACTGCGATTAATACGGGCGTGAGTTTTCAGGTGACGAGCGGCGCGACACCGGCGGTGAATCCGCTTTGCTTCACCTATGTGATTACCAATTAGGAGGCACCGAGATGCGAAAGCTGCTACGACTTTTGTGGGCGATCCCGATTCTTCTGCTCTTCGCCTCGGGCGCGTTCGCTCAGTGTCCTTCGCAAACGCCGAACGTACAGTTCCAGGTTCCCAACATCGGCAACACCACGACGTGGGGTCTGTGTCTCAACGGCGATCTTGCGACCCTCGATGCCCTTCTCGGCGGTTCCGCGGCGCTCCCCGCCGGCAGTGCGACCGTCGCGATCAGCCAGCACACCAATTGGGTCACGGCAAACACCGGCCCCATAACCATCACGAGCATCGTGAACGGCTATCCGGGTCAGACCATTCAGATTTTTTGCGGCGTCGCGGATACCTTCACTTCGATCGCGGCATCATCTTCGATCAACATTGCTTCGACGTGGAGTTGTCCATCGTCCACGTCCATCACGCTCACGCTTTTGTCCGGCGTATGGCAGGAAGTCGCGCGACAAGGGGGAGCTTCCAATCCCATCTCGGCGTGCACGAGCGGCGGCGGGATGGCCTACGGCAATGGCACGAACACAGTCGCGTGCGATGCGAACATCGTGCGCAATGCGCTTGGAAAGGTGACGATCACCGCGGGCACGACGACAACGATACCTCTCACCCTTCTCGGGAATGGTTCATTGGGCGGTCGGCTGCTCGGAGGACCATCGGGGCAGGAAGTTCCGGTACTCGTAATCGCTCCGAGAACGTCATCGGATGACTGCACAACTTTCCTTGGCGGTGCCGCTGGACTTGATTTTGGGATCTGCATCTACCAGTCCTCCGCTTCCAACTACGGCGCTTACATCAGTAACAATTCGGCGTCCACTCCCCCGCCGGGGCTCGTGCTTCACGATACGAACACCAGTCCTTCGTTCACGTCCTACTCCGATTGGTTTCTGGATGCGAGTTCCGCCGCTGCTCCTTTTTCTGGCTCCGAGTACCGTCTATGCGGCGGAAGCCAAAACAACTGCAACGTCAAGATCGTCCTAAACGAAGACGGAAGCATGGATTGGATGAGCGATTCCACGCGCTCTAATCCTGGCTTCGTCTTTCTCGATTCGGCCGGCCCCACTGCGGCCGGCGAGATGTTCGTCACCGGCGAATTCCAGGCGGGCATGATGATCTCCGAGAGTGCCTTCAGCGCGCGCTCGGGCATGCTCTCCGAAGTCACGCCCAGTTTTGCGAACAAGATTTTTCTCGATCCCGTGAACGTCGCCTCGACCTATCACTGGAATTGGCCGGCGAATCCGCCGACAGTCGGCCTTGGCTTTGTCAGCAGCATTTTGCTCGGATCGCCGGCATCGCCATCGGCCCTGTCATGGCAGACCTGGAATATCAACGGGTGCAACACGGGCGCGACGGGAAACCTGGTGGGGACTGGTTCGCTTCTCGCGACGGGACGAGGGTGCGGGTACGGCATCGTTAACGTGCCTGCCTGTTTATGGACTCGCTACATTGTCAGCCATACGGTCGGGAGCGGAAATATCACCTACGATTTCTTCGAGCCGTCCGCGTCGACGCATTTCGCTTCTCAGCTCGTCACCGGGTTCGCGAGCCAGATCCTCGACATCGAGCAGGAAGTTTGCCAGGACAACTCTTCGACCAACCTGTACGTTGAGACAATTTACCGAGACAGCGCAGCGGGCACGAATTTAATCCACTACGACACGCTTTCCCCCTACACTTTGAACAATACGACCGTGAACCTCAATCTGGAATTCAACGCAGCGAACACGGACACCATCGTCGTCCAGCGCGTCTTCGGGTCCGTGATTCGATAGGAGACACCGTGATCGTTGCCATCATAGCTTTCCTGCTCGGCTCAGTCTGTCACACGCTCGCTCAGGTCGATGCGGCCGCGCGCGGGCGAAAGCTCTCAGGTTGGCCCGCGCGGTGGGCCATCATTCAGGACGCGGCCATTCCGATTTTCGTTCGCACCCTGATTACGCTCGCGATCTTCGCGCTCTGGCCTGAAGGCCAAGCTGTCTCGGCCCTCAATGCGATCAAGGTTCCGATTCCCGATTGGGTGGACGCGATACTCGATCTTCACGTCACTTGGCCGGTCGCATTCCTCGTCGGCATCGTTCTTGATGTGGCGCTCGGTTTCATTCCCAAGTTCCGGAGCGTTCTGCCCGCCGATCCTCTCGCGAATGGAAACGCGGCCGCACAAAAGCCATCCTGATCTCGCCATACATGGAGTACCGTAGTTACTGAATGGCGAACGCTTCTGAGCATTACGCAATCAGACAGCTCCCCGTTGTCCCGAACTCTTGGACTCCGGTCGTCGTCCCGATCAACTGCTTTTCCTTTTCGGTGCGCTGCGACCAGGGCGCTATCTACATTTGCACCGACCAGGCCGATGCGTCCACGCAGGACACGCTTCCGCAGGGCGCTCAGGAATGCGTCGACGCGGTTTGGGGCGGCGGCGGCGGTTGCCGTTTCGAAGTCGGAAGCACGGTTGCCTATCTCAAATCGGCGGGCGGGAACCTAACGGCCATTCTCAAGTTCGTATTTTGAATCTCTGTCGGAGGAGAACATGAAGCTCGTTTTCACAAATCGCTATGCCCGGTTCATCGGTGCTCTCGCGGCCCTTGCCGTCGGAATAATTTTTATTCCTACGCACAGCCGCGCGCAGCTTCAGCAGTCGGGCGGTCCTGGAACCAACGTGACGATTACCGCGGCTCTTCCCGCGGGCTCGAATCAGATCGGCCATGTGGTAGCGGATTCCGGATCCACCACGGCAGTCACGCAGGCGACCGGTTCGAACCTGCACGCGGTAATAGATTCCGGTGCGATCACTGCAACGCTCAGCGGCGCCGTGCCCGCCGGCACCAACGTCATCGGGACCGTTAATACGATTCCGAAGACGGCGTGCGGGAACACGGTCGCATCGCAGGCGCTCGCGGCGGTACCGACTTCTTCGACGGCCGTCTTCAGTTCTACGACTTGCCTTCAGGTGATAGTCGTGAACAACACCAATTCGACGAGCGCGACCGTGACGGTCTCGGACAATGCAGGCACGCCGATCAATGACGTGTTGACCTTCTCGATCCCGGCGAACTCGCAACTCATTCAACCGCTGTGGGGCGTTGCGTTCAGTTCTGGTGTAAAGTGGTCGGCGTCCGGAACGGGCTTGACGGGAGCACTGCTCGGCTACCAGTGAGATGAAACCTCTTCTCGCAGTTATGATCGGCATCCTCGGCGGGATGCTGATATTTGCGGCATCACCCGACCGATCTGTCTCCGGGCCTGATCCCATCAATGTGAGCCAGGTCGGGGCCTCGGCCGTCGCACTTGGCTCTACCACCTCCAGCGCGTCACTCCCAACCGTCCAGGCGACGAATCAGGGAAACCCTTGCTACAACCCGAACTCGACGCCGACGTCCTCGAGCGGCGCGACTTCAGGTACCTCTGCAACCCAACTGATCGCGCTCTCGAGCGGTAAGCAGATCTTCCTCTGTGCGTTCACGCTCACGGCGGTTAGCGGGACGAATCCCACTTACAAGATAGTGTACGGGACAGGGACGAATTGCGGGAGCGGGCAGGTGACGCTCGTTGGGCCCTCGGCCGTATCGACCGCCGGCCAGATTTTTTCCTACCCGAACGCCTTCATCGTTCCGGCAGGAAATGCGTTGTG
>DATLKM010000340.1:0-10457 GCA_035538435.1 Binatia bacterium
ACCTTCGTCGATAAAGACGCCAGCGGCAAGACGGTGAACCGCTGCGAGGGAATTTCCTTCATCGGCGGATGCACCGATACCAACGAGTTCAATTTTCTGGTGGTAAAAGCCATGAGGAGCATGGGCCTGGTTTATTTAGAAAACCAGGCCCGTGTTTGACACGGCCCCACGGTCTCAAGTTTGGGACCAACGTTCGGACGCGGGGCGATGACCAATGGCTGGGTCGACGTCAAGAACACCGACATGATGTTGATCATGGGCGGCAATCCTGCCGAAAACCATCCCTGCGGTTTCAAGTGGGCGATGGAGGCGAAGCGGAACCGCAACGCCAAGCTGATCTCGGTAGATCCGCGCTTCACGCGAACATCCTCCACCGCCGATTTGTTTTGCCAGATTCGTGCCGGAACCGACATCGCATTTCTTGGCGGACTGATTCGTTATGCGATCGAGAACAACCGCGTCGCGAAGGACTATCTGGTCAACTACACCAATGCCGCGTTCATCGTAAAAGAAGGTTTCAAGCTGCCGGAGGATGGGTTGTATTCCGGGTTCGACGCCGGCGCCGGCAAATACGATTAATCCACCTGGAATTATGAAGGCACCGGCGCTGCCGCCGGGGAAGCCGGCGCCACCGGGCATGCCCCCGAAGCTGTTCCCGGCAAAGTCGGAGGCGCAGCCCCACCTCCGCATCTGCCGCCGAACGTCAACTTCGATGTGACGCTGCAGCATCCGCGATGCGTCTTCCAACTGCTCAAGCAGCAGTACTCGCGCTACACGCCCGAGACAGTGGAGCGCATTACCGGCATTCCCAAAGATCAGTACCTTAAAGCCATCGACATGTTCACTTCCGTCCGCAAAGACGGGGACATGAAAAAGGTCGCCACCATCATTTACGCGGTTGGCTGGACCCAGCACACCTTCGGCACGCAGATTATTCGCACCGCTGCCATGACGCAGTTGCTGCTCGGAAATGTCGGACGCGCCGGCGGTGGCGTCAACGCCCTGCGCGGCCATTCCAACATTCAAGGCGCGACCGATATGGCAGGGCTTTACGATAGCCTGCCCGGATACCTGAAAGCGCCCACTCCGGCCGACGCGGATCTCGCGGCCTTTCTTAAGCGCACCACCCCGACAGCATCCAAACCGAACTCGTGGGATTCCTTCAACTACTACTCGAACACTCCCAAGTTCATGGTTTCGCTGCTCAAGGCGATGTACGGGCCCGCCGCCACCAAAGAAAACGGCTTCGCATTTGATTATTTGCCCAAGGTCGATCGTGACTATTCCTGGACCCACATCTGGGAGGACATGCTCAACGGCAAGGTCAAGGGCATGATGGCGTTTGGTATGAACGGCGTCATGATCGGGCCGGATACGAACAAGAACATCAATGCCCTGAAGAAGGCGGACTGGCTGGTTGTCGGCGAGATCTATCCCGATGAGACCAGCGAATTTTGGCGCGCTCCGGGAATCAGCGCCGACGAGCAGAAAACGATCAATACAACTGTATATCGGCTGCCCTGCGCCGGGTTCGCGGAAAAAGACGGCAGCATGACGAATTCCGCCCGCTGGGTGACCTGGAAGTACGCTGCGGTCCCGCCCCCGGGTCAGGCGCGGCTCGATCAGGACATCATCGCGCAAATTTTCCTGCGGGTTCGCGATCTGTACAAAAAGGAGGGCGGCAAGTTCCCCGATCCGATTCTGAATCTCACCTGGAACTACGCCGATGCGGCTCATCCCTCCCTCTCGCAAGTCGCGATGGAACTCAATGGAAAGGCACTGGCCGAACTGAAGGACGACAAAACAGGTCAGGTCATCAAGGCGGGCCAGCAATTGCCTGGTTTTGCCTGGCTGAAAGATGACGGCACAACCATGTGCGGCAACTGGATCTACTCCGGAATGTGGACCGAGGCCGGATCGCAGATCCAACGCCGTGGTACGGATGACCCTTCGGGTTTGGGCATATATCAAAACTGGGCGTGGTCGTGGCCGGCCAACCGTCGCGTTCTCTACAATCGCGCCTCTTGCGACCCCGATGGAAAACCCTGGGATCCTGAGCGCAAGCAGGTCTGGTGGAATGAAGCGCAGCAATCCTGGGTTGGCAACGATGTGCCCGATTTCAAGCCCGATTCCCACCCCAAAGATCACATGGGGCCGTTCATCATGAATCCCGAAGGCGTGGGGCGGTTGTTTGCTCCCATCGGTGTTATTGCCGACGGGCCATTTCCCGAGCACTACGAGCCGATTGAGAGTCCCATCAAAAACCCGCTGCATCCGAATCAGTCGAGCAATCCTCTGGTCAAGAAATTCAACTCGCCCTTCGACAAGTTCGGAACTCCGGACGAGTACAGCATCGTGTGCACGACTTATCGGTTGACCGAGCAGTATCACTACTGGACCAAGAACAATCCCATGAACGTGCAACTGATTCCGGAGCCGTTCGTGGAAATTCCCGTGGAACTGGCGCAGGAAAAAGGAATCAAGGGATCCGAGCCGATCAAAGTCATCAGCGCCCGCGGAACCTACGTCGCCAAGGCATTCGTCACCAAGCGGCTGAAACCGATGACCATCGACGGCAAGAAGGTCTATCAGATCGGCCTCCCCATTCATCAGGGTTTTCGCGGCATTCAAGAGGACGCGGGCAGAGACGCGCGCACTCCGGCGAATCTCCTCACGCCGGCGGTCGTTGATCCCAACGCCCACACCCCGGAGAGCAAGGGCTTTCTGGTCAAAATCGAGAAGGCCTAGAGCCAGGAGCACGGCATGAGCCAGGCAGCGACAGAAATCGTCAGAATCTCAGGCCACGCCGGCAGTGTGCCCGGTGCTGGCATAGACCGCGAATTCGCCGTCTGCAAGTTGATCGACACAACCACGTGCATTGGCTGCAAGGCGTGCGAAGTGGCCTGCCTCGAATGGAACGGCTACACCTTCAGCGAGACCACCTTCAACAACAGCTACCAGACCATGCCCGAAACGGCATGGAATTACTGGAACCTGATCAAGTTCAACGAACACGAAACCGAAGACGGCAACCTGATGCTGCTGATGCGCAAGGACCAGTGCATGCATTGCGCCGATCCGGGTTGTCTGGTCGCTTGTCCTTCAGACGCGGCGATCGTTCAATATGCGAATGGCATCGTTGACTTCCAGGAAGCGAACTGCATCGGTTGCGGCTATTGCGTCACGGGATGTCCGTTTAACATTCCAAAGTTCAGCCCTACAGCCAAAAAAGTCTTCAAATGCACGCTCTGCAACGACCGTGTATCGCAGGGCCTTGAGCCTGCCTGCATCAAGACCTGCCCCACCGGATGCCTGCATTTCGGAACAAAAGCGGAGATGAAGGAACTGGCGGAAACCCGCGCCAGACAGCTTCGCGACCATTCCGGGCACCGCAATGCCGGCGTTTACGATCCCGAAGGAGTCGGCGGCACGCACGTCATTTACGTTCTGCATGACGCAACCAATCCCGAAGCCTACGGCGGGTTGCCGAAAGATCCGCATATTCCATGGGTCGTGCGCTTCTGGAAAGGCCCGGCGAAGTGGATTGGCAATCTCGCTTTATTGGGCGGCCTTCTCGGCGTTACCCTGCACTACTTCCGCTACGGCCCCAAGGAAGTTCATCCCGAAAAAGGTGACAACGGAGGCAAGCCGTGAGCACTCAAGTCATTTCCAGGACGCGTACCACCGGCGAACCCGGACGGCACATCCTCCGCTATACCCTTAGCGAACGCATTCACCATTGGGTCGGCTTCCTTTTTTATGCCTACTGCCTTATCACGGGACTGGCTTTCTGGTCGCCATATATGTTCTGGCTGGCCACGATTGTTGGCGGCGGGCCGACGGCACGCTTTTGGCATCCCATTCTCGGCGTCGCTTTCGCGGGATCAATGTTCTGGATGTACGGCATGTGGAAGCGCGACATGCAGATCACCGAGGCTGACCGCCGCTGGAAAGCCGCGATTAAAAACTACATCGAGAATGAAGACCAGAACCTGCCTCCGGAAGGCCGTTTTAATTATGGCCAGAAGTTATTTTTCTGGCTCATGTTCTGGGGCGTGATTTTCCTGCTCATTTCGGGCATCGGCCTGTGGTTTGTCGAGAGTATTCCCTGGAGCTTGCGCTGGCTGCGTTACCTGTGCGTCTTTCTTCACGTGTCCGCGGCTCTGGCCACAATCGGCGGCTTTATTATTCACGTCTACATGGGCACGGCTATGGTGAGAGGCGGTTTTAGCTCCATTATTCGTGGCGAGGTCACAGCCGACTGGGCCAGGACGCACCACCGCCTGTGGTACGAAGAAGTCGTCAAAGGCCGCCCGCCCGGCTCGACGCGCTGAATCAGTTCGGTCACAGGCCACGCGCTCGCGTGTCTTCGCATCCTACAGACGGACCGGGCCAATCTAGAGTAATCTGGTCGCAACGTCCAGAATCCACAACAATTGGGAAATCTTAAGCGTGTCCCACGTGCAGGAGACTTGTCTTTGATCGCGCAATTCCGATCTATTCCCGGTGTTGCGGTTTGCGTTGCGGTCGTGGCTCTGGCTTGCATTGCGCCCACTGCGGCCCAGGTTTCCGCCGGCACGCCAGCCTCAGGATCGTCACAAGCAATGATCAGCGGCGACAACTCTACGGATCATCCTTCCGGATGCATTACCGGGACGGTCGTCGACCAAAGTGGCGCGGTCGTGGTTGGAGCCCAGGTCCACGTCACCCGAAGTGATCACTCCGCCAGTCAGGACGCGACCACCGGAACCAATGGCCAGTTCTTCGTGGCTAACGTCACCCCCGGAGCTTTCGACCTCACCGTCACAGCTTCCGGGTTCGGGCCGGGTACATATTCTGGCGTGGTGCACGCCAAAGAGATCGATACCGTGCCATCCATCATTCTCGCAGTGGCTTCCTCTACGACCGCGATTTCGGTCGGAGTCACGCGCGAGGAAATCGCCGAGGACCAGATCAGGATAGAGGAGCACCAGCGGGTGCTGGGTGTGATTCCGAACTTCTATGTCAGCTACAATCCGCACGCAGTTCCGCTGAGCCCAAGGCAGAAATTTCAACTGGCCGAAAAAACGGTCATCGATCCCTTTACCTTCGTGATCGTCGCCGGCACCGCCGGAGTCGAACAGTGGCAGAACCACTTCATCGGCTACGGGCAGGGAACGGAGGGTTACGCCAAGCGTTTCGGCGCCAACTATGCCGATACGCTGACCGGCACATTTATCGGCGGCGCCATTCTGCCTTCACTTCTCAAGCAGGACCCGCGCTATTTCTACAAAGGCACAGGCGGCGTAAGAGCGCGTTTCCTTTACGCGGTCGCCATGTCTTTTGTCTGCAAGGGAGACAATGGCCATTGGCAGCCGAATTACTCCGGTATTCTCGGCAGCCTGGCTGCGGGAGGAATTTCCAATCTTTACTATCCTGCCGCCGACCGCGACAGCGCTGCCTTGACCTTCGACAACACCGCCATTGGCATCGGCTCCAATGCCATCAGCAATCTTTTTCAGGAGTTTCTGATTCCGAAACTGACCCCCAACAAGATGTTGCACCACGACCCGCCGCCGCAGCCACAACCGCAATAAACATTATTGAGCCACGGCGCCCCGCCACTGGTTCGCAAGTCTGCCGCCGTCCCCACCATTGGCTTGCTTCCCCATGACCAGTTTTGTCAATCTGAAAACTGTTCAGCTGCATCCAAACACCGCAAGTAGTGATGAAAGGACCTATGCCCTCCATACGTTTTTTCTCGACTTTCGCCGTATTCATGCTTTCGGCAGTGCTCCCCTTCGCGGCCGTCGACAAGAATTTTCATAACGCGCCTGATTCCGTGAAGGACGCGAAAAATCCCTACGAAGGGCAACCCGCCACCCTTGCTGCGGGCAAGGCCGCCTACGGTAAAGATTGCCTTTCCTGCCATGGCCGACGCGGGGAAGGTTCAGGCAACGTGCCTTCGCTGGTCGATGGCAAGCTCGAATCCGCCACCCCCGGCGAAGTTTTCTGGTTTATCACCAAGGGCGATAAAGAGAATGGCATGCCCTCCTGGTCGCAGTTGACCGTAAAACAGCGATGGCAGATCGTCAGCTATGTAAAGTCGCTTGGCCTGCCGCAACCCGCTCAGGCCGCGCCCGCCTTGCCGCCCGATGCCGGTGGCTCCACCGTCAAAGGTCCCCGGCCCAGTCCGCCTTTTACCGACTTCCGTTTCGAGAAGCCCGGAGTAGCTCGCAAAATCACAGTCGCCGATCTCCCCAAGCCCTACGCCACGAATTCTGCCGATAACGGCCCCGACCTGGTGGCGCGCCCTGAAAATATTTTCCCCGTCGCTCCCGCCGGATTCAAAGTCGGTTTATATGCCACCGGACTCGACAATCCGCGTACTCTGATCACCGCGCCGAACGGTGATGTTTTCCTCACGGAAAGCAACGCCGGACGTATCCGGATTTTTCGCGGCCTCACCGCCGACGGGAAACCTGAACTCTCCGCAGTTTTTGTCACGGGATTAAAGCACCCCTACGGGCTTGCGTTTTACCCACCAGGTCCCAATCCGCAATATCTTTACGTCGGAGGCACCGCGGAGTTGGTTCGTATCCCTTACCACTATGGCGATCTGAAAGCGAATGGGACACCCGAGCATGTGGCCGACCTGCCTGATACCGGCGGCCATTGGACCCGCGCCGTCACGTTTTCACAGGACGGCAGCAGGTTGTTTGTCGCCGTCGGCTCGGCCTCGAATGTCGATGATCCCGATACCCATCCTTCAGAAAAAAACCGCGCCGATATTCTCGTCTGTGACCCGGCGAATTGCGTTTTGCACGTTTATGCCTCCGGCATTCGTAATGCCGGCGGAGGCATAGCCACGAATCCGCAGACTGGGGAACTCTGGTGCTCGGTCAATGAACGTGACGCACTCGGCGATAATCTCGTCCCCGACTACATCACTCATGTCCAGGAGGGTGGCTTTTATGGCTGGCCGTGGTGGTACATCGGCGGCCATCAGGACCCGCGGCACGCGGGCAAGCATCCCGAGTTGAAAGATAAAGCCATCGTTCCAGACGTGCTCCTGCAACCGCACAACGCCTCGCTGGAAATCACCTTCTACGGGGGCGCCCAATTTCCCGCGGAGTACAAGGGAGACATCTTCTCGTCACAGCACGGTTCGTGGAACAAATCGGTGCGCGTCGGCTACGAAGTCATCCGCGTGCCGCTTCATCAATTGGGACACGCCAGCGGCGAATACGAAGATTTTCTTACCGGCTTCGTGCTGCCCGATGGAAACGTCTGGGGACGCCCGGTAGGCATCGCGGTCGCTCCCGACGGCGCGTTACTGGTAAGCGACGACGGCTCGAACTCCATCTGGCGCGTGAGCTATGCGGGCAAGTAACTTGCCCGCATGCTTTTGCGATCCAGCAGGATGAATCCGCGCGGCACAGCGTGGGCTTTACCGTCTGACGCCCGACTGGGACTTCACTGTCTTACGCCCGCCGGCGAAGCCGGTTTGCGAGTTGGCGATCAGAGTCCCGGTAAATCCGCCGTTGTAAAAAACCGAGTAGCCCGTGCCGCTGTTGCAGATCAGTGACAGGGTATCCCCATAGGCGAGATTCGGCGCGGCCACAATCGAGATCGTTACCGTATCGCCATTGCTGCTGGCGCTGGTGGCGAGCGGCGAGACCGGCCCGATTTGGAAGTCACTGTAGATCTCGCAATACACTACGTCGCCGGCCGAGATGCCGATCGTGGCCATTCCGTTGATGTAGTAGACGCCCGCTGCGGGCAAAGGCAGCGTCTGCGCCTGGATCACGTCGACCCCGACCAGCTGCTGGAAAAAATTGCTGAACGCGTTGACGCCGGTGGCCACTCCCGCCGGCCCTTGCGCGCCTGCGGGGCCGGCCGGTCCCGGCGCTCCTGATGCTCCCGGAAGGCCTGGCTGGCCCTGTGGGCCGGCTGGTCCCTGGGGTCCCACCGGGCCTTGCGGGCCAACTGCTCCCAGAGTGAAATCGAAGTTCGTCGTCGCGCCGCTGACCGTAACGCCCAATAGATAGCTTCCTGCTTGCAGCCCGGTGGGTAGAGTGGTCACGATCGAGCTTGCGTTGTGAGACACGACGGTCAATGCCTTGCCGTCAAGATTTACCGCGGGGGTGGAAGTGCCGAATCCGCTCCCTGCGATTGTGAGCTGGGTGGAAGTTGAGTTGGCGGTGGCGCTTTCGACAACGGTTTTGGCGGCCGCGAAGGCCGGTAGCGCGATGAAAAACGCCAAAGCCAGAATGAAGCACTTAAATTTATGCGATTTCATTGCTAAGTTCTCTCTTTGTTATCTGGGTAGATTCGAGCGGGTGAACGGCGTGATCCTCGACCTTGCTGAATGCACAGTTGTCGCCCTATACCAAAGAGCGATATTTACGGAAGGGTTCCCTCACTGAGGGTGTGATTTTCTCACCGTCGGGAAGACTTCGGCAGGATTGACGAATCTGGTGCCAAGGCGCACCGAATCTCACGGACTTCGGAGAAAAAGAGATGAGGAGGCGAGGCCTCGCCAAAGTGGTAGGGTTGGATCAGAGAAGGATGGTGGGCGCTATAGGATTCGAACCTATGACTTCCACCGTGTGAAGATGGCACTCTACCGCTGAGTTAAGCGCCCAAACGAGTCTTTTTATTCAAACATGTTGCTGCCGGTTTGTCCAACTGCGGCAAACGAATCTGTCAGCGACTTCACCGAAAGGGCCGATTTCAGATCATCCAGTTTGGCTGAAGATCTTAAATGCACCGTCACCGCTTCGCCCGGCAACAGGTCGAAGTAATTGTCATCGGTCCCCGCTTCCAGTTCGCCGAACGAAATGTAGACGCTTCGCGCCAATTTTGCCGACTTCAAAGTCAGCGCATAACCATCGCTGCTTTGGGTGATCGTCGTTTCAATCTTCGGTGCAGCCGGAAGGTCCAGCGAGTGAGTCACATCGAAAAAGACAAGATTACGGGAAACCTTCTTTCCTGCTACTTCCAGGTCGAAGGCCAGAAAACTGCGATGCGGGTCGGCCTTCGCGCCGAGTTCAGATTCCCCGACCGTAAAGTAAACGGCATTTGACTGTGCCGGAATCCGAACGTCTTTTCTCTGCTCGAGAAGTACATTCCCATCGAAGTCCAAAAGCCGCGCGCGAATCATCGCGGTTGATGACTGCTGCTTGTCAGAAACTACATAAACATCGATCTTTCCATCATGTCGAAACGGGGAGATCAGCAGATCGTCGTAAAACCGCCGAGCATAGTAGTTAAGCGCCTTCCACCTACCGAAATAATCAATGCTCGACCACGAAGCGACGGGCCAGCAGTCATTCAATTGCCAATAGAGAGACCCCATGGTTCGCGGACGCTGCCGGCGCAAATGTTCGGCGCCGATTTTGATGATCTCCGCCTGCTGCACCTGGCTCAGATAAACAAACGACGCGAAATCTTTGGGCTCGCGGTATTCGCGCAGCATATAAGTGAGAATGCGCTCGTTTCCGCCCTTATTTTTTTGATGGGCCTGCATCACTCGCGAGCGGATATCGAAATCGGCGGGATCGTGCGCGTAACTGCGGATCGTGCGCATCTCCGGGAACGACTGAAACCCATACTCCGACATGAACCGCGGAAACTGCCTGGTGTAATCGGATGCAGGCGCCTGCTGGTGCCACACCGCCCAGTAGTGCATATCGCCGTTGTGTGGGTTGTCAGGAACCTCCTCGAAATTGGCGCTCGGCGAGCTTGGCATATAAGGCGTAGGGTCGGCGTACCGCGCCACCGCGCTCTTAATGATGTCGGCGAAAAGAATCACGTAATCCTGCCATACCCTGTCGCGTGTGGCCGGCGAGATGGATTCTTTGAACTCCTGCCGGTCGTCCCAGTGCCACCATCCGGTTTCGATTTCGTTGTTGCCGCACCACAGCACAATGCTGGGATGGTCGCGCAGGCGCTTGATCTGGTCGACCGCTTCCTGGCGGACATTTTCCTGAAACGCCAGATCGCCCGGAACCATATCGCCGCCAAACATAAATTCCTGCCAGACCATCAGGCCAAGTTCGTCGCAAATATCGTAAAAGTCGTCGGATTCGTAATAACCCCCGCCCCACTCCCGCACCATGTTCATGTTCGCGTCGCGCGCGGCTTGAAGAATTCTGCGATGAAATTCCGGGGTCACGCGATTGGGAAAGCTGTCGAACGGAATCACGTCCGCGCCTTTGGCAAAGACTGGAATTCCATTAACCACGAATTCGAAGCTTTTGCCCCACTCGTCCGCGGCGCGGCGAAGTTCGATGGAACGCAAGCCTGTCTTGACCTCAGCGTGTCCTTCCATTTCGCGGCCGACGCGGATCGCGGCGGAAAATTCATACCGGTTCTGCTGGCCGTATCCCGCCGGAAACCACAGTTGCGGCTTCACGATGCGTACCGGAAAGGCGATGTGGTTCATTCCGGAGTCCAGTTGTGCCGTCCGGTTA
>DATLKM010000341.1:0-2406 GCA_035538435.1 Binatia bacterium
TTGATAGGGAGCAAGGCTTGGAATCTTGCCAAAGTTGACGCAATCCCCGCGGTAAGACCACGGGAACGCATTCCAGCCGCGGGCGCGGCTGAGAGCGAGAGGCAAATCCGGCTTGCCCAGAAACTGATGCAGCTTGGAGGCGGCATCCAGCGCCGGCTGGGCAATACAGTCAGCATTAATAATGATGACGCCCAGAAGGTCGATTTCAGGCATCAAGGCAAGGAGCATGGTGGAAATGTATTCGTCGATGGCTGCATCGTGAATGAGGACGACGGGCTTTCGTCCCGCTTGCTTGGTGGCGCTCATCACTGACATACCTCTGGTTCCAAAATTGGCAGCAAGCCTAATGCAAGTGGGCATGGGATACAAGGGAAAATGAGGAAACTAACGCCCAACGGCCTGTGGCAAATGAGATCCTTCGCTTCGGCGGAAAAACGGGTACGCGGGGATGGCACTTCTCGGCGGTTCCGGTCACTTTTCGGCCCGAGCCGCCATAGCCGGACCGAATCTAGACAAAATGCCAGATTAGATATAGTCTAAATCTTCCGATGGACGGCGAGTCGATCAAGCAATGTTTGGAAGAAAGCGGGCTGCGGTGCACTCCGCAGCGTTTTGCCGTGATGGCCTTTCTGGCCGAGCACCATGGGCATCCCACGGCGGCGGAAATTTTCGAGTCGGTCAATCGCGCCGATCCGCGCTTGTCGCGGGCCACAACGTACAACAATCTGCGGGATCTGGTGAAGGCGGGATTGGTGCGCGAAGTGGCGGTCGAGGGCCGCGCCGCCCGCTTCGATGTGAAGGGCATGCAGCACCACCACTTCATCTGCGACCGCTGCGGCAACGTTGAAGACGTGGAGTGGTACGACCTGCCCAAGCCCGCTTCGCGGTTTCTGGGCAAGAGAGTGGTTCGTGAATGCGAACTGATTTTTCGCGGGCTTTGCACAAAGTGCGCTCGCGGGCGCGCTTCCCGCTGAGCCGGGAAGAATGGTAACGGCGCACTTCTATAAGTGCGGCAATTTCCAAATTCTGCGAGCCGCAAGTCCGACGGGTTCGTGAGTAAACCACAATTTTCTGACTCATTCAAAGGAAAAGCACATGGAAAAATCAAGTCATATGGAAAATACGCTCGCCTCCTCCTCGGGGACGGTGTCGCCTGAGAAACAAGAAAACAAAACCGCCGAATCCAAATGCCCGATGGGGCACGGAAAGCGTTCCTTCACCAATGCGGATTGGTGGCCGAACCAGGTGGATGTGCAGGTTCTCAACCAGCACTCGCCCAAATCTGATCCGATGGGCGAAGCATTCGATTACGCGAAAGAATTCAAGAGCCTCGATCTCAATGCCGTGATCAAAGACCTTCATGCCCTGATGACCGATTCGCAGGAGTGGTGGCCGGCGGACTTTGGCCACTACGGAGGATTGTTCATCCGCATGGCGTGGCATAGCGCCGGCACCTACCGCATCGGCGATGGCCGCGGCGGCGCCGGAGCCGGGCAGCAGCGTTTCGCTCCGCTCAACAGCTGGCCCGACAACGTGAATCTGGACAAGGCGCGCCGTCTGCTCTGGCCGATCAAATCAAAGTACGGCCGCAAGATTTCCTGGGCCGATCTGATGATTCTGGCGGGAAACGTGGCGCTGGAATCGATGGGCTTCAAGACTTTCGGCTTCGGCGGCGGCCGCGCCGACGTATGGGAACCGGAAGAACTCAACTGGGGCCCGGAAACCACCTGGCTGGGCGACGAGCGCTACAGCGGCGATCGCGATCTGCAAGCTCCGCTGGGCGCGGTGCAGATGGGATTGATTTACGTGAACCCGGAAGGCCCCAACGCCAATCCTGACCCGGTCGCCGCGGCAAAAGATATTCGCGAAACCTTCCGCCGCATGGCGATGAACGACGAAGAAACGGTCGCCCTGATTGCCGGCGGGCACACCTTTGGCAAGACACATGGAGCGGGCATTCCCGCCAACTACGTTGGCCCCGAGCCCGAGGGCGCTGAAATCTACGAGCAGGGACTGGGCTGGAAGAACAAGCTGGGTAAAGGCCACAGCGGCGACACAATCGGCAGCGGCCTGGAAGTTACCTGGACGACAACGCCGACCAGGTGGAGCAACAACTTTTTCGAGAACCTGTTCAAGTATGACTGGGAGCTGACCAAGAGCCCGGCGGGCGCGCAGCAGTGGACGCCGAAAAATGGAGCGGGCAAAGGCACGGTGCCGGACGCGCATGATCCTGCGAAAAAACATGCGCCGTCCATGCTGACGACAGACCTTGCGCTGCGCTTCGATTCCGCGTACGAGAAAATTTCGCGGCGGTTTTACGAGCATCCCGACCAGTTTGCCGACGCGTTCGCGCGCGCGTGGTTCAAGCTGACGCATCGCGACATGGGGCCGATCGTGCGTTATCTC
>DATLKM010000342.1:0-2781 GCA_035538435.1 Binatia bacterium
ATGCCCAATTGAAAGGCTACGTGCAATCGCCCAGTTTCTCCCCCGATGGAACCAAGCTGGCGATTCTGTTCATTGAGGGCATCCCGCGCATCGCCGGCCCGCTCGAGCCCATGACGCCGCTCGCGGGCGAAATCGAAAACAAAGTTTTCGAGCAGCGCATCGCCACCATCGACCTGAGCAGCGATCAGGTCGCGCAACTCACGCCCGCCGACATCTATGTCTACGAATATGAGTGGACACCCGGCGGCCAGTCCTGGGCCGCCATCGCCGCGCCCGGCGAAGGCGACGCGAACTGGTATATCGCCAGCGTGTATCGCATCGACGCACAGAATGGCGCCATGCACGAAATCTACAAGCCAAAATTGCAGATCGCCGATCCCCGAGTTTCGCCGGATGGAAAGAATGTCGCTTTCATCCAGGGGCTGATGAGCGATGAAGGCTCAACCGGCGGCGAAATTTATGTTGTCCCGCTCGCCGGCGGGCAGGCGCGCAACATCACCCCGGAGATTAAGTCGTCTCCCTCGGGCCTGGCATGGTCAGGTTCCAGCAGAATCATCTTCGCGGAAAATGTCGACGGCAGCGCCGGATTCGGCAGCGTCGATCTGCAAAGCGGCAGGCTGCAGACTATCTGGACCGGCGAAGAAGCTGACAACGTCTCCAACGATACCTGGATATCCCGCGCCTCGCCCGACAAGGAAGGCCACGGCGACAAGATCGTGACCGCCGTCACCCGTCAGTCCGCCAGCATGGCGCAAGAACTGTGGATAGGGCCGATCGGCAAGTGGACCCAACTCACGCACCTCAACGAAGGCATCAAGCCCGGGTGGGGCGAAATGCGCAAAGTTCACTGGATGAGCGGCGGCCTGAAAATCCAGGGCTGGCTGCTCGCGCCCAAGGAAGTCGTCGCGGGCAAGAAGTATCCGCTCATCGTCAACGTTCACGGCGGCCCTTCGGCCGCCTGCATGTCCCGCTGGGACCAACGCACCCTGGGCCCGCAATCCGCCATGGGATATTTTGCGCTCTGCCCCAATCCGCGTGGCAGCTACGGTCAGGGCGAGAAATTCACCCAGGCCAACGTGAAAGATTTTGGCGGCGGCGACTACCGCGACGTCATGGCCGCAGTGGATGCGATCGCTAAAGAATATCCCATCGATCCCAAGCGCATCGGCATTCGCGGCCACAGCTACGGCGGGTACATGACCATGTGGGCGGAAACGCAGACGCACCGCTTCGCCGCGGCCGTCGCCGGCGCCGGCCTTTCCGACTGGCTCAGCTATTACGGCGTCAACGACATCGATCAGTGGATGATTCCATTCTTCGGGGCATCAATCTATGACGATCCTGCCGTCTACGCCAAGAGCGATCCCATGCACTTTGTGAAGGCGGTGAAGACGCCGACTCTAATCCTTGTCGGCGACCGCGACGGCGAAGTGCCCATGGAGCAATCGGTCGAGTGGTGGCACGCGCTCGAAACTTTCCACGTTCCCACTAAGCTGGTGGTTTACGCCAACGAAGGCCACGCCATCGGCCGTCCCGCCGACGCCCGCGACTACACGTTACGGTCCTTGGAGTGGTTTGAGCAATGGTTCGCGAAGCAAGGCGCTCCTCAAACTACGGCTGCGCGATGAACCCAGGCTAGGGAGCTAAGAACTCCCGCATTCCTCTCGGATGTCATTCCGAGTCGGGCTATAGGCCCCAGCGAGGAACCTGCTGTTCGCTGAAAATTGGCAAAGGCTCCGCTACTCGCCCCTCCCGCTCAGCGGAACATGCTGCGGGCTATCCCCGCTATTGTCTTCCATCTCAACGTAGGCCGAGCGCTCTCCCTTATGCTGCGGCGCGAACGTGATCGTCACCGTGCAGCTCGCATTGGCCGCAAGCGACAATCCGCAATCGTTGCTCTGCGGGAAGTCCTGATTATCCGTTCCGAAAACCCCAACGGGATGAGTGAACGTGATGGTCGTGCGGCCCACATTCGTCAGGTGGAGGGTGCGCGGCTGGCTTTGCGCGCCAACTTTCTCTGCCGGGAATTCTAATTTATCGGGCGAGATGCCCAGCGATGTGCCTTGGCCCACCAGTTGAATGAACTGCGGCTTCGACGAGGCGCTGTCGTGGATTGTGATCGTTCCGCTCGCCAGCCCCGTTGCCTTGGCGGTGAAATCAGCCGTAATGGAGCACTGCGCGCCGGGCGCGAGGCTGCCGGTACACGTGTTGCCCGTCATGCGAAAGGGTGCGCCGCTGCACTCAACGGAGGAAAAGGTCATGTCCGATGTGCCGGAGTTCGTAATCTTCGTGGACATCGGCGTACTGGTCGTGCCAAGCAACTGCTTCTCGAAGCTGAGCGGCGTTGTCGGCGAGAACGTTGCCGCGCCCGTGTTGAGCAGCGTGAAAACGTGCTGCCTGAGGAAGTCGACCACCGCGAGGTCGGGCTTGCCATCGTTGTTGAGATCGCTTGCGGCGACGTAATAGGCGGTGACCCGGCCGGGAATCGGGTAGACAACTTCAGGCTGAAATGTCCCGTCGCCGTTGCCGTAGAGCACGTCGACGCCGGCCGCGGGTGCCGCGGGGAAATTACCGGAGTTAGCGACGGCTAGATCAAGCTTACCGTCACTGTTAAGATCCTGCGCCGTGACCCATTCCGCGTCGTCGGCGATATAGCTCACTGGCTGCTGAAAGGTTCCGTCGCCGTTCCCCAGCAGGATGGAGACCGCGCCCCCGTCGGTTATCGCAAGATCGGACCTCGTTTTGTCGCCGGTGAATTGCGCCGTGGCTATTGAGCTCGGG
>DATLKM010000343.1:0-8148 GCA_035538435.1 Binatia bacterium
ATCTGGGCAATCACACCTGCTACGGTGTCCGACGCGCGATTGGCGATCATACCGTAAAGTAAAAACAGGCCTGGTAGAACTGACTTTGCCATGAGTCAACCGAAAATAATTCCATACTCGCCGGCGAGTTCATGGACGTTCCGAATGGCAGCCGCCGGTGGTTCAGTTGGAGCAACGGCGTTTTCCGGCGCAGGAACAGCCGTTTTCTCCAGAAACGCCTCGAACCCCGAAGGCCAAAAGACAAGGAGATAATGATTCTCGACGTCGCCAGAATTACGCAACTGATGCGGGATGTCGCGTGGCGCCACGAGACTATCGCCTTGCTTGAGGACGAACGTCTTGCCTCCGACCATGACTTCCAGTTCGCCAACGAGGACAAAGTACGATTCATCCTCACGCGTATGCGTGTGGCGTGGCACGCCCATCCCGGGGGCGAGACCGACCTCCAGGAGGCAATAGGCACCGCCGGTGTCCTCGCCCGACAAGCACACGGAGCCGATGCCCACGTCAACGTAGGAACGCTTGGGTCTCGGCTTATGTTTGATCGACAGAGCTCTGTGCTCGACGGCGTTTGAATTCTGTCTGAGTAACTCTCTTTTTTGAGATGCAGTAGTCATTGTGTGTCTCCCTAAACAAAAGAAAAACACGTTGGGGACACTGAGTTGTGTCTGAATATGCCGCTGTGGGTCGCTTCTTACGGAATTATTCCGAACGAAGGTCTAAAAACCAGTGAGAAATGCACCGAATGGGCATCCGTGAGGCAAAGTTGACGGGCGCAGTTGATGTCGTCAGATCTCAGAGTGCTGGACCCGGCGAAACAACTAACTGCTCTAAGTCGGCAGGCGCATTTTCTTCAAAAACTCGGTGTATCTCGGGTCGTGGCGAAGGCTTTTGAATAATGGATCGGTCTTTATGTCGGACACTCCGGCGTCCCGCTGCTTATAGGCACGCTCCAGCCATTCAAACGATTTGTCGGACTCCCCGCGATACGCATACACCTGAGCAATCTGATAGCCCGCACCCGTGTCATAACTCGCGATAAGACCCGCTAATGCCGCATTCGAATCCTTTTCACGGCTGAGAGCATGATAAGCGAGGATTTGACCCGTGAGTTTTCCCCACTCGAGCGGTTCCTTTTCAATTTCTGCGAGTGACTGCTGCGGCTTTCCTTCTGCGATCAGAATTTTACCCAGAGTGAGATGAACAAAGGCAGCCTGCGGGTTCAGGTCCAGAGCTTTTTGCAGGGAGACCTGAGCTTCACCGTATCGGCCTGCCACGTACAGCAGGTATCCCAGACACAAATGAAAATCGGGACGAAGAGGGTCGAGCGCAACCGCCTGCTCCTCAAGCCTAATTGCCTCGCGAAGATTGCCCGATTCCCTGGATAGGTACGAACGGAGGCGGAAGATTTCGGCGCTACCTGGTTCTAAGTTCGCCGCTTTGGTAACGGAAGTAGCAGCGCCGTCCCAGTCCCAGTCACCATCGATTTGTATCTTGGCTAGCGCCAAATAGGCTGGGGCAGAAGTGGAATCGAGGGCAATCGCCTGCTCTGCGTCGTGGCGAGCGCTTCGAAAGCCTTCTGTAACTTCGGTTACCCCGACCTCCGCCATCATGGTCTGCACGGATGACCGCAAGGCCCAGGCTGGTGCATATTTCTGATCCAGCTTAATAGCTTGATCGGTATAGGCGAGCGCCTTGCTCATGTCTTCCTTGCTTTCGCCCAACGCGCTGAAGTATTGGGCTTGCAGGAACGCCTGATATGCCTCCGGATTCGCGCTGCGCAAGTTCGAGGGAACCGGCTGGCCGTTGCTTCCCAGCAACTTCAGTTGCAACGCTTCAGTCGCTGCGCGGGCGATTTCATCCTGCACGGCGAAGATGTCATTGATCTCCCGGTCGTACGTTTGTGACCAAAGCTGAAAGCCATCGTCCGTCTTGATCAGCTCCGCGGTGATGCGTACACGGTTGCCGTCACGCCGCACACTTCCCTCCAGAACATTGGCCACGCCGAGCTTGCTTCCCACTTCCCGTAAGTCTTCGTTTCTGCCCTTGAACTGAAAGGCCGAGGATCGTCCAACGACCTTAACGCCCGAGACTTTAGCAAGGTCATTAATCAGTTGCTCGGAGAGTCCATCGGAAAAATACTCCTGGTCTTTGCCCGGGCTTAGGTCCGCAAAGGGCAGCACGGCAATGGAATTGGCGTTCGGAGAGGAACGAGTGGCTTTGCCTCGAGCAAACCAGAAATGGCCCGCGATGGCAACTGCGACGACCACGCCGAGAATGGCAATTATTGCGAACCTCTGAAAAAAATGAGTTCGAGATTGGTCTATTTGCAGTGCAGCAGCAGGTTCGGGAGCAGATTCTTGTTTTTGCGTGGCCAAATCCTGAGACAGCGTCGCATCGTCATCTATGACGGGCGCAATGAACCGATACCCGCGCTTGGTCACGGTTTCGATAAATTCAGGTTTATCGGGACGGTCGCCGAGAATCTTTCGGATGTCCAGAATGTATTTTCTGAACACCTCCGGATTGACATAGGTCTCAGGCCACAGCTTTTCCAGAACTTCGTCCTGCGTGACTAGCCGCCCTGGATTTTCGACCAAGTAGCGCAGCACATCGAAGGCTTTCGGGGCAATTGGGACCCGCTCTTGCCCGCGCCATAGACACTGGTTTGCTGTGTCGAGGCGGAACGACTGAAAAGATTTCATCTTTCGAACCTGACCCGTTTGGATGGCGGAAAGTATTCCGCCTCGAAGATGGGTTAGAGCATGTCTGTGCTGCCATGGGTACATTTTTGGCCATCTTTTAATCTTCGCTCTCAACTAACGCCCGTGTTGTCAACGACGTAGCAGCCGTACAAGAAATCCACAGAATCCGGACAGGACCTTCACTCCTACTTTCCTGAAGGTTTCTAGTGTAGGACCCGGACGCTCGAGGATTTTGCGTTCGTAGTCCGCCATCCGAGATCCAGGGGAAACACAATCTCGCTTGGCGGTGCTTACTCCCAGCCTAGAAACCATTTAGAGGAGGGCATCGTGTTTCTGAAAG
This sequence comes from Binatia bacterium, assembly GCA_035538435.1. Lineage (GTDB taxonomy): Bacteria > Acidobacteriota > Terriglobia > Terriglobales > Acidobacteriaceae > Sulfotelmatobacter. The sequence goes on from DATLKM010000343.1 coordinate 3,046, forward strand.
ACGGAGAGCGTGAGGTTGTTGTACGCGTGGCTGATAAGGGCCAACTACCGGGTTTAGGCCGGGCACGATTGGCGAGGGAGCTGTTTAGCGGACGCTTTCGACCGGGACAGTCCCTGCAGGTAGACAGAATTGCAGTCGAACAGGGGATGGACAAAGAGTTGGTGCTGAAAACCCTTGCCGAATTCCAAGCACTCGGGATGATCACCCTCGCTGATGACTTCTCCGCGAGCGTTAATTCCCCAGACCCTAAAGGGATGCAAGAAGCCTATGAGGTGCGGGCGGCCCTGGAAGAGATCGCCGGGCGAGCTGCCGCGGCCACGCTTGGGGGCAATGTCACCTCGTTGCTAGGTGAATTAGACGGCATGCGCACTGCCTTTCAGGATGGCAATCTCGATGCTTGCATCGAACACGACATCAATTTCCACCGAAGTATCTTAAAAGCCTCGCAGAATGAGTTTCTCTTACGCGTCTGGGACAGCCTGGCGCTTGACTTGCGCATGCGCGCGATGATCGGAAATCTTTCGGAGCACATGCTCGAAGTTGTTGAATCGCACCAACCGATAGTCGACGCCCTACAGAAAGGACGAGGGAAACAAGCAGGTCTCCTCCTGCGGAATCACGTGGAGACATTCTCGGAATACATAAAAAAAGCCAAATCGGATTCCGGATTCTACAAGGCGCTTCAAACGGACTTGGAGGGCGCGAAGGATGTGCAACGCGCGTTCTTTCCACCACCCAGCCTCTCAATCCCGTGTCTATCCTGTGAAGCCTTTTACCAGCCTGCTCACGACATCGGAGGCGATTACTACGACTTCTTATCCTTGCAAGGAGAGCGCTGGGGCATCGCTATCGGAGATGTTTCAGGAAAGGGGATTAGAGCGGCCTTGCTCATGGCAAGTCTCCAAGGTTCTCTTCGAGCGCAGGCACTGCATTCACATTCGGACCTTTCCACGCTCATGACGGATGTCAATCAGCTCGTATACGGCTCCTCTCCGATCCATTACTTCGCATCGCTCTTCTACGCGGAGTATCAGCCTGCAACGCGTATCTTGCGATACGTAAATGCTGGCCACAATCCCCCAATCGTGCTCCGCCCGCGCGATGGACGGTGTGAAATTTTCCGCTTGAAGGCGGGAGGCATGCCCATGGGAATCTCCTCCGATGCGCAATTTACAACGGCAACATTTCAGCTCCAAGTTGGTGATGTGCTAGTTGGTTACACCGATGGCATCACCGAGGTTCAGAACGATCAGGGTGAACTTTGGGGAGCGGAATCGTTTGAGAAGCTGCTGAGTTCTTGCGGCTGCGAGCAGCCTAAGGAAATCATCGACCGTATTCTGAACGGAGTAGCCGGGTTCGCCGGTGGCCAGCGAGACCGGGACGACATGACGCTGGTCGTAATGAAGGTGGAAGAGGGCTGCGATGGAGTGGGGCTAACTCCAGCGAGCCTGCGAAGAGTTACCGAACTTGTGCATGAAAAGATCGAGGACGAGCTGAGTCTCGATCAGATGGCGCAATCAGCTGGGCTCAGCACGGGCTATTTCTCACAGGTGTTTCGCAAGTCGACTGGCGAGACCCCGCACCAATTTCTTTTGCGCCATAGGATAGAGCGCGCAAAGGAGATGCTGCGCGATGCCGACGCGCGCATCCTGGATGTTGCCGTGGCATGCGGGTTCAAAACGCAGCAGCACTTTGCACGGGTGTTCCGGAAGATGTGCGGAGCCAGCCCCACAGAATATCGGCAAGAATTTCTGCGCCACGAACCGGCCTGCGACATGGAGCTCTGCTCTCACGATACGTCGATTTCTGCTGCCGCTGCTTCCACCGACAAGTTGTCACGATCCCGCCAGATGCGCCCGTGATTCCTAATTGATCTCGGCTTCATCAGGGCGTCGCACGCAAACTCAATGCATCTTCATCTTCGTATCACCAGTGTCGGTCACGTGGAATCTGTCCTTGTCTTGGAAGAATTCAGCAAGATTGGGCCCAGAGGCGTAGATGCAGACACAACTCCATGTCCGCGATGTAGTTCACTGATCGAGTTGTGAGATCTGCCGAGTCGGACAATGCCTGGCCAACAGGTCTCATCCACAAACGAAGGGAGCATATGAACAGAAGCTGGTTTCGGTGGAAGTACATCGTATTTGGATACATCTTACTTATGATGGGCTACGTTATTATCCATAACGAACGGTTCTTAATCGATTCGGGAGACCCCGTTTGGAAACACTACGAACCATTCAAGTGGTGGCTTCTGATACACGGTCTGGTGGCAGCGTGCGCGCTTTTCCTGGGCCCGATGCAGTTTTCTGACCGGCTTCGCCTTCGCTACGCCAAGCTGCACCGCGTAGTGGGAAGAGTGTATGTGGCTGGTGTTCTGATTGGGTCACCTATCGGCGCTTTTATCCAGTATCGATTCGATGAGCAGGTGGGTATGTCGCGTTCATTCACGATCGCTACTATGGTGGATGCCTTGCTTTGGATGCTTACCACCGTGATCGCCTTGGCCTTCGCTCTAAAAGGAAAAATTCAGCAGCACCGTCAATGGATGACACGCAGCTATGCTGTTGCGATTGTGTTTCTCGAAGTCCGGATGATCTCCGGGATCGGCGGATGGCACAGTTTTGCGATAACAGAAACGGTGCTTTGGGTTTGCCTGGCCCTCTCGCTTCTCCTCGCTGATATTGCGATTCACTGGCAGGACTTATGGTCAGCTCGCTCGGTAGTGGCGAAGGCTATTCCGACGGTACGCTCACAGGGAGTCGCCTCGGCGAACCGCACCTAGCGGCAAGGGTTCTTTACCGCAAGCGACTGTTGTGCGCACGGACGTCCTTTAGAGGCTGGCTGATTCCATTGTGATAGATTCCCAATCCGAAACTGTCGATGGGCCTGTGGTCAGAGAGGGCCATTGGCAAACAGCGCTTACGCTCACATTGCGTGTGACAGGGTTGGTTTCCTCGGGAGCGTACCCAATGCGTCCGAACACGCCAATTCCTCTGAGCGGCTGGCCGCTTCCGAGTTTCTCAGCGATGGCCCCAGAATGCGCACCCTCCCTAAAACTGGTGTATTCAAACACGCTCCATGAGCCGCGCTTGGAACAACACACGTTTGATAAGTGGTCGCGTTGGAGATGCAATTACGACTGAAAATGTTATCCAGCGCGAATGCCTTTGAAATCAGCGACATTTCAAGAAATGAAACTGGGGGTGCGATTCGCATTGATGTAGCGCGTCGCCGTCTGGAAGAGACCACCGATCGCATCGAAACCGTTGCCGAACACAGCGGCTTCAGCGGTGAAGAGCAGATGCGCAGCACTTTCATCAGAACGTTGGGCATCCCGCCTCGCGAGTATCGAAAGCGCTTCGCCTCCACCGCGACATTGAAATAGTGACGTTTCGCTCTGGACGACAACGGTGTGTGAAACCGCTGCACTGAGTCCAACGGATTTACTTGCCCGTGATCCGGCCGAAACCAGCGGTGAGTGCTCGGATCGGGTATCTACATTGTGAGGACCGCGCGAAACCGGGTTGTTCCCTCGACAACGCGTTGATAAGCCTTCGCAGCGTCGGCCAACGGGTAGGTCTCGATTATCGATTTAACTTTTCCTTGGGCTACGTAATCCAGGGCTTCGTAAAGGTATTCAGGGCCATTTTGCTGGCTGCCGATGATTTTGATGCGCTTGAAGAGCAGCTCGATCAGCGAGATCGAAAGCGGTTCCGCGTCAGCACCCATAACGATAAACCTGCCGTCTGGGCGCAGGCCCTGAATGCTGTCCACCATGGATTTGGTCGAGTTGGAGGTGCTGAGGATAATGTCGGCGCCGCCCGCTGCGGTAAGGCTCTTTCCGTCGCGGACAATTTCATCCGCGCCCAGCTCGCGAATCATCTTGTCCTTATCGGGAGAGTGCGAAATCGCGATGGTCTCGAAGCCCGCAGCCTTCGCGTATTGTACCGCCAGATGCCCAAGCCCGCCGATTCCAAGCACGGCCACGCGCTCGTGCGGCTGCGGGTCGGCCCAGCGGAGCCCGCTATAAACGGTATACCCGGCGCAGAAGATCGGTGCGGCTTGCTCGTAGGAAACTTTGTCGGGAATCAAGTATGTAGCATCGGCGTTCATCAGCATGTACTCGGCGTGACCGCCTTGCGCTTCGCCGCCCGTGCCCTTCAGATAGGGGCAGAACATTCTGCGGCCGCGCTGGCACCATTCGCAGCGTCCGCAGGTGGACTGAATCCATGCTGAGCCGACGCGATCACCTACCTTGCGAGTGGTCACATCAGGAGCCACGGCTACGATCTCCCCGACCGGCTCGTGCCCGAGGATTCGGGGAAATGGTCCTGGAAGGTGTCCGAGTGTTTGGTGCACATCGGTATAACAGATGCCGCTCGCGTGCATCTTAACTAGCACTTGACCAGGACCAGGTTGAGGCTGGGGAACCTCTTTGATCTGCCAAGAACTACTCATAGCGGGTACGACTGCAGCTTTCATAACTCTTCCTCCTGCTAGCGCGATTCGATGCACGCGCCTTTCGCGATCCGTGCGCGATTTTGCATCCCTGTTCGTCAACATACAAGCTGAGATTGACGCTCAATTGGAGGATGGTCGGCTAACAAGAAATTGAGAATCTGGCCCGATCGTCAAACTGACAAAGCGAAACTCGCTGGACAGGGGCTTGAGCGGAACCCGAAACGGTTTTGTGTTCTCGGGAGGCTCAATTCGAAGTGCTGCTTCGTGGGTCAGGGGATTTTCGGGCTTTTGCGACAATTCGAGTGCGCGAAGAATGCGTTGCCGCGAATCGAGCGCCCACACCGGCCGCACTTTCTAACCACCAGAGCGTGCCTCCGAAATGGATTCAGGCACATCGTCGTATCCATGCCGGCGCGACGATCCAGGTCCATGGAACTCTCGAGCCAGTCACGAGTCTCCGCGTCCAGGAACTCCCAGTTGAGGAGCGAGCCGTTGCGGCGGCACAGGTTCATTAGGGATCGCTCCGTGATTCGCGGGTCAAACACCTTGAGGGTGCGATCAACGATCAGGTTCTGCACGGTCTCGATGCTCACGCCCAGCGCCTGAGCCACCTCTGTCCATACCCGTTTTGCGCGCGAG
>DATLKM010000344.1:0-12334 GCA_035538435.1 Binatia bacterium
GGGGAAAAGTTTTTGTGGCGTGGGCGGACTGCCGCTTCCGCAAGAGTTGCAGCTCGAACGACATTGTGATGAGCACGTCGAGCGACGGCAATACGTGGAGCGCAGTTACCCGCATTCCGATCGATGCGACCACGAGCACCGTGGACCACTTTCTGCCCGGAATCGGGATCGATCCCAATACTTCGGGCAGCACCGCGCACATCACCGTGGTGTATTACTACTACCCGGTTTCGAACTGCACTTCAAGCACGTGCGAGCTGGAGGTTGGTTTTGTGACTTCCTCGGATGGGGGTTCGACGTGGACTGCGGGGGCAAAAATCGCCGGACCGATGAAGCTCTCGTGGCTGCCGGTTTCCGATCAGGGGCCGATGGTCGCCGACTACATCGGCGTGTCGTACGTGAACGGAAACGCGTTTGGAGTATTCGCCAATGCGCTCGGGCCGCAAGGCTCGACGCTGCGCGAGTCCATGTTCACGACAAAAGCGCCACTGCCCGCTGTGGGCAGCGCAGCCCGTTTCAGTGGACTTAACGACAAGCCCGTGCCGAATGCGAAGTCCGATCATGAAATGCACTTCTATTATGACGACGAGGGAACGCGAGAGATGCCTCCGTCAGAATGGATTGTCAATCGGATAAAGAACTGAAGGCCTGGGAAATGTTAAGCAACGCCGGCATGCGTTTACGCCGGCGTTTTCATTTGTGGTTGTTAATAAAAGGAACCCGAAGAATCACGCATCTTTACAATGGCGTGATCTAAAATAAAACCCACTGGCTTGAACCGCTCATCCAATAAGCAGACCCGGTCCGGGATGATCAAGGCAACGCTACGCAATCCGGCCCTTCGCAAGCGAGCATCGCAGTTTGGCCGACTGGTGCGCCATTCCGCAGTCACGCCGCTGTGCGGCGAAACGCATAAACCACAATTGGTCACGAACGGAGAACTGGGGGTGACCTTCATCGGCCACGCCAGTTTTTTTGTGCAGATCGGCGGGCACAGCGTAGTGATCGACCCCAATTTCGCCCGATGGTTGTTCGTGCTGAAGCGCTTGCGGCGTCCGGGATTGAGGGTGCGGGATCTGCCGGGGATCGATATCGTCCTGGTAACCCATGCGCACTTCGACCACCTGCATCGGCCATCGCTGCGGGCGATTGTGCAGAATAATCTGCGCGCGCGCGGCAAAGCTCCGGCGGTGATCGTTCCCAGCCATGTGGCGGATCTGGTTTCCGATTTGGGGTTCGCAGAGATTATTGAGCTGGACTGGTGGAAGAGTTCACGCCACGGAAACTTAACCGTGACGCATGTCCCCTCGCGGCACTGGGGGGCGAGAATTCTGAAAGATTCCCATCGCGGCTATGGCGGTTATGTTTTAAAGTCCGGTAAGCACTCGATTTACCACGCCGGCGACACCGCATATTTTGCCGGGTTTCGTGAAATCGGACGGCGGTTCTCTCCCGAAGTGGCGCTTTTGCCCATTGGGGCCTATAACCCCCCGACGTTTCGCAACGTTCACGCCGACCCGGGCGATGCGACCCGGGCGTTTCTCGATCTCCACTCGCGCTGGATGGTGCCTATGCATTACGGCACGTTCCGCTTGTCGCATGAGCCGGTGGATGAGCCGTTGCTGCTGCTTGCCCAGGAAGCCCAAGCGGCAGGAATACGAGATCGCGTGGTGGTGATGGAAGAGGGAGTAACCAGGTTCTTCTGATGGGGGTTAGCCGTAAGGGAATTTTTCATTTAACCGCAGATTGACACTCTGAGCCTACCTTTTGGTGTAAGCTGTTTGCCGGAATTTTTCCACGAGGAGGCGCAATGTCCGTTAAGCCCATACCAGAAGGTTTCCATTCGGTTACACCGTATATGACCGTGCGCGATGCGGCGCGGGCGATCGAGTTCTATAAACAGGCGTTTGGCGCTGAAGAAAGGGGCGTGATGAAGAGTCCCGACGGCAAAGTTGCTCACGCGCAGATTCGGATTGGGGACTCGATCATTATGCTGGGCGACGAATTTCCCGAGATGGGCGCGCTGTCTCCGCTTTCGACCGGCGGGGCGGGCATGGGGCTGCACATTTATCTCGATGACGTGGATACGGCGTTCGACCGTGCGATCAAGGCTGGGTGCAAAGTGGAAATGCCTCTGGCCGACATGTTCTGGGGCGACCGCTACGGCAAGCTGGCCGATCCGTTCGGCCACAAGTGGTCGATCGGAACGCACAAGAAAGACATGTCGATGGATGAAATGACCGAAGCGATGATGCAGATGCCGAAAAGCGCGTAAAACCGGCTCAAGGACAGTCGATGAAAGGCGCGGCCCCCGGCCGTGCCTTTTGTTTTGATACTTCGGTAACGCCCGCTTTGCCGCTATTACACAAGTATTACACTCGCCTGCCCCGCTCTGCTGATAGCTTAAAAAGGCGGGAAGAACTCAGATCACATAACAGGAACCCTCAGACCAAATGCAACTGGAAACACTCGAACGCAGGCCGGCGGCAAACAACGAAGTGAACTGGATCACAGCGATTTTCATGGCGGCGTTCCATGTGGGCGCCGTGGCGGCATTGTTCTTTTTCACCTGGAAGGCGGTTTTTGTGGCCGCCGTGCTGTGGTGGATTTCGGGCAGCATGGGCATCGGCATGTGCTATCACCGGCTGCTCACCCATCGCGGTTACAAGACCCCCAAGTGGGTGGAATATTTCCTGACGGTTTGTGCCACGCTGGCGCTTGAGGGCGGCCCGATTTTCTGGGTAGCCACGCACCGCATCCATCATCAATTTTCGGATCAGGATGGGGACCCGCATTCGCCGATTGACGGCAAATGGTGGGCGCACATGGGCTGGATTCTCATGGGCAAGTCCATGCACCATGACACGACCACGCTGGCCCGCTATGTCCCCGATCTTGCCAAAGATAAATTTCACGTCTGGATCACGAAATATCATTACGTTCCACAGATTGTGGTAGGAGCCGGCCTGCTGGCCTTTGGCGGCCTGCCTTATCTCCTGTGGGGAACGTTCTTCCGCACGGTGTTCGGGCTGCACTGCACCTGGCTGGTGAATTCGGCCACGCACTCCTGGGGAACGCGCCGCTTCGCCACGCGCGATCTTTCCACCAACAGCTGGTGGGTCGCGCTGATGACGTTTGGCGAAGGATGGCACAACAATCACCACGCCCATCCGACTTCCGCCGCGCATGGTCTTACCTGGTATGAGATTGATACCAACTGGTACGGCATCTGGACGCTGAAGCAGCTTGGGCTGGCGTGGGACATCAAGCGCGTGCGCTTGGCCGATCTGGAAAAAGGATTGGTGGCAGCTCCGAACGGGCAACTGATTACCGAGCCTTTGGCGGAAGGAGCCGCGGCGGGGGATTAGGGTTTACAGTATTGTGAGGTTGGAACCCCGGTCCTGATCATGGATCGGGGTTTTTTGTTTGGGAATTCAGAAAAAACACAGAGAACACAGAAGCGAAGCATTCACGAAGTCGGAGGACCCGGTGCTTGCTGGTCGCATGCGCGCGGCTTGAGGGAATTCCCACGATGAAGCCGGGTCGTGGGAACTCCCTGACGCAGCGCCGGAGCAATCGGCATGGCAGGGGGTCCTTCGCTTTGCTCAGGATGACAAGGTCTTGAGCGCGGTTGAGCATCTCGGCGTTAAAATCAGCCTGTCATGCGCATCACCAGCCGCCGCGGGACTATCGTCTTCTTCGTCTGCCTGGGCATTGGCCTGGTGGCGCTGGCGGTTGCGCTCAACGTTGGCTGGATCATCCTCAACTGGCGCGAAGGGGTTCTGCTGTTTTTCGGCATCATCTTCTTCGCGGTGATCATCGCCGGGATGATCGTCAACACCAGTTTTCTGGTGCGCGAACTGCGCCGCAGCGAGCAGCATGACAGCTTTATCAACGCGGTCACGCACGAACTGAAAACACCCGTAGCTTCCATCCGCCTTCATCTCGAGACTTTGCTGCGCCGCGACCTGCCGGAAGAAAGGAAGCTGGAGTTTTACCGGCTGATGCTCCGCGACACCGACCGGCTGAACCAAACGGTGGAGCAGGTCCTGCGCGCCGGCCGCGCCGGGGACAAACGGGCCGGCCGGGAGAAGTCTCCGGTTGACATGGACCAGATTGTGCGAGAGTGCGTGGAGGCGGCGCGTTCGCGGCACCATCTTTCCACGGATGTGTTGCGCTACCAGAAGGCGGATGGAAGCGCCGCCCGTGTTCTGGGCAACGCCGAGGACTTGCGCACGGCGGTGTTTAACGTGCTCGACAACGCAGTGAAGTATTCCGGAGAACAGGTTGACATTGCGGTGGCGTTGAACGGCAACGAAAAGCGCGTGATGTTGACCGTACAAGACCATGGCATCGGCATTCCCACCGACGAAATGAAAAGCATTTTCAAACGCTTCTACCGGGCGCACGATCGTTCGCTGGCGCATGTGAAGGGCAGCGGGTTGGGATTGTTCATCGTCAAGTCGATTGCCGAAAAACACGGGGGCAAAGTGTTTGCCGAAAGCGCCGGAGAGGGCCAGGGAACAACTTTTACTCTGGAACTGCCGAGGGCAAGCGCATGAGCCGCGTTCTGGTGGTGGAAGATGAGGAGCATCTGGCGCAGGGTCTGCGCTTCAATCTGGAGGCCGAAGGCTATTCGGCAGAAGTGGTTGGCGACGGTGAAGCTGCCACCGACCGGCTGCTTGGAAAAAAAGAGCTTTTCGATGTCATTGTTCTCGATATCATGCTGCCGGGCAAGGATGGGTTCAGCGTGGTTTCTGAGCTGCGCAGCGCGCGGAATTATGTCCCGGTTCTCATGCTGACGGCGCGCAGCCGCCCGGAGGATGTGCTGAAAGGGTTTGCCGCCGGCGCGGACGATTATCTACCCAAGCCATTCGATCTCGCGATTCTGCTGGCCAGGCTTCAAGGACTGCTGCGGCGTAGCCAGTGGATGAAGCTGGGCCAACACGCCGGGGATGCATCTTCCGGTTCGGGCCAGCCGGCGGATTTTGGAACATTCTCGTTCGGGGGAAAGACCATCGACTTCGGGACTCTGGAGTTGTGCGCGGGCGGAATTCCCGTCCACCTCACAGTGATGGAGTCGGAACTGCTGCGGCATCTCATCCGCAACGATGGCCGAGTGGTTTCGCGTAAGCAGATTCTTGAAGAAGTGTGGGGCCTGCACGAAGACACCGACACCCGCGCCATCGACAATTTCATTGTGCGCTTGAGGCGGTATATAGAAGATGATCCGGCACAGCCGAAACATCTGCTTACCGTGCGCGGCGTGGGTTATCGTTTTCTGGCGGATCCGGAAAAAAAGTAGGAACGCTATTTTTTCTTTAACGCTTCCAGTTCGTCAAGCGTGCGAGGCCAGTCGGATTTCAGCAGGCGCGAGAGGCTGCGATCGGCAAGCACTTTCCCGCCGGTCTGGCAGCGGGCGCAATAGTTCGTTTCGTTGTCGGCATAGCGAATGCGCAGAATCTTTTCTCCGCACCGCGGACAGGGCTGCCCGTAGCGGCCGTGAACGGCCATGTCTTTGCGGAAGGCGGTGACTTTTTCCGGAAAGCCGGCTGCGGCTTCTTTTTCCAGGCGGCCGATCCACAACTGCAATACCTCGTGCGTTGATTCGTACAGCCGCCGCCACTCTTCTTCCTTCAGCTTGCTGGTGAGCGTAACGGGCGAGAGTTGCGCCGTGTGCAGAATCTCGTCCGAGTAGGCGTTGCCGATTCCACTCAAAATGCGCGGATCGGTAAGCGCACGTTTGAGCGTGCGATTTTCGGCGGTCAACGCTTTACGAAAATCTTCGAGACTCGCAGCGAAGACATCGATGCCGCCGGGGTCAAGCGAATGCAGCCCATCCTCGCCGCTTACCAGGTGAATCGAAGCGCGGCGCTTCGACCCGGCCTCGGTCAGGACGAGCGTTCCCTGTGGAAAATCCAGGGCCGCAAGATTATTTCGTCCGCCGAGCTTGGCTTCACGAGGCCGCCAGTGCAGCCGGCCAGCGATCATCAGATGAATGACGAGCCAAATGTCGTTGTCAAAGCCGAACGCGATGCGCTTGCCGATGCGCCGCAACTCGCGGACCTGGTGGCCTTCAACGCTTGCAGGCGGAGGCTGCACGGTGCGCAGTACAAAGGGGCTGCCCAAGCGCACATGCTCCACCGGTTGCCCGACGATTCGCGGTTGAAGGGCTGCGATGTACGCAGCGATATCGGGGAGTTCCGGCATTCCCTTAAGATTGCCAGAAATTGGTGCGGCATTGTTGTTTCATGCCCGGCCTCGCCGATCGTGCATCTTTTTACATCTCCGTGACAACCGCCGATCATCCCTGCGATATAAACCGGGCAAGAAATGCCGCCGCGTTACGAATGTTTGCTACAGGAGGGCAGTCCTATGAGATACAAGCTCACATTTGTTGCTGTTCTGGCGCTTCTGGCCAGCTCCGCGTTCGCCGCCAACTCGCAGCCAACCGCAGTTTATACCTTTATCTGCAACGGCAACGCCTTCGAGAGGATCGGGGGCTGCCCTGAAGGGGGCCGGCCGGACTCCCTCATCCAGGCGTCCGACGGAAATTTCTACGGCGCCGCGCAGGATTCCATGGAGGGCAGTTCATCACCCACCGGCGGAACGGTATTTTCGGTTACAGCCGCAGGCAAGTTTACGCGACTACATGTATTCGCGCCCGGGCCGAACAAGACTTATGCGACGGGCAATCTGCCGGGAAATATCGTTCAGGGCCCTGACGGCAAACTCTATGGCGACACTCTTTTCGGAGGCATCGACGGCTGCAACGGCTATTGCGGATACGGACTTTTGTATCGCATCAACACGGACGGATCGGATTTTCAGATCGTCCACAAATTTTGCTCGGAGGCAAATTGCGCCGACGGAAACGCCGGATATTTCATGTCTGTGGGAACTGACGGCAACATTTACGGCACCACGTATTACGGCGGCACCAACAGCGCGGGCACCATTTTTCAGATTGTTCCCTCCACGGGCGCATATAAAGTGGTGGTCAATTTCGATTTCTCGACGACGGGAGAAAATCCGGGCGCCCTGGTTTCCGGCCCGGACGGCACGTTCTACGGGCTCACTGCCAGTTCCAGCGGTGAAGTGCTGTTCCACTACAACGAATCCACCGGGGTTTTGTCGACAGCACTGCTGAACTTCCCATTGTTTAATGGCCTGCCTTCGCACGGAGGCGACTTGACCCTGGGCCCAAACGGCAACTTTTACGGCCTTTACGGCGTTTACGGAGTAAGCGGCGAAGGCGTATTCGAAGTAGATGTGGACGGTAGCAATCTGCAGCTTTTTTCTTTCTATACAACACAAGACGGCGCGGGCGAGCCAGATGGCCTGCTGCTGGCCAGCGATGGCAACTTCTGGATGGCCGATATTGTCGGCAATAGCTATGGAAACATCATCACACTGTCGCCCGCCGACGGCTCGTTGATCCAGACCTTGAAGCCATTCAATTCGAAGGCGGCGGTGGGGGCTTACCCGATGGTGATTTTGCAGGCCAAGGACGGAACGCTGTGGGGAACGACCGACTCGTTCGGCAATGCCACAACGGGCCACTTTGGCGACGGCACGGTATTCAGCCTAAACGCCGGACTGCCGCCGCGCTAGGTTTGAGCCGGACGATCGATGATTTGCTCACCGCGCAAACTGCGGGAAGGCAATCTACTGTTTCATAGGCGCTGATGTTGGCCGGGGCCAGATGCTGTCAGCCGCGTCCTGATGCGAATCCGGCAAAGCTAAAATCCCGGCGGCCGCTCATTCACCACGCCGAACGCCCGCTCCAATGCAAGGCCAACCGACGCGATCGTGCCTTCGTCAAACAATCGCCCGATCAAGGTAACGCCATCCGGCACGCGGCGAGGGGGCGAAAAAGTCGGCATGGGATGGTTCGGATCGGGCGCCCAGTCGCTGCGAGCTTTGGCGACTTCAATAAATCCGGCACGCAGGGTAAGCGACGGATGCCCAGTAAAGTTGGTGATGGTCAACATCTCATCCCGCAGAGAAGGCACCAGCAATAAGTCGACCTCTGCGAATACTCGCGACATTTCCTGGGCTACTTTGCGGCGGAAGCGATCGGCCTGAACGAAATCGACGGCGGAAAGGAAACGCGATTCGCGGAAAATGTTCGGCCAGGCGTCGGGCACCTGCGCGCGCAATTCGTTCAGGCCGCCGCTTAAAGCCAGTTCTTCGAACGATGCTGCGCCTTCGGCGAAGAGAATCAAATTCAGGCAGCCGTAGGGCCAGTCGGGGATCGACATTTCAACAGCTGACATCCCCAGTTTCTTAATTTCTTCGAGCGCGTTGCGATCGACCGCTGTCGCCGGATTTTCCTTCATCCACTGGGGGAAATATCCCACGCGCAGAGCGCGCACGCTGGCGCCGGCGTCGAAGTCGAAGTGACTTGGCAGGCTGGCCACATCGCCGGCGTCCGGGCCGGAAATTGCTTTCAGCACCAGCATCGTATCTTCAACCGCGCGCGTCATTGGCCCGAGCTTGTCGAGCGACCAGCACAGCGTCATTGCGCCGGTGCGGGCGACCCGGCCGTAGGTTGGGCGGAGCCCGGTGATGCCGCAGCGCATGGATGGACTGACAATGCTGCCGCCGGTTTCGCTGCCGATGGCAAAGCCGACCAACCCCGCGGCGACGGCCGCAGCCGGGCCGGCGCTCGATCCGGAAGAGGCTTCCTCGAGCAGCCACGGATTCATGGTTTGTCCGCCAAACCAGACATCGTTCAAAGCCAGCGCGCCAAGACTCAATTTCGCGACCAGCACAGCTCCCGCATCGTACAGACGCTTCACCACGACGGCATCTTCCGCCGGGACCCGGTTGCGAAACGGTTCGGCCCCGTAGGTGGTCCGAATGCCGGCGGTGTCGAGAAGATCTTTCGCGCCCCAGGGAATACCGTGCAGCGGGCCGCGATAGTGGCCGGCGGCGATTTCTTTGTCCGCTTGTTTGGCCTGCGCCAAAGCGAGGTCACGAGTGAGCGTGATCACGCAGTGCAGTTCGGTGTCGAAACGTTCCAGCCTCGCCAGATAAATGCGCGTGAGCCGGTCGGAAGTAAGCTTGCGTTGCTCGATCCAGCGCGACAGGCGCGTGACCGGAGCGAAGGCGATGTCTTCGTCGCGTTCGGGCAAAGGCCCGGGATCGGTATCGGTGCGAATGAAGCGATCGCGCTCCGGGCCAAGCCTTTCGCCCGGCAAAATTGGGTTCCAGTGGCTGGCCGGCGCGAGAGAGGGTTCAAGAGCGATTTTTCGCGGACCGGTGCGGCGCTCGTATAACCCGGCCATGGTTTTGCGCCAGCTGGCGGCGGCCATGTCACGTTCGGCCGCGGTCAGTTCGAACTGCACGAGCTTTTCCGCCTGGGCAAACGTCATTGCCGAAACCTCCGGCCCCACAGGCGTTCCCGTGCCGAACGCCGAAGGCGAGGCGGGAGGAAGATCGGAAGGCTGTTGCGCGTCGATTCGCCGCGCTCCGGCAGCGGCTAATAATGCAAGCGATGTCCGGGTCAAGAACTCGCGGCGGGATTTCGTCATGGATTTGCGATTGCTTCCGTTCTGCGAAGCGTTGGCGATCAAACATTTTATACCGGCGAGGAAATCTGCGCGTTGCGGTTACAGAGGTTCGTCGCTCGGATGACAAAACGCGGGCGAGCTTCGCGCTGACGGAGGATGAGTCCGTCCGTACAAGAATCACTCGCCCAGGATTTCGAAGAAGCGGCAGATGGTTTCTATGCCGCGGTGGAAATTGGGGATGTGGAATTTTTCGTTGGGGGCGTGGAGATTGTCGTCGGGGAGTCCGAAGCCCATCATTACGCTGGGAAGTTTCAAGTTCTGGTAGAAGTCGTTGACGATGGGGATGGAGCCGCCGCTGCGGATGAAGACGGTGTCTTTCTTAAAGGTTTCGTGCAGAGCTTCGGTTGCGGCCCTGATGTAGGGATTGTCGGTGTCGACGACGGAAGCCGGGCCCTTGCTGTGGACTTTGATTTTGGTTTCGATGCCTTTGGGCGTGAGCTTTTTCACGAATGCGGTGTAGCGCTTGAGAATATCTTCGGGGTCCTGGTTGGGCACAAGGCGCATGGAAACTTTGGCCGTGGCTTTGGCGGGGATGACGGTTTTTGCTCCGGCGCCGATGAAGCCTCCGGGCATGCCGTGAACTTCAAGCGTGGGGCGGGCCCAGGTGCGATAAAGAACCGAGTAGCCGGGTTCGCCGGTGAGAGATTTTGATCCGACTTCGGTTTTGCGATAGTGCTCTTCCTTGAAGGGCAGGCGCTTCCAGGCTTTGAGTTCGTCTTTGCTGGGGGCTTTTACGTTCTTGTAGAAGCCGGGGATGAGGATGTGGCCTTTGGCGTCTTTGAGCTTGCTGATGATTTCGCACAGGGCGAAAAATGGATTCGGGGCTGCGCCTCCGTAGACGCCGGAGTGGAGGTCGACCATGGCACCCTGGGCTTCGATTTCGGTGTAAACCAGGCCGCGCAGGCCGACGCAGAGCGTGGGCAGGTTGGGCGCGAAAAGTTCGGTATCGCAGACCAGGGCGAAATCGGCTTTTAACTTTGCTTTTTGCTTCTTGACGTATTCGGTGATGGATTCGCCGCCGACTTCTTCTTCGCCTTCGAAAATCACTTTGACATTGATGGGCAATTTTCCGCCACCGGATTGCATGAGCGATTCGAGGGCTTTGACTTCCATCCAGAGCTGACCTTTGTCGTCGACTGCGCCGCGGGCGTAGATGTTGTGGTTGCGCTCGGGAGAGAGAGTCCAGTTTTTGGAGTCGTCGTCGGTGCCGGGATACGCGGCTTTATCGATGAAGGGCGGAGATTGCCATTCGTTGAGCGGATCGGGGGGCTGAACGTCGTAGTGGGCGTAGCAGAGGACGGTGGGCTTGCCGGGGGCGTGCAGCCAGTCGGCATATAGAAGAGGATGGCCCTTGGTGGGAATGATTTCGACGTTTTCCATGCCGATGCGGCGGAGGTCGTTGGCCACGAATTCGGCGGCCTTTTGCACGTCGGATTTGTGTTCGTCGAGCGTGCTGACGCTGGGAATGCGGAGAAGATCTTTGAGTTCGCCGAGAAAGCGCTGCTGATTATTGCGGGCAAAGTCGACTGCCGGGGAAGCCATGGGTGGATCCTTTCGAGGTGGAAACGGGATAGTATAGCGCGAGTGGGGGTGTTCGGGAGGCGAAGCGCCGTTTCGCGCCCGGGGGAAAGCAGGTTCCTCACCGATCCTTCGGATCGGTTCGGAATGACATCCGCTTTTTCTTCGGCGTGAGTGATCAAGCGGCGTTCGTGAATCTCGCGAGTGAGAACGGAGTGAGATCGAGTGCGGGCTTTGACCCGCTGATTACTTGTGCCATGAGTTTGGCGGTGATAGGGGCGAGCAGGATGCCGTCGCGGAAGTGGCCGGTGGCGGCGTAGTAGCCGGGGGTAGAAGTTGCGCCGAGGATGGGGATCGCGTCGGGCGTGCCGGGACGAAGGCCGGCCCAGTCTTCGAGAATTTTGGCATCGCGCAGGTCGGGGACGAGCGCGATGCCGGCGCGGTGAAGGCGCTGAATGACGGCGGGATCGGTGCGCTTGTCGAATCCGGCTTCTTCCATGGTGGTGCCGACGAGTATGCGGCCGTCGCTGCGCGGAATGATGTAGGCTTCGGGCGCGCGGATGACGTGCTTCAGCAAGTCGCGCCTGGGCGCGACCAGGTAGAGCATTTGGCCCTTCACTGGGCGAGTCGGGAAGTTGCGGGGCGCGATTTGGCCGGCCCATGCGCCGGCGCAGTTGATGGCGATCTCGGAGAAGAAAGAAGTTTTGGTGGTGGTGACGCCGCTGACGTGATCGTCGGAAAAATTGATGGCGGTGACGGGATCGCCGGAGGAAAAATCTACGCCTAAGCGGCGGCCGGCGTGGAGGGCGGCGGCGGTGAGTTGGCGGGGATCGACGCTGCGCTCTTGCAGGAAAATTGCGGGGCGGTTGGTTTCGCCGAGAGCGGGTTCGAGAGTGGCGAGATCGGCGGGGGAAAGTTTTTGTCCCCGAGGATTTTCGCTGGAGTGGAGCACAATCGTTCCCTGGTCGCGCAGGTCGATTTTCATTCCGGATTCGATTTCGAGTTCGCGGACGAACTCAGGGAACATTTTCGCGCTGGTGGTGGCGAGAGGTTGAAGATGGGACGCGGTTTCGTCCGGCGAATCGACCAACATGCCGCCGGCGGCGTGGGAGGCTTCGCGGCCGGGTTCGGCACGGTCGATGATCAGGACCGTCATGCTTCGCTTGCGGAGTTCGAGGGCGAGCGAGAGGCCGATGATGCCGCCGCCGATAATGATGGCGTCGTGGGATTTCACTGAG
>DATLKM010000345.1:0-9941 GCA_035538435.1 Binatia bacterium
AGTATTCGAAGCCGAAGCCCAGCGCCTTGCCGATGGCGAGCAGGAGAAAAAGATAAATGAAAAGAGAAAGCGGATAATTCTGAAAACCCCGGCGCAGGGCCAGATCGCGCAGCCAGCCGGTCCAGCCTGTCGCCAGCAGAAGGATAAGAAACGCTGCGCCCAGGATGAAATCGGTCAGGCCCAGCCAGCGTTTAATCCGGTTGTAGCGCCGCGCCTCGGGCGAGTCGCTGGTCACGGATTCCTGCACCGAATCTCCGGCCAGCGCTTGCGCATGCAAGGGCCGCGCCGCCGGCAGAAGGCTGCTGATAAAAAAACGCATGGCTATTGAAAGTATCGCATTAACGCAGGCGGGAATGTGCGGCCGGAAGCAATTACCGGCGTAATAATCGGCCTCAGCTTTTGCCCATGACAAAACTTTCTGCCACTGTCAGGATTTCACTCACCAGTTCCGGCGACGAAGCTTCCGCATACACGCGCAACAGCGGTTCGGTCCCCGAAGCGCGGAACAGGACCCAGGCTTCGGCGCCGTTGCCGTTTTTCGGAGCATCGAGAAAGAACTTGATGCCGTCGATATTTTCTTTTGTCAGCACGCGATAACGGCCGAGGGTTTGCGTGCTCTGGGCGCTGGCGCGCTGAATGGCATTTTGCTTTATGTTGTCGGCAATGTGGAGATCGCGCCGCCCGTAATAGTGCGGGCCGTATTCGCGCTGAAGATTGGCGACCAGTTGCCCCAGCGGTTTGCCCTCTTCCGCCATGGCGTTGGCCAGCAGCAGGCAGTTGAGAATGCCATCGCGCTCCGGGAGAAAGCGCGAGTAGCCGATGCCGCCGGATTCTTCGCCGCCAATCAGGATTTCATGCTCCATCATCAGGTCGGCGGTGTACTTGAAGCCGATGGGCGTTTCATACAGCTTGCGGCCGTATTTAGCGGCGATGCGGTCCAACATGCGCGTGGTGTTGAAGGCGCGGACTACGTCTCCCGGCCATTTTTTCCGCTCCAGCAGCCATTGCAAGAGCACGCAGAAAATTTTGTGCGAGTCGACGAAGCTGCCATCTTCGGCGACGGCGCCAATGCGGTCGGCATCGCCGTCGGTGGCCAGGCCGGCATCGCACTTTTCCCGCACAACCGTTTCCTGAAGCAGCGCGACATGGGGTTCGATCGGTTCGGGATTGATGCCCGGGAAATTTGGATTGACTTCCTGGCGAATGGCCACGTAGGGCACGCCAATGTTTTGGAAAATTCCCGCGAGCACCCCGCGGCCCGAGCCATACATGGAATCGAGGGCGACCCTGAATTTGGCCCGGCCGATTAAATCCATGTCGGCGAAGCGGCAGACAGCGGCGATGTAGGGGGCCTTCAGATCGGCTTCCGCGATGGCGGCTTTTTCTCCCTTGGGCATGGCGCCCGCCGCCAACTCCTCCTCGATTTTCTTCATGATGGCGGGCGTCGCCGAGCCGCCGAAGTTTCCCTTGAACTTGACGCCGTTCCAGTTCCAGGGATTGTGGCTCGATGTGATCATCACGCCGCCGGCCGCGCCAATGCTTTTCACGGCATACGAAACGGCGGGCGTGGGCGTGTAGTCGTTGGCCAGCCTGACCGGAATTCCGGCGGCCGCGATGACTTCGGCAGCCGCGCGGGCGAAGGCCTGCGACCCGAAGCGGGTGTCGAAGCCGATGATCACGCCTCGTTTCGCGTCTTCATATTTGAGGACATACGACGCGATGGCGCCGGCCACGCGGCGCACATTTTCGAAAGTAAAATCGTCGGCAATGATGCCGCGCCAACCGTCAGTTCCAAATTTGATTTCTTTTGCCATAGTGATTGAGCGGCGGCCGTTGCGCGGTTCGAACTAAGTCAGCCGGTGCAGCCTTTTCTCATCCAGATGCTTCACCACTTTGCCCACATCCTGGGCCTGCTGCCGGGTGGTGATCAGCAGCGCATCGTTCGTTTCCACGACCACCAGATCATTCACTCCCACGGCCGCGATGAATTTTCCCGGAGCGTGAATGTAATTGCCCTGCGAATTCAGCACGAATTCACCGACTCCATAGATCAAATTGCCCGATTGCTGGCCGCGCTTGGCGGAGTGATGTTCGTGCAGGGCCGTCCACGAGCCGAGGTCGTTCCAGCCGAAATCGGCGGGGAGGCAAAAAATATTTCCCGCTTTTTCGCCTTTGGCTGAACGCGGCTCAAGCACGGCGTAGTCGATGCTGATATTTTCGCAACGCGGATACAGCCTGCGGAAAGTGGCGCCGAATTTTGTGGTTCCAAACGCCGAGGCGATTTCCTCCAGCAAGGGCGCTGTTTTCGGCAAATGTTCCTGGAGCGCGTTCGCCAGCGTGCGCGCGCTCCACAGGAACATGCCGCTGTTCCAGAAATAATTTCCCGCAGCCACAAATTGCGCGGCTTTTTCGGTGTCTGGTTTTTCCGTGAAACGGCGGACGCGGAACGCGTCGCCCTCAAACTTGCCGCCGGCCTCGATATATCCGTAACCCGTTTCGGGACGAGTTGGGCGGATGCCCAGCACCACGATATTGTCTCCCGCCGCGGCGATCGAGATTCCCCGCTCGATCGTGGCACGGTATTGTTTTTCATCGGCGATGACGTGATCGGAGGGGAACATGCCAATGACTGCGGCAGGATCTTCGCGCAGCAGCAAGAATGCCGCCAGTCCGATGGCGGGAGCAGTATTGCGCCCCACAGGTTCGGCGAGAATCTGGTCTTTGGGAAGCTTTGGAAGTTGTTTCAGGATGGCGGGCCGCAGGTCCTCATTGGTAATCACCCAGAATTTACCGGGGGAAGCGAGGGGCAGAAGGCGCGCCACCGTCTGCTGAATCATGGTGTGCCGGCCGTCGAGGGCGAGCAACTGCTTGGCGCGCTTCTTGCGGCTGAGCGGCCAGAATCGCGTGCCCCTGCCGCCGGCAAGGATTGTCGGGTAAAAAAGAGCCGGTCTGGTTTTCGTATTTTTGTTCAAGATTCTTCTTCGCTTATGCCAACCTGGTGGCGGGTTCGGGAACTTCGGCGCCCGGAACGCGGGCGCGCAGAAATTCCAGCGACCACTGCGGCCGGATGCTGAATTTCTCGATGGCCGCCGGAATCACCACGGCATCGCCTTTGGCCAGCGTCACTGGTCCAGCGCCGGATGCATCGACGATTCCGCATCCTTCCACTGCAACCAGGATTTGCGCGGAACACTTTCCCGAACTGTCGCGGGTGGTGAGTTCCTGCGCTTCCTTCAACTCGAACATGTCGACCACAAAGTAGGGCCCGGCGACCAGCGGCGCCAAACGGCTCTTTCCGCCATTGATTTGCGAGGGCGCGGGACGAAGCACCTTGCCCGACGCGCACTCGATTTTCACCGCCGCCAAACCATCTTTCAAGTGCAATTCGCGGGGACGGCCGTAATCGTAGAGCCGGTAGGTTGTGTCCGATTGCTGCTGCGTTTCCACGATCACCGATCCCGGCCCAAGGGTATGCACCGTTCCGCCGCAAACGTAAATCATGTCACCGCTGTAGATGTCGATCCAGTTCAGCAATTCCTCGGCGCGCTGGTCGTGAATCGACTGTTCCAGTTGCTCCACGGTCGCGCCGGGTTTCAATCCCAGCGCGATTTGCGCTCCCGGTTTGGCGTGTGCCACGTACCAGCACTCGGTTTTTCCCCAGGGCTGACCGACGCGGCGGGCCTGTTCGTCATCGGGATGTACCTGCACGGAAAGTTTTTCCTGGGGAAAAAGAAATTTGAGCAGAAGAGGGAAGCGTAAGGGATCGCGGGCGGCGTCGCCCACCAACTCCCTTTGATATTTCTGACTCAGCGCGGCCAGCGTTTGCCCGGTAAGCGGGCCGTTGGCCACCTTGCAATGGTCGCCGGTGAGCCAGGCCTCGCCGATTTTTTCCCCGAACTTGTGATTGGGATAAATGGGCGAAAGATCGTGCCCGCCCCAGGGGCGGGGATCGAATGCGGGTTGCATCAACAGTGGGTAAAGGTCGCCCATGGCGTCTACATAAAAAAGGCCGTTCGCTAGGGGACGGCCTCTTTCAAATTCTATCCGCAATCTACCGCAGAGACTACAGTCCAGCGAAAAACTTTCTCATCCTCTCCAGCCCGCGGTCTAACTCCGCTTTGGATGTGGCATAGGAGACGCGAATGTGATCGCCGGTTCCAAAGCCTTCGCCGGGCACGGTGGCAACGTGCGCTTCACGCAGCAGCCTTCCCGCGACATCAGCCGCGGACTTTACTCCGGGCCGCCCGATGAATGAGGAAATGTTGGGATAGGCGTAGAACGCGCCTTCCGGCATGGTGCAGCGAATGCCGGGAATCGAGCGCAGGCCTTTGACCACATGATCGCGCAATTCGATATATTCGCGGCGCATCGTTTCCACGCAGTCCTGCGGTCCCTTCAACGCAGCCACGGCCGCCTTTTGCACGATCGATGTCGGATTCGAGGTCGACTGGCTTTGCAGCTTCGACATGGCCGCGATCACCGGCGCAGGGCCGAGCGCATAACCCAGGCGCCAGCCGGTCATGGCGTAGGTTTTGGAAAGCGATCCCAAAACCACGATGTGCTCTTTGAACTCGCGCAGCGAGCCGACGGAAAAATTCTTGCCCGTGTAATTCAGATAGACGTAGCACTCGTCGGAGAGGACCCAGATGCCGCGCTCATGGGCCAGACGGGCAACGGCGGTGAGGTCGGCGGGGCTCATCACCGCGCCCGAAGGGTTCGATGGAGAATTCAGAATGATGGCCTTGGTGCGCGGCGTGATCAGGCGCCCGATCATGTCGGCGGTAACGCGAAATCCCTGCGATTCGTCGGTGTGCAGCAGGACGCATTCGCCGCCCGCATAACGCACGATGTCTTTGAAGGAAACCCAATAAGGCACGGGCAGAATGACCTCATCGCCGTGATCCACCAGCACCTGAATGGCGTTGAACAGCGCATTCTTGCCGCCGGTCGCGGCGATCACTTCTTCGCGCCTGTAGTCGGAGTCGAAATCGACGGCATGGCGGTGAACAATGGCGTCGCGCAGTTCCGCCGTGCCGGGAACGGCGGTGTATTTGGTGAAATTGCCCTGGATGGCGGCGATACCGGCGTCTTTAATATGCTGCGGCGTGGAAAAATGCGGCTCCCCCGCGCCGAAGTCGACCACGTCGATACCCTGCGCGCGCAGTTTGTCGGCTTCCGCCACGACAGCCATGGTGGCGGAGGGTTCAATGCGGTTGATGCGGCCGGTGAGTCGTAGAGCCTCGGTGGTTGCGGTCGTCATGCTTTCCTCTTCCTGCTGTATTTTTTTTCGCGCCGTTCGATTTCGCTGCCGCCCGCCGGTTCTGCGATTTCCAGCACGCGGACGTCGCGCAGTTTGTATGCCGGGTCGAGTTTCTCGCGCAGCTTTTCTTCCACCACTTCCGGTACCAGCCCCTTCACCGGGCCTCCGGCCTGCGCCACCTCGCGCACCAGGCGGGAGCTGACATAAGAATACTTGTCGGCGGGCATCATGAAAACCGTTTCCAGGGTGGGCTCGAGTTTGCGGTTCATCAGCGCCATCTGCAATTCGTATTCATAGTCGCTGACGGCGCGGATGCCGCGCAGAATGCAGGTCGCCTGGGCCGATTTGGCGTATTCCACCATCAGCCCATCGAAGGTATCGATGCGAACGTTGCTGAACTCGGCGGTGAGTTGGCGCAGCATGTCCAGCCGCTCGGCCAGGCTGAACATGGGGCTTTTTTCCGGATTGCGCAGGATGGCGACGACCAGCTCTTCAAAGATTTTGGCGCCGCGCCCGATCAGGTCGAGATGACCGTTGGTCGGCGGATCGAACGATCCGGGATAGATGGCAAGGCCCTTATGCAAACGCCCTCACAGGTAAAAGTGCAAGCCACATTCTATGCGGCAGCGGGGCGAATGGCAAAGCGAGGAATGGATGGAAAGCGGGGCGAACCTGCGGCCGCCCCGGCCCCCGCTTACTGGCAGATGTAGCCGACGGAACTGTAGTTCGGATAATTGTTCGTGCTCACCGAATCGTAGGGCTGTTTGGGCGAGACGCAGGCGAAATAGTGAAACGGTCCGTTGCCGTTATCATGCGAGTTATTGGCGCCGGGACCGATGAGCGAAGGGAACCACACATTTCCTTTCACGCCCGAAACCACCAAAGTGATGTTCTGATTGCAGGTATTGGTAAAAATCGTGTCGCCTTTCGATCCCCAGCTGGGCGGAGTGTAGCTGACGGAAACACACTGATTGGCGGTTTGCGCCTGCGCTTTCGTTGCAGGCGCCATGGAAATGACGAGCAGAGCGGCAAGCAGCACAAACAGCTTTTTCATGGAAAAATCGGGGCCTCCCGGAATTGGTAACCAAGGGAAAATTAGAACAAGCTGAATGAGCTGTCGAATGACTTCAGTCACAGGCTGAAAGTGCTGCCTGGCGGCGCATCTGTGCGCTCGTGAAATCAATGATTTCCATTACCAACGTAAGACGGCGTGCCTGTTTTCGGCTGCAAGTTCAGAACGCGCCCGCTAGGCTGGAAGCAGGTCTTCGAACCCGGACCCAGCCGCGTGATTCTACCAGCCCTATTGCTGACTCATCGTTCTTCCAGTCCTGCCGGGCTGGTTATCTGGTGCGTGATCGGACTGTGCGCGGGCATCTACCTGTTCGTAAAAGGATTCCGGCTGCTTCAGCGCCGCAAGTTGATTCTGGATACTCCGGTTTCGAAGATTCGCAGCGCGTCGATGGGAATGGTCGAACTGAGCGGGCTGGCGGTCGGTCCTTACACCATGGTAGCTCCCATCACCGCGCGCCCCTGCTACTTCTATCGCACGATCGCATGGGAGTGGAAGCAGCGCGGGCGCGACCGGCAATGGGTGAAAGTGGCGGCCGAAGCCATGCACCTGCCCTTTTTTCTGGACGACAACACCGGCCGCGTGATGGTCGACCCGCGGGGCGCCGATCTCGATCTGCATTGCGATTTCCAGCAGGAGTTTTGCGACGGATTCTTTACCACCAAGCAGGAAGCGCCACCGAACGTGCGCAATTTCCTCTTCCGCCACGGGGTCAGCACCACCAACAAGATCAAAGTCGAGGAATTCTGCATCAAGCCGAAGAACGCTTTGTTTGTGCTCGGCTCTTTGCAGAACAATCCGGGGCTTAAAGTCACGGCCGAGGCAATCATCGATCCGGAAGCTGCGGCAGCGGGCTCCGGCAACGTCCTTTCCCTTTCGCTTGGAACCACGGCCCTGTCGTTTGCGGTTGGCGGCGCCGGGTTGAGTTCAATGTTCGGGCAGGTTGAGCAAAGAAGCTCGGAAAGGGAAGAGGCTTTCGCCGAGTCGGTGATGGCCAGCCTTCCATTGGCGAGAGGGTCTTCCGGGCAAGGGCCCACTCGGCCACCGGTCGAGGTGATTCAACTTTCTCCCGACACGGTTCCGGCGAAAGTTGGCGATATGACCCAGCAGCAGAAAATCGCCGCTGCTTTGCTCAAGGCAGGAATCTCGAATCCGGCAGCCTGGCAGGCCGCCGGCGTCACGCCGGCGGGCGCGCCTGCAATCTCAGGTAACGGCGGAGCTGAACCTGCGGCGCAGCAGGCGGCCGGCGGTTTTGATGCGAATCCCGCGGTGGTGGTCACGAGAGGCAGGAACAATCCGACATTCCTTATTTCCTGGCGCAGCCAGCGCGACCTGGCGAAATCGATGGGCTGGCAGTGCTCGCTGATGATCTGGGGCGGTCCGGTGCTGGCGCTGGCCTGCCTGTACGGATTGCTGGAGATACTTCACCTGGCCTGAGCCGCTTCTTGCACTCATCCCGTAGAATGTCTTTCTACGGAGACGAAACATGACCAAAAAGTGCAAGCACCTGGATCAGATCAAGTTCACCACTACTACCACCGATGTTTGCCCGGAGTGCGTGAAAATGGGCGACACCTGGGTCCATCTGCGCATGTGCATGATATGCGGGCACGTGGGCTGCTGCGATTCTTCCAAGAACAAGCACGCGACCAAGCACTTCATGCACACCAACCATCCGCTGGTGCGTTCGATTGAGCCCGGCGAAGACTGGATCTGGTGCTACGTGGACGAGATGATGGCGGGTGAAGTTGCCGCGTAGTTAATAGTCGACAATTCTCTTCCGCTGCAACTGTTCCAGGAACGTGCTGATGTCTGAACGAATTTTGACGGGATCGGCGTCAGTGAACTGGCCTTGTAATTCCTGAATAATCTCGCCGAACGTGCGGGTGCCGTCGCAGCGTTCCAGCACATGGCGGCCGGTACCCTGCAGTTTGATGGCGCCTTCGGGGAAGAGGATGACACGGTCTTCTTCGCTGCCGCCCCAGCGGCAGCCGGGGGCGAGGCGAGGTTGGGAAGCATCAGTGGGTGCGGACATATAAAAGGTACCTGCTTAATCGCTGAGAACTCGCTTCCCGCGCCAAAAAGATTTGTCATTCCTCCCGCAACGCAGGCAGGAAGCGGAGTGGAGGAACCTGCCTTCCTGGTCGCCCCACTTTTATTTCTCGATCTGAAACGCCCCCGGCGGCGGCCATCCCGGTTGCACATAAGCGAAGTAAAGCGCATCGAGCTGCGCCCACAAAATATCGCATTTGTCGCGCAACGCCTGAATGGCCAATTCCTGCTCGGCGCGCGTTTTCGCGTGATCGTAAACGTAGTTCACGGCGAACTGGGAATCCTCCGGCGCCTGGTAAAGGCGCGCTTCGAAATAATCCAGGCCGCCGGCCAGCCAGGGATAATGCTGGCGCAGTTTCTCGACACGCAGGGAAATCAGTTGGGCAGAAAACAATTCGGTCAGGGATGACGCGACCGCTTCCAGCAGAGAACGAGTCCTCACGATATTGAGATATTCGTTTACCGCGAAACGCGTGGCCGGGAGAATGCCCCTGCCTGCCCGTACCTGCGCGGCATCCAGGCCGGTGGCCTCGGCCAGCTTGACCCAGCGCTTGATGCCGCCCTCGCTGGTGGCGTCGCCGTCGTGGTCGATGACCCGTTTGCGCCAGGCGCGGCGGAAAACCGGATCGGGCCCGCGGGAAAGAATGATGGAATCTTTGATGGGGATGATGCTCTGGTAGTAGTAGCGGTTCAGCGCCCAGGCTTGCAGCTGGCCGCGGCTCAGCTTGCCTTCGTGCATCAGCAGATGAAACGGATGCTTGTGGTGATAGCGCTCTTCGCCGGTGGCTTGCAGTTTTGCGCGCAACTCCTCGATCGTGAGCAGGTGGTCATCGGCAGCCGCGGCGCGGTTACCGGAGTTTGTTTCTACAGATCGAACTGCCATCCATCCTCCGCCATTTCCCAGCCCGCATCGCGCACCTGCCGATGCGGCGCCCCGCTCTCCTCCAGCATGGGATTGGTATTGTTGATGTGAAGAAATATTTTACGCGGGCGGCGCACAGCCGCCAACTCGCGGAGCGTGGTTTCCACCGGAACATGGCCCATCTGCCGCGCAGTTTGACCGCTGCCCTGCACCCGAATCAGTTCGTCATCGCTCCAGAAGGTGCCGTCAAACAGAATCACGTCGCACGAGTCGAGCTCCTTAATCAAAGCTTCATCGATGCCGGGCACGGCGGGAAAGTAGCCCAGGCGCCGGCCTGAACTCGATTGAAGCACGAACCCGAGCGACGCTTCCGCGGCATCGAGTTGCGATCGCCGCTGCTCGGAAACATAGGCGGGGAAATGCTGGCTCAGCGAAAACGCGCGGCAGCGCACTCCGGAATTCTGGTTCTGAGAACTATACAGGTCGAATTCCAGTCCGGGTCTGATATCGCGCCACACGGCTTGGTTCGAGGTCCGATGCAGCATGGCGAAGAATGCGTTGTCTTCGCGCAAGATGCGGCGCACCGATGCCGCGGCGTAAATGCTCAACGGCTGTAACTCGCGCAGCAAAAGCAACCCAAGAACATGATCGAGATCGGCATTGGCGAGCACTGCGCCGGCGATCGGGGACTGGCGCGG
>DATLKM010000346.1:0-2111 GCA_035538435.1 Binatia bacterium
TTGGTGCGTTCGACGAAAGTTCTCCGGTCATCTTCACGACCAGATTGCCCCCGACCGAATAGCCCACAAAGAAGAGTTCTGGAAGCGCGTCCTTTTCGACCAATTCTTCGAGCACTGCCCTATAGTCTTTGGAGAGACCGGAATTGTGGAGTGTGGGGGTCAGATGCTCCGTCCCGCCGCAATTTCTCTGATTCATTCGTAGTACGTTGAATCCCGCCTGGAAGGCCGTTTCAGCAGTCCCAAGCATGTAAGGAGAATCGCTTGAACCTTGGAAGCCGTGGATGAGCACCAGGGTCGGATGCCGTCTTACTTTCTCCTGCCAATGGCATTTCGCCAGAAGCTTGGTTCCAGGTTCCACCTCAAATAGACGATCAGCCGCTGCAGGTAAACACGAGGAATTTCGCGGCCAGTACGCTGCTGCAACCGTCGCGAGATGAGGATTCTTGAACAATGGGTGCGGTTCAAATGGCGGCGCGGAAAACTGCGGCTTACCGTTTGAAGCCAGCCCTCCAAAATCCAAATTCGCCGGGATCGCGCTCATCGGAACTCTCTTGAAACAGTGAATTCTTGCCGATCTTTCTTTACGCCCGGACCGAGGGTCGAGCGACGCCGCCACCGCGACGGCAGCAACCTTTGGATGCGGCTTCCGATCGGCTTCATCAAGAGCGGTAGCAGAAGGAAAAAACCTTGCCGCGGGTCCGCGCAGGACGACAGTTGATGAAGTGAATGCGCGAGCATCGCGTGAGTCCGCTCGACAGCCTGCCGAATGCGGCGTTCCAAAAACTCCAGTCCGCCGGCCATTCCTTCCAGCAAATCCATGGAGAAAAGCGCAAACGAAAACACGATAGCGGATGCCAGGGCCAGAACGAGAAGAATCGACAACACTCCCTGAAGGAGATTTGTTCGCGCCGCGACAACCGCCGCGGCGAGACCAGCCATCCATTTCCAAGCACCACTCCAATTCATCGCACGGAGCCTCCTTCTCTCGTTTTTTCGTAGTCTGTGCGTTAGCAGCTGCTTACGCCGGTACCTTGCCCGCAAGGAACACAGTGAGCTGGCCGCGATTCTGGTCTTGACGAAGAACCTTGAACACTACGTCTTGGCCCTTCTGAAGATCGGACAGCGCCCTATGCAAGCCATTGAACGTCTCCACTGCCGTGTGGTTGACTTCCACAATCACATCTCCCACCGCGAACCCGATATCCTCGGCGAAACTCCCGGTGTCGACTTCCGAAACGATCACCCCTCGTTGACCCTGCATACCGAGGTGCCGCGCGCGTTCGGAACTCAATGTCTCCGCATGAAGCCCAAACTTTGCAGCAGAATTCTCATCCGAGGAATCCTCCTTCTCGTTCGCGCTTCCCGAATAGACGCGGTCGCGGGCTTCGACCGTCACGTTCGTTTCCATTTCCTTGCGGTCCCGCACGTAATCGATCTGCACTTTGCTCCCAACCTTGGCGTGCGTGATTCGGTCGACTAAGTCGCTCCCTGTTTTCACGGGATTACGGTCAACTTTCGTGATCACATCGCCGGGCTTCAGCCCTGCTCGCGAGGCTGGACCACCCGGTTCCACTCCTTCGATGACGATTCCGTAGGGAGCGCCCAATTCTTTCAGCGTAATCGGATTGGTACTCTGCTCTTCCTGAAAACTCACACCGATGGAGCCCCGGGTGACTTTGCCGTGCTCGATCAAATCGTTGTAGGTGTTGATCGCGGTGTTCGATGGCAGGGCAAACCCCACGCCTTGATATCCAGTACTTTGCGTCACAATGGCCGTATTAATTCCGATGACCTGCCCAGCCATGTCCACCAGCGGCCCACCCGAATTACCAGGGTTGATGGCAGCGTCCGTCTGCAGGAAGTGTTGGAATTGCCCGCCGACACTGCCACGGTCCTTCGCGCTCACGATCCCAGCGGTGACGGTGGCTTTGAGCCCGAACGGACTGCCAATCGCTAGCACCCAATCACCCACGTGGACCCCATCGGAATTGCCAAGCTTAGCTACCGGGAGGTCTCGGCTCGCTTCAATTCGAAGCACGGCAAGATCAGTCTCTTCATCAGTTCCCACAACTTTCGCGGTGTACTTTGTTGAGTCTCCACTGAGTTGAACC
>DATLKM010000347.1:0-14060 GCA_035538435.1 Binatia bacterium
ATGAAGAATCTTGCAACAATATAGTTGAGGAGCCCATGTCAGGCCGCGGGAGCCTTTAGTCGAGCCTCGGTTCCTGCCCCTGCTGAGAAAAGTCAAATGAGACGATTCGGGAAATGGTTTCTTATCGCGTTGGGTTCGTTGGTTGTCCTGTTGACTATCGTCATCGCGCTGACCATCGGGTGGAGTCCGTTTTTCGGCCCCAAAGCGCGCGCTCTCACGAACCGGACATTCGAGCTTACGCCGCAACGGCTCGAGAGAGGCCGCTACATCGCCACCAGCCTGAGCGGCTGCCTCTATTGTCACAGCCCGCATGACTGGGCCGGCCCGGGCACCCCTATCGTCGCTGGCAAAGAAGCCTCCGGCGAGGTGCTGCCCTACGCCGGTTTGCCCGGACGCATCGCGGCCCCGAACCTGACGCCCGATCGGGAAACCGGAGCGGGCAGTTGGACCGATGATCAACTAGCCCGCGCCATACGCGAAGGCGTCGGCCACGATGGCCGCGCCCTTTTTCCCATGATGCCCTACCAACACTACCGCAATATGTCCGATGAAGACTTGGCGTCCGTTGTGGTCTACCTGCGGTCTCTGCCGGCTGTTCACAACCAGCTTCCGGCCACCGAAATCATTTTTCCCGTAAAGTACCTGATCCGTAGCGCCCCTGAGCCGATTGCCGCGCCTGTCCCCGACGTTGCCTCCTCCGACCAACTCAAATACGGAGCTCATCTTGTGGACCAGGCCGGCTGTGTCGACTGCCATACACCCCAAGTACGGGGACAAAACGTTTCGGGTATGGATTTTGCCGGCGGCTTTCCCCTCACGGGGCCCTGGGGCACTGTCGCGAGCGCCAACATCACACCCGATGCATCCGGAATCCCCTATTACGACGAGGCTCTGTTCTTGAACGTGATGCGCACCGGACAGGTCGGAGCCCGCAAACTTAGCCCGATTATGCCCGTGATGGTTTATAAGAATCTGACTGATGACGACCTCAAGGCGATCTTCGCCTTTCTTCGCACAACAAAACCTGTGAAGCATCGCGTAGACAACTCGGAGGCGCCGACCGAATGCAAGCTCTGCAAACAGACACACGGTGGTGGTAGCGAAAACTAGCAGGGCGATCGCCAGCGCTAAGAAAACCTGAATTTCACGATTCCAATATTCGGGTTCCTGCTCAACGACCAGTCAACGATCACGTTGATTTCGCCGCCACGAGTTGCGGCAGGATGCAGTTGTCCTTCGCCCGTTGACGCGCACTCCCAGCCAGCTAAAGACTCAGCATCGGCAGGGTACGGTACCGCTTGCCGGTCAAGCGAAACAGTGCATTCACTACGGCGGGAGAAATGACCGGAACCGGTGGTTCGCCGCATCCCGATGGTTTTTCTGTGCTCGGAACAATGTGGACCTCGACGGCAACCGGTGCATCGCTTATGTACGGAGGAGTGTAGCCGTCAAAGTTGTTCTGCTGCGCATAGCCATTCTTGAAAGTGATCGCACCCTTCGCCATCAATTGAGATACGCCGAAGCTCGTGCCAGCCTGAAACTGGCTCTCGATCGTCAACGGATTCACTGCAATGCCGCAGTCGAGGGCAACGGTTACACGATGGATCTTTGGCCGATGATTCTCGATTGAGACATCCACGGCACACGCCACATTCGTCCCAAAGCTTTCATGACATGCAACTCCGGCGGCATGGCCCTCCGCCAGGTGATTCCGCCACGAAGCGCTTTTTTCGTCCATCAGGTCGAGCACTCCGCGAAGCCTCGTTTGATCCCGCTTCAGCAGCTTCCGGCGATAGGCGATCGGATCCGTTTTCGCACGACTCGCGAGCTCATCAATCAGCGTTTCCATCACGAAGGCAGTGTGGGTGTGCCCAACGGAACGCCACCACAGTACCGGCACGTTCGGCGTGGGGTGATGCGCCGTGACGGTGAAGTTCGGGATTTCGTAAGGATTGTCGACGGCGCCTTCGACCGCAGTTTCATCGACTCCATTCTTTATGAGCATGGAAGCAAACGGCGTGCCCGCCACGAGAGACTGTCCTACGATCACATGTCTCCACGCCAAAGGCATGCCGTCCGCTCCGATCCCGATCTCGATCCGGTGCGCGAACATGGGACGATAGTAGCCGCCTTGCACGTCGTCTTCGCGGGTCCAGATGAGCTTTACAGGAATGCCTTTGCAACGTTTGGCAACGGCAGCGGCTTCGCGCTGCACATGAGAATCAGGCGTCGCTCTTCTCCCGAATCCGCCGCCGGCCATCTCAGTGTGGAAGGTAACCTGTTCCGGCTTGAGCCCCAGAGTTTGAGCGATGGCCATTTGATCGATAGTTTGAAATTGTGAGCCGGCCCAAACTTCAGCGTGATCGCCGTCAAACCGGATCGTGGTGTTCAAGGGCTCCATCGGAGTGTGCGCCAGGTAGGGAAATTCGTATTCCGCCTCAAATCGGTTGGCGGCGCTGACGCCATCCAGCACGCCGAGGTCGCCGCGACTGACCGCAACATTGCCCGGGGTGGCCGCCAGCTCCTTATATTTTGCTCGCAGTTGCTCGGTGTCAGGCGGTTCCACTCGAGAGAAATCCCAATCGATGGAAAGACGATCGCGTGCCTGCTTGGCGGTCCAGAACTTGTCCGCCACGACGACTACTGCGGTACCCCGGCTGATGGTAGGGATTTCGAATACATCCATCACGCCGGGAACGGCCCGCGCTGCCTTGTCATCGATTGATTTGGGTGTGCCGCCGAAGATAGGAGGGTGCGCCACAACTGCAACCTTCATTCCGGGCAGGTCGAGGTCGAGGCCGAACTTCATGGAGCCGTCGCATTTCGGACGGCTGTCAAGCCGTCGCGTATCCTTTCCAATCAGCTTGAACTCGGATGCTTTTTTGAGCGGCACATTCTCGGGCACAGGCAGGTGGGCAGCGTCATCGGCGAGCTCGCCGTATCTGGCAGATCGGCCGTCCGGACCGTACACCACACTGGCCTCGGTCCGACATTGAGCACCGGGCACCTTCCATTGCTGCGCGGCAGCGGCAACCAGCATGGCGCGGACTTTTGCTCCCAGCTCGCGGTACTGCTCAAATGAATGCGCAATCGAGCCCGAGCCGCCAACCATCTGGATCCCAAACACGGGATCCTTATAGACATCTCCGGCGGGAGCGAGTTCAGCCACCACATGCGCCCAGTCGGCATCCATCTCGTCGGCTAAAATCATCGGCAAGGAAGTCTGAACTCCCTGGCCGAACTCGAGGCGATTCACCTGAATCACAATCTTGCCGTCTCGCTGGATATGGACGAAAGCATCCGGAGGGTAGGTCTTTGGCTGCGTCGCTTGAGCGTGCACTGGAAAATCGAAATAGAGAGCGACGATCAACCCGCCGGCAGCCGTCGCCGAGACGCGCAGGAAACTGCGGCGGCTGAGGCCTGATTCTGAACTCAACATGGGGGTCGCAGACATGGGGGTCGCAGACATGGTGTTCTCCTTTATGCCAGCTGCTGCGCGGCAGTCTTGATCGCTTTGCGAATGCGAACGTAGGTGCCGCAGCGGCAAATGTTTCCGCCCATCGATTCCTCGATGTCCTCATCACTGGGTTTCTGCCGGCTCTTGAGCAATGCCACAGCGCTCATGATCTGACCGCTTTGGCAGTAGCCGCACTGCACAACGTCCTCGCTCACCCAGGCGTCCTGAACGGCGCGGCCCACGCGATCTTCTCCGATGCCCTCAATGGTCACGATCGGCCGGTCGCCGACCAGTGAAACCGGAACCACGCACGAGCGAGTTGCAACACCCGCCAAGTGCACAGTGCACGCACCGCATGCGGAGATGCCGCAACCGTATTTTGTGCCGGTCATCTTCAGATCTTCACGCAGCACCCAAAGCAGCGGAGTACCAGGGTCAACGCTGACCTCTCTCGTTTGTCCGTTTACCGTCAGCTTGTAAGTTTGCATAAGAGCCTCCGAGTCAGGGATTCTGTGGGCAAGGCGTTCCAGCATCGATCCACGTCTTCGTAGCGGAAACAAATTCTTCGTGGGTGAGTGGCGGCAGAGATCGCGCGGTGCCGTCGCGGCGGCGTCCCGGCTGGAACGCCCAGAGCACCAACGGCTCCTGCTGGTGGTGGTGCAAGATGGCGGGACCGTCGAGACTGCCATTCTTGGAGCGATCGGTAAGAGACTGGCAAAGCGCTTTGCTCGAAAGAATATTGTCGCTGGTGTCCTGCCACTTCATGGAAAGAGGCGCCAGGTGCCAGTTGTGCGCCCCGGGGACGCCGGTACTATCCGCGTTGGCGGACTGATGGCAGGTGGCACAGTTCAGTCCCGGCACGCCCTTGCCTTCCGGCCCGCGCACCACGTTGAACAAATGACGGTGGCGGTCGTCGCCCTGCTCCGGATGGTTCGTGGCGGTGTGGCAATTGATACACCGAGGATGGGTGAGGACCGAGTAGACCTGCTGCCAGGCGGCGAGACCCGCTTCACTCGTTGTTGAGGCAGGTTTTTGACTGGCTCCCTGGGCGTGGGAAAGTGAGGTTGACCACGCGAGGCATGCGATCACAATGAGGACAGCGGACGACCCACGGAATGCTCTGCCGGACGGCACCATGCAGACCTCCTTTTCCAGTCCAACCTCTCG
This sequence comes from Binatia bacterium, assembly GCA_035538435.1. Taxonomy (GTDB): domain Bacteria; phylum Acidobacteriota; class Terriglobia; order Terriglobales; family Acidobacteriaceae; genus Sulfotelmatobacter. Next base: position 4,625 of record DATLKM010000347.1, read on the forward strand.
CCTGGCACAAACAGATTCGATTGATCTTACTCCACAGGAGACGCGGGAGAAACTTGACCAAACAATGGGAGCGCCGCACCAACCAGTTCGGCCCCATCAAGCACGCTGCGCGCCGCAATATGAGCTCTCGATACGGCCGAGCGGTTCTATGCCAGGTGACGGCCCTCTTGCCCCTCGGGTTGGGGTTGATGTTGCACAAGAATCCGGAAACCGAGTCCGTGCGTAATCAGCAGCAGGGGCACGATAAAAGTGGGAACGAAATAGGTGGCACCCAATTGCCCCGCCATGAGCCCGGCATGATTGGCTTGGTAGAAAGCATTGAAGAGATCGGCTGTACCCCAGATATTGAAAATCCATGCCATGACAACGCCGGACGCACTGGGCAGCAATATGAGAGCAAGCAAGGCGAGGACAGCCGCAATGATGTCTCCATAGGCCGCTGAGTGCGCGAAGGCAGACGGCAGGTCAGGCGACACGACCCCAGGCACCAGAAATGCCAACCCGATAAAGCGAAAGCTGTGGAGGATGAGCAGAGGGCGTAACGCTTCAGTTCGTTGCCGGATGCGAATTTCCGGCCAGATATATCGGGCGGCTACCATTCCCCATGCGATCAAGCTGAATGCGATGCTGGTGAAAAAAAAGAATTGGGTTTGCATAAGTTCCTCCTCTTAGGATTCCAACCATTGCGGGCGGCTGATGGCAGACGAGGCCGTTTTGTGTGACCCTCCAGCCTTGGGAGGTTCAGTGATACCGTGCTCGCGCCGCCACACCTTCGAATCGGTCGCGACCTGAGGCGCCGAGGGGAACGGACGCCGCAGTTCCCGGTCATAGCGGTCCAGATTGAAGCCAGGGCTGAGCGGGGCGACCATGAACTGCACAAACTCGCGCAGCCAATTGCTGAAGTTTCGCTGATTTCGGGGACGCGCCGCATAACGACGCGCGATCGTCTCGAAGTCCTCAGCGGGGCGCCCGGTCACATCGAGCACGTCCGTAGTTGGCGCCCCGACCTCGAAGGCGCCGCGCCTGTGATCGTCGATGTAGTAGCGAATGCCACTGAACACATCGATCGGGTAGCCGCTCATGCGTGCAGCTTTCATGAAGAGCCAGGCCGGGGTTGGCACGACCCTGACCGATCGCCCAACGGCGCGGCCGATGGCCCGGGCAATGTCCTCCGCGCCGAGAAGTTGCGGTCCGGTGGGGCGGTAGCTCCTTCCGGCGTGCCGCGCAGGATCCATCAGCGCCGCGGCGGCAACTCGCGCGATATCTTCGTTGGAAGGTGGCGCGTTGCGGCTATCGCCGAACATCCAGGGCAGGATGCCGAGCTGCGCGGACGCTCCAATCGTCACCAGGTAGTCATCAGCGAAGAAGCCCGGTCGTATGATCGTATGCGCGACTCCGGGAATCGCCGAAAACAGCCGATCGACGAGCCAGTGCTGACGGGTCATGAGCGAGGGATGCGAAGGGCTCGCCAGCCATTGCGTCACGCCGACGATGTGTTCGAGCCGGGCTTCCCTGGCGGCGACTACGAACGCGGCCGCGCCCTGAATCATGTACGGATCGATAGGCGGACAATAATAGGCGCGTTGGACGTCCTTCAGGGCCTCGGCCACGCGCTCAACGTCGCTCATGTCGGCGACCGCGACCTCGGCCCCTAGAGCCTTCAGCCGCGCGCTGCGGCCATCTTCGCGGTGCACCATGGCTCGGACGGGATAGCCGGCCTTCAGGAGCTCGGTAGTCACGACGCTGCCGGTCTTTCCGGTCGCGCCTGTAACGATAATCCTTGGCTTGGCCATGATGGTCTCCTGTCTCCTTTTCTTGCCATAAGATGATGTTAATCATCCTATGGATTCGGCTTTCTTTCGTGTGGGGCTCTCATTTTGTCTTTCCAGATTGCGTCTTGGGATGACTAACAGCATCCTATTGTTATGCGTTACCGACCCGAACATAAACTCGCGACCCATCAGAAGATTGTGAAAGACGCCTCCGAGCGCGTTCGCGCCGAAGGTTTAAACGGCGCTGCGGTGTCAACCGTGATGCGGGACGCCGGCCTGACTCACGGAGGTTTTTACAAGCACTTCGCGAGCAAGGACGAGCTGCTCGCTGAATCCCTGAAAGAGGGTTTTCGTGAAATCGTCGCTGTCTTGGTTCGTGCCGCTGAGCAGTCGCCCTCGGGTGAGGCATGGAAGGCAATTGTGAAGACCTACCTGAGCCCGGAAATGTGCGAAGATCCCAGGCACGGCTGCCCCCTGGCGACACTTGCGCCCGAATTGGCGCGGGTGGATGAGCGAATGAAGCCTCAGATCGTGGCGGAGCTGGTGAATTACAAGAACCGAATGATGCCGTTTATGCCTGGCCGGCGAAGCGTAGACAAAGAGCGCGCCTTCTTTGCGATCTTTTCAACAATGATAGGGGCAATTGAAATTGCCCGTCTATTGCCAGACCCCGCGGTGCGACGGAAAGTGCTGGGGTGCGCCAGGGATTTTCTCTTGCGCAGCTTCCAATGTTCTCAGTCATTGGCAAGTCACGGGCCAACGGGAAGTTGATCGAAAACGATTGTTTACCAGGGCCACGAGCCCTCTCCGCAGAACGGGACGGTCATCCACGGTGGGTCATCCAAGGCGAGAATTCTGATCAGGCTATGATCGCCGTGCACGGCTCTTCACCCTTCGGAGCAATTTAGCTCGATAGCTATCAGGCAGGCTGTCGTAAGCGATCTCAGCCGGTACCGCCACCTGGACCTCAGTCCCGTTTCCCGCCTCACTCCACACGTCCAGACGCGCCCCAACCCGGTCGGCACGTTCACGTACTCCGCGCAATCCCCAGTGCCCGGCTTTTCCACCTTCTTTTAGCACCTTCGGATCAATGCCTCGGCCGTCGTCGCGAATCCGCAAGCGAAAGACCGAAGCTCCATAGCGGACCTCAGCTTCGATGCGTTGCGCTTGCGCATGCTGGTAAGCATTTCGCATGAGTTCAAGCGCAATGCGACACATCTCGCTACTGACCGCCGAGGCCAATGGTCGCCGGTCTCCCTCCTCGACTAAATCGAAAGCCGGTGCATGCCCGTTTGCATTTGATCCTGCCAGGTCTTGACTCGTCGCCAGCAGCAATTCCGCCAGATTTCCTTTCGCGATTGACTCCGAACGCAGTCCCTGAATCGCATCCCGGCCTTCAATAAGCGCCTGGTTCGTCTGACTGATCGCCTGGTCCAGACATTGCTTGGCTTCATCGGGTTTTCGCAACATCAGGCTGCTGGCTGCATGAAACTGGTACAACAGGCCGTGAAAATTCTGCAGCAGGGTGTCGTGCAATTCCCGCGCGATGCGGGTGCGCTCATTCACCCGAGCCTCTAACCCGATGTTGAACTGCTGCCGCAACTGCTGCACCCGCACATGGTAGATGCCCCACAACGATGCCAGGAAAACGACGACGCCCGCTGAACGGAACCATATGGTCTGATAAAAAGCCGGGAGGACAGAAAACTCCAACGACGCACCCGTCTCGTTCCACACGCCGCTATTGTTGCAGGCCCTCACTCGGAAGGTGTATTGGCGGGGCGCCAAGTTTGAATAGTGTACCTGCCGGCTGTTGACCACTTCTCTCCAGTCCGGATCCTGCCCCTCCAACTTGTAGCGGAAGTGAATCTTTTCCGGAGCGACGAGGCTCAGTGCGGTGTAATCAATCGTGACATCGCGCACGTGCGGAGGAATACGCAATCCATCCGCAACGCCAAAGCTTTTTCCATCGGCGTTGATTTTTTCGATCTGCACCGGCGGAGGCAGATGGTTGAACGGGAGGCGATGGGGATCGACAATACTGACGCCATCTTCGGTGGCAAACCATAATTTCCCATCCGAAGCCTTGGTCACGCGTTGCGCAAAGTCGCGGGCACTGGGGCTGCTTGGCACACCGTCAGAAGCGTCAAAGACCGTTGCCTTAAGAATTCTTGCCGGGTCGGAACTCCATGAGTTCAACTCGGATGCCGCAATTCTCACCAGCCCACATGGCGTATAAAGCCACAACGACTGATCGTCGTCCTCGATGCTCCAGTGGACGGCGTCGCAGGGCAATCCGTTTTTGCTCGTGAGCGTCGCAATGTGATCGTCTTTGATCCGGCTGAGCCCCCCTTGCGTGGCAACCCAAAGAGCCCCGCTCTGACCAAATCGAAGTCCGCTTACCCATCCCTGGCCAAGACCTTGGGCCTCGGAGTACGACTTCTGGATTCCACCGTCGGCGAAGTACGCAACGCCCCCATCGAAAAATCCCAGCCACAAGCCTTTCCCCGAGGGATCGGCCGCCAGCGTGTAGTCGAAATCGCTATGGCCTAACCCGGCCCAGGGAATTTGTTGCACGACTTTGCCCTGGAATAAATGAAGAAGCCCGGCCTGCTGATTGGCGAGCCACAGATGCCCTGGGCCAACTTCCGCAATGTCGTGTACGTATCCGCTGGGAAGGTTGGGTATGGGCGAGAACCGATCATTCTCCAGAAATCCAAACGCTCCGGCGGTGGAGACCCAGATTTTTCCGCGGCTATCCTGGAAAAAAGAGTCGGCTGTCTTCCCGTTCAGTTTTCCGTCAGACCGCACAGTAGCGCTTCCACTGCCGAACGCGGAGACTTGTCCCTGCTTCCACTTGTTCAGGCCATTGGCGGTGCTGATCCACACGCTGCCATCTTCCGTCGCCAACACGGAGTGGATGCTGCTATGTAACAAGCCCTGCTTCGTAGAGAGATTGGGAATGGCGTTTTCGCGAAACCGGTCGAGGCCGCCCGATGAAGCCACCCAGATGTTGCCTTCCCGGTCCTCCAAAAGATTTAGGACCAACGGTCCGGAAAGTCCATCCTCCGGGGAAAACACCTCCGCTTTTCCTCGATGCAGGTGGACAAGTCCGCGGTCGTAAGTGCCAATCCAAAGCCCGCCATCGCGGTCGCGGAGCAATCGATCTGAGACGAAATGGGCCGGCAGCCCGGGCACTCGATATGGCTCGATCCGGCCCTCAACCAGGCGGCCTAGTCCTGCCTGGGTAGGAATTAGCAGTGAGACTTCATCCTCCCCAAAGTCGTGAATGTCATTCGGCATCGAGAAGAATTGTGATGCTCCGGGTTTCCACCGCCAGAAGCCGTTAACCACTCCGACCCATAGATTTCCTTTCACGTCTTCATGTAAACAAAACACGCCAATCCCGAAGGTGCCGTCCGCTCCTTGGCATTGAATGCTTCCGGCACGAATGGAGCAGAGTCGGCCCGGATGCGGAGTTGCCATCGCCCCGACCCAGAGGTTGCCCTCGCGGTCCTCAAGAACGCCAGTGATTGCCTCTCCGGCCAGTTCCGGGTAGGTCGTGAGCCCATACTTCCAACTGGCAAGGCCTTTTCTGGTGCCGATCCACAGAGTGCCGTCTTTGGCCACGAAGAGGGATGTGATGCTATCGCTGGGAAGTTGCGTACCCGCTGGGGGCTGCCATGGAACGGCCCGTACTCCATCAAAGCGAACCAGGCCGAACGGCGTACCAAGCCAGAGATATCCGTCTTGAGTCTGCGCAATTGAGGTAGCTGGGCCTTTGGCAAACCCGTCGCGAATTTTCCAAGCTGTGTGCGCGTACTGGCTGATGTCGAGAGAGGGGTCGAGCGCGAAGGTACAGGCACACCACATCAGCACGATCAAAGACAGCTTAGCCGTCAGCGTGACAGGATGTTGCACTTACCCTCTGCGCGCTTCCCAGAGCCCCACATCTTATCGCATTACGGCCGCTGAGAACCGGGTTGGCATTGGGATGTGTGATCAAGCCTGACTGCCTGGCCAGGCCGCGCGGAAACTCATACTAAAGTACAATAGACCCCTTCCGTCAGCATCATGCAGACTCTTGCTGCAAAGTCCTGAGGATACGCATGCTCCGATCATTGGCGGCTGTGGTCTTTCCGGTTTTTTTTGCAGGAGCGCTCTGTGCGCAATCGACAAACGCCTCGCTCAGCGGCAGCGTAACCGATCCTTCCAAAGCTCGAATCATCGGCGCGACGGTCGCCGCGATCAATTCCAGCATGAACGTCCGCACTGAGGCACGGACGAATTCTGCGGGCGAGTACTACCTGCCGAATCTCGTTCCGGGCGCCTATCGGATCGAAGTGGGAGAAACCGGCTTCAAAACGCTAATCCGGCCCGAGGTGATCCTGCACGTACAAGATGCTTTGACGATGGACTTCCAAATGACGGTCGGCCCGACATCGGAGAGCATCCGCGTGGAAGGTGGCGCGCCCCTCGTCAATACCGAATCGGCAACGGTGAGCACCGTTGTGGATCGGACGTTTGTTGAAGATCTTCCGCTCAATGGCAGAACATTCCAGACGTTAATTCTGCTCACGCCCGGCGTGGTCGTAACGCCAACTGCATTTGACGACCAGGGGCAGTTCAGCGTGAATGGCCAGCGTGCAGACGCAAACTATTTTACGGTGGATGGCGTCAGCGGCAATTTCGGCGTGACTGGGTACCAGGCGCTGGTGCAGAGCGGGAGCGGAGCGCTGCCCGCCCTCAGCGCCTCCGGGGGAACCAACAGTCTCGTCTCGGTGGACGCCATGCAAGAATTCCGGGTGCAAACTTCGGGGTTTGCTCCCGAATTCGGGCGCACTCCGGGTGGGCAGATTTCGATCGTCACGCGTTCCGGAACAAATGGTTTTCGCGGAACTTTGTTCGAATATTTTCGCAATGACGTGCTCGATGCCGGCGACTGGTTCAACGGATACACGAACAATCCGCCGCTTCCGAAGGCAGAGGAGCGTCAGAATGATTTTGGCGGCGTCTTTGGCGGACCCATTCTCAAGGACAAGACGTTTTTCTTTTTCTCTTATGAAGGACTGCGATTGCGGCAGCCATCGACACTGGAGACGGTTGTCCCCGACGCCTCGTCGCGACAACAGGCCCCAGCTTCGATCGTTCCTTATTTGAATGCGTATCCGATTGCGAATGGAGCCGAAATCGGTTCAGGTTTGGCACAGTTCAATGGCAGTTACTCGAACCCGTCGAGCCTAGACGCTTACAGCCTGCGACTGGACCACGTGCTCAATTCGAAGCTCACTCTGTTTGGCCGCTGGGATTACTCTCCTTCGAGTCTGTCGCAGCGGGCTCCAATCTCGGCTTTTCCGGATCTCAGCACGAGGGAGTCGGAGTCGTCGAGTGTGCAAACCGCAACGGTCGGCCTGACGGAACTCATCTCTCCCCGCATGAGCAACGAAGTGCGTGCAAACTACAGCAATGACAGAGTGGGTACAAGCTTCAGCCTCGACAATTTCGGCGGAGCGGTGCCGCTGCCAGAGTCTGCGTTGTATCCGGCTGGGTTTTCTTCCCGCGATAGTTTCTTCGAATTTCTCATACTGGGGAGCGGAGAACTGGGGAACGGGAAATACGGAATCGACGAGCAACGTCAAGTCAACCTCGTTGACAATTTTTCCCTTTCCAAAGGCAGCCACCAGCTAAGGTTTGGCGTGGACTATCGCTGGCTATCGCCTTTCACCAGCCCGGATAATTACGCTCAGTTTGCGGAGTTCACCGGACTGACGTCGTCTCCCGGAGGAGTTCTATCAGGTACGGCCGTGTTTGCCCAAACACAAGCTGTTCAGGGTAGCGCCCTGTTGGTCCAAAACCTTTCACTTTATGCGCAGGACACATGGAAAGCCGCACCTCGATTTGAGTTGACGTACGGCATACGGTGGGACCTTAACCCGCCGCTAAGAGGCAAGAACCTGGCCAACCAGCCTTTCACGGTAACGGGGTTGAATGAACCTCCAACCATTGCCTTAGCTCCTCGGGGCACGCCGTTGTACAAGACAACCTATGGAAATGTGGCGCCAAGAGTGGGCTTTACCTACCGATTGACGGACGGTCCCAACTGGAGTTCCGTGCTTCGGGGCGGATTCGGTATATTCTACGATCTCGGCTCCGGTTCGCTGGGAGGATCGTCAAGCTACTTCCCTTTCTTTACCGTGAACTCGTTTTCGCTAGCACCCTTTCCGCTCAGCCCGCAGAACGCCGCTCGGCCCACACCTACAATCAATCCGCCGGTCTCCGACATTATTGTCGCCGTTCCTGATCTGAAGCTTCCGCGGACCTACCAGTGGAATGCTGCCATCGAGCAGTCGCTGGGGAACCGGCAAAGTTTGTCTTTCGCTTACATCGGAGCGGTTGGCCGCGACTTGCTTCGGGTCACGGATTTGATTAGTCCCAATGCGAACTTCGGTTTTGTCAACGTGACTGATAACTCGGCCACGTCGGATTACAACGCGTTGCAGATCAAATTTCAAAGAAACCTGTCGCAGGGGTTGCAGGCGCTGGCGTCATATACTTTCTCTCACTCGATCGACATTGCCTCGACTGACGCTTATGCGAACTACCTGAATACTCCGAGTTCCGTCGCGAATCCGAATCTCGATCGCGGCAATTCGGATTTTGATATCCGCCACGCGTTCAGCGGCGGAGTGACTTATAGACTGCCCTCGCCCGCAAGGAACAACGTTGCGAAGGCAGCTCTCGGCGGCTGGTCGGTGGACAGCTTTATCATTGCGCGGTCAGCACCGCCGGATGACATCGTCGGCGGAATTTCGTTCGCCTCTGGAATCGCCCTGGCAGCGCGCCCGGACGTGATCCCCGGAGTTCCGCTCGTGCTTTACGGTTCGCAATATGCGGGCGGCAAGATTTTTAATGGCGCGGCCTTTACCCCTGCCCCAGCCGGGCAACAGGGAGATTTCGGACGTAACGTGCTGCGCGGGTTCGGCGCGACGCAAGCAGATGTGGGCTTCCAGCGGCAATTTGACTGCACGGAAAGGCTAAAGGTCCGCTTTCGCGGCGAGTTCTTCAACATTTTTAACAACCCCAACTTCGCCCCTCCTGACAACAACATCACAGATGCCTTATTCGGGCATTCAACCGCAACCCTGGCAAGCAGTCTCGGATCTGGTGGCGCGAACGGCGGCCTGAATCCGCTGTACCAGATAGGCGGCCCGCGTTCGATCCAGCTGGCGCTTAAACTTGTATTCTGAGCAACCCGCATTACGAGTCGCCCGTTTTGTAGCGGACGCAGAAAACAAAAGCCAGCTCAGTTCGGCGTGTCAACGCCAGGCTGCGGATTTAATCTGTCAACCGTGTACTTTCTCCTGACGCTTGCTCTACAAGTGTCGACTTCCCGACTCGCGAGGCTGGCACGCTTTCCGCCGCGGTCTCGCGACAAACCTTAACCGCTTGGGCGTGGATGATTCAGTGATTCAGAGAATCCTGCGTCACAGTAACGTAGCGATGATGCAAGCGTGCTACATCCAAACGAGGTGTGCTACCGGTGTGCCTCGTCCACAACCTCACGCAGCGTGTGGCGGATAACGGTGCAGGTATTGACTCCGCCATGATAGATCAGGGGAAGGAAGGGCGCTTCGGGTTAAAGGGAATGCGCGAACGTGCGTCTC
>DATLKM010000348.1:0-8611 GCA_035538435.1 Binatia bacterium
CCTTCGATTTGCTTGCGGGTCTCGTTTACCCGCCCCTGCACCGTCATGGTGATGGGAGCGTCCACATCGAGCGAGCCGGAGCTGGTGGAAATTTTGGCGTCGAACGCGGCGTTCGGAGGAAAGTGAATGTGCACGTTCCCCGAACCCGTTCGAATTTCCCATTCGGCGGCAGGCGTGCCTTCGGCGGTCACATCGCCGCTCCCGGTTTCGGCCCGGAAAGCGCCTTCCGCACCGCGCGTCTCAATGTTGCCGGAGCCGGTGTGTAAATCGATATCGCCCTGGCTCTTTTCATCGAGTTCAATGTCGCCGCTGCCCGTGTTTCCCCGAACGGCCCCGGAAATCTCGTGCGCCCGCACATCGCCCGAGCCGGTTTGCAGGTGAATCTCGCCGGTAAGCCGAGCCAGCCGCATGTCGCCCGACCCGCTCTGCAAATCTACATTGCCGCGCGTGCCTTCAATGGTTTGATCGCCCGATCCGCTGTGCGTGCGGACGGTCGTGTCTTCGGGCACGGTGATTTCGTAATCGACGGAAATGTCGTGAGCATTCACGTAATCGATATGAATGCTGTTGCCGTCCTGGCGCACCGGAGGGTTCTGCTCGATCGCCGTGACTTCATCGTGGCGATTGCCCACCAGCCAGTGGTCGCCAACATAAATCTTGCCGCGAATCGACACCGTCCCGGCCGCGCCGGTTTTCACCGTGATGTCGCCGGAGCGGCTGAGCACTTCGAGATCGACCGCGCCGTTAACCTGAAATGTCTTGTCGAAAGTCCCTTGCGGAGGGTGAGCAAGCGCGAAGGTGGAAATCAGAACGACGAAAGTGATGGGGAGAATCGTCCGGCGCATTCTGTTTCTCATGATTTGGCTCCAATGCGTTAATAAGGGGTAAGTCACCCAGATCGAAGGACCAGCAACCGAAGACCGACAACCGAAGACCGACAACCGAAGACCGCCCTATTGCAGCACCACCTGATCGCCTTCCTTCAGCCCGCTGAGCACCTCGGTCTTCGCGCCGTTGGAAATTCCAATGTTGACGGCTTCTTTCTGCTTGCCGTCTTTCGCTTTTGGATTCGGAATCTCTACCGACGCCTTCTTGTCTTTGTCGTAGATGATCGCGCCTTCGGGAATCTGGAGGACGCCCTTGTGTTCTTCCAGGATAATTTCTGCGTTGGCGGTCATTTCGGCCTTCAACTCGCCGCCCGGGTTCTGAATGGAAACCCGCACTTCAAAGGTAGTGACGTTATCTTTTTCCACGCCCATGGGGGAGATCTTTGTCACCTTGCCGTTGAACGTCTTGTCCTTAAAAGATTCGACTTTAATCCGTGCCGGCTGGCCCAGATACACTTTGCCGATATCGCTCTCGTCCACTTTGCCTTTCACATAAACTTCGCTGGTATCGCCCAGCGTCATGACCAGCGTAGCGGAGGAACCCAGCACCAGAATCGAGCTGACGGCATCGCCCATCTCCACGTCGCGCGAGAGCACAATTCCATCGATGGGAGAAACGATGTCGGTATAGCTGAGCTGTTCGTCCAATTGCTTCAGATTAGCTTCATCCTGGGCTACCTGCGCCTTCGACTGCGCGATCTTCGCCTTCAGGACTGTGACCTGCGCCTTGGACACGTTTTGCTTGTTCAGCGCCATTTCATAGTTCTTTTCGGCGTCGTCCAGGTTGGAGGCGGAAACCACGCCATCCTTGGCCATTCCAACCGCGCGGTCATAGGCGCGCTTCAACAGCGGCACGTCCGGGCCCTCGGCGTCTACTTTGGCGCGCTCAAAATCGGCCTGGGAGCTGGCCAGGCTGGCCTGCGCCGCTTCCAGGGCGGCGCGCGACTGCGCCACCTGCGCTTCTATTTCTACTTTGTCGAGCTGGCACAGCAACTGGCCCTGCTTCACCCGATCGCCGTAATCCACCAGCAACTTTTTGACGATGCCGCTGGCCTTCGACTTCACTTCAACCTTGGTGATCGGCGTGACTTTGCCGGTCGCGACCACACTCTTGGCCAGATCGCCGCGCTCGACTTTGGCCAGCTTCGAGGGATCAATCTTGGTGCCGCCGCGGGTGGCGGCGAATACGCCGATCGCGATGAGCAGGACAATTCCCAGGCCAATGCCGCCGAAAATGAAAAGTCTGCGCCGCTTCTTCTTATGATTGCCGTTTCCGTTCACAACAACCTCCTGCTTTTAGGGGGATTCTTCGATCCTGCCGGTCACTTTTCGGTACGCAGGCAATGCGGATTTAGTTCCATGAATCGAATTGAGATATCACGCCAACGCGAACTTTGCGACCACCCGATGAGCCTTTCGAACTCTTAGACCAGAGCGCCGCGGGAATGGTTAGCCGATCAAAGCCTTTTTTGTTCTCTTGAAGGTCGGCTGGTTGGAGTGTCATTCAATTCTAACCGACCGGCGGCAACAGAGCGCACCGGGCGCAGCCGCGCATGCCAAGTCCCTTTTGAATGTTAAAATTACCGCATCCATGGTCGCCTTTGTGCTGCTCCGGGTGCTGCTGATTCTTCTCCTGGTGGCCGCCAATGCCTTCTTCGCCGCCGCCGAGTTTTCCCTGGTCAGTGTGCGCGATACCCGCATTCAACAGCTCATCGAATCCGGCCGCGTCGGCGCTCGCGTTGTCCAACGCCTGCACCAGCACCTCGATCAGGTCGTCAACGGCGTGCAACTCGGCATCACCATGGTCAGCCTTACCCTCGGCTGGATCGGCGAGCCCATGGTCGCCAGCCTGGTCGGCTCGCTGCACTTTGTGCAGAGAGTCCCCCACGCCGCCGTTTACGCCCATGGCATCGCGATTGCCATCGCTTTCAGCCTCATTACCTACCTGCACGTTCTGCTCGGCGAACTGGTCCCGAAAACCTTGGCGCTCCAGCGGGCGGAGCAGATTGCCCTGGCCGTGGCCGCTCCCATGGAAGCGTTTCTTACGCTCACCCGCCCCATCTTGTTCTTCATGCAGAGATCGGGCGGGCTGGTACTGCGGCTTTTTGGAGCGCGCGACGCCCGTCGCGGCGGGGCCGTCCACTCGCCCGATGAACTCAAGCTGATCGTCACCGCAAGCCGCCAGGTGGGCCAGATTCCCCAATCGCAGGAAGAGATGATTCACAACGCCATCGAACTCGACAACATTACGGTGCGCGAGGTGATGGTGGCGCGCCCGGATATTTTTTCCTTGCCCTCGGATCTCATCCTGGAAGACGCGTTGAATCGCGTGGTCGAAGGCCAGCATTCGCGCATTCCGGTTTACGATCCGCAAAGCGGCCCCGAGCACATTGTCGGCGTCCTGTATTACAAGGAACTGGTGCGCTGGGTGCGGTTGAGGCTGGTCAATCTGGGTCAGCCGATTGCGCAGCGTATCGCGCGCATGCAGATTGGCCAGGTCATGCACGATGTTCTCGTGGTTCCCGAAACCAAAGTGCTTTCGGAACTGCTTGAGGAGTTCAAAGAGCGCCGGCGCCACCTTGCCGTGGTGGTGGATGAGTTCGGATCCACCGCCGGGGTCATCACCGTTGAAGATATCCTGGAACAGCTGGTCGGAGACATTGAAGACGAATTCGATATCGCCGCGCCCGAGCCCCAACTGGCCGCTGAATCGACCCTGCTGCTGGAAGGTTCGGTAAACATCCGCGATCTGGAAACGCAGTACGGCCTGCTTTTGCCGCGCGACGCCGGATTTGAAACTCTTGCCGGTTTTGTGATGGCCCGGTTGCAGCGCATCCCGTTTCTCGGCGAGTCGTTCGAATTCGAAGGCTACCGCTACACCGTGGAAGAAATGGAAGGCCACCGCATCGCCCGCGTGAAGATCGAAAAATCAGAAAATACAGAAGCGAAAGCCGAGTCCGCCAAACACGCCGCAAATTGAAACGCCGACGAAGGAATGTGAACCGACGACCGGCAACCGACAACCGACAACCGACAACTGAGAACCGAGAACCGAGAACTGAGAACCGAGAACCGAGAACTGAGAACTCTCTTCCAACGCGTGCTCTACACTCTGCCGGTAATCTGGCTGGTTGTCTCGCTGGTTTTTCTGCTCATTCACCTTGTCCCGGGCGATCCCATTCAGCAGATGCTGGGCGAAGGCGCGCCGCCCGCCGATATCGAGGCCACTCGTCATCTCTATGGACTGGATGCCCCGCTTGGCGAGCAATATCTTCATTATTGGCGCGGAGTGCTGCACGGCGACCTCGGCCCGTCGTTTCGCTACAACCAGAGCGTCACGCGTCTGCTGGGGCAGCGATACCCTTACACGCTGCAACTTACCCTGGCCTCGCTCTTCGTAGCGGTGATTCTTGCAGTGCCGGCCGGAGTGCGCTCGGCGCAGCGGCGCAATCGCTGGGATGACCGGCTGCTTTCGATTGTCAGCCTGTTCGGCCTGTCGTTCCCCAATTTCGCCCTGGGCCCGATTCTCATCTTATTGTTCGCCATCAAACTGGGATGGCTGCCGGTTTCGGGCGCGGGCAGCGTGGCAAACCTAGTTTTGCCGGCGATCACCATGGGCGGCGCGCTGGCGGCCATTCTCACCCGCATGGTGCGCACCTCGATGCTCGAAGAATTGAGCCAGGACTACATCCGCACCGCTCGCGCTAAAGGGCTCAGCGAGCGCGCGGTTGTCTATCGCCACGCTCTGCGCAACGCGATGATTCCCGTGCTCACCGTTCTCGGATTGCAATTCGGCGCGCTCCTTGCCGGAGCCATCGTCACCGAGACGATTTTTTCCTGGCCGGGCATTGGACGGTTGACGATTCAGGCAATTTCCAACCGCGACTACTATCTGGTGCAGGGCTGCATCCTCGCCATCGGGCTGACCTATGTAGCGGTGAATTTCCTGACCGATGTGCTGTACTCGGTGGCGAACCCGAGGATCAGGCAGTAGCTCTCATCCCGGCCTCAGCGCCGCCCGGTCGCTCCCAAAGCCAACTCTCCCAGCGATTGCTTTTGCGGGTTCGTGTCGGAGGCCGGTGCGACGGTGTTAGCTTTCTCCCCCGTGCCGCAGTTTCCCGCCGCGATTGCCGTCTTGGGACTCGATTCGTACCCGTATCCCTGGATGTGGATTACGGTGTTCGAATCGGGTGGGTTTTCGTAAGTCACGGTCAGGCGCGCCCATCCGTAGTGCACTTGCCCGGATTCGGAAAATTGATATCCCAGGTAATTTTCCTGTGTCAGGTCAAGATTTCCCCGATGCTTGAGCTTGGTGCCGCCGCCGACCCGCGACAAATTTCCGAAGCCGTAGGTGAACAGCAGGCCGTACGACGCGCCTTTCCCGAACTTGCCGCTGGGCCCAATTTCGGCGCCGAAGGCTACATCGGCCGGGAAATCATCAGGTCCCAGCAGGGCCTTGGCTCCGGCTGTATTGGGAACGAGGAAGCCGCGATTCAACCACAGAAAAGTGCTGTGGCCGGTGGTGATCGGGGAGTACGACATGCGTGTCTGCGCAATGTTGAACGGAGCAGCACCCTGCCCCGCCGGATTGAGCGGGTAGGTATTCGTAAAGCGCAGTTCAACGGAAAGACTCTTGCACACCGGAGCGGCCTCGGCGGGCATCGCGCAGGCCAGAACGCCGACTCCGGCGGCCGCCGCCGTTGCCGTATAGGCGTTCAATCTTTGACTCAGGAACTCCGGAAGTCGCACCGGAGTCTTGGCCCGCGGAAAGGTCCGTTCGGGAAAGCTGGAATCTGGCCTCTGCATAATGCCCTCACTGGATATTGAGTCTGCCGCCTGAAGAATTCCTTCGACTAACGGCGCTACGGCAGTCCAAAAATGTAAGCCGCGCCCTGGGAAAAGAAAGGTTGCGCGCCGGTCACGATCACTTTGCCGTCTATCGCCACGGAACTGCCGAGGGCGGAATAATAGCGGGCATCGGAACCGGTGAGCACCGTGGTGCTGGACATGTTCTGCCATCCGCTCGCGGGCTCTTCAAACACGTAGACTGCACCGGCACCGTAGTTGCGCCTGCTACCCCGCTCCGAAGCTCCCAAGACGGCAATGTTCCCGCTTAAACCGACACGAGCGCCGAAATAGAATTGCTGACCATCCCCCGGCGTCAGTATGGCGGTTTCCCTCATGTTCCTCCAGCCCGAGGCAGGCTCGACAAAAATATATCCTCCGCCGCCGTTGTCCGGTGCTCCAGTCAAAACCACGTTTCCAGTGGTCGCGATAGAAGTGCCTGCTCCGGGATATGTCCCATTCGTGGTCAATTCCGCGGTTTGCGTAGTGCTGGTCCAGCCTCCCGCCGGCTCTACGTAGACATAGGCTTTGCCGTTCTGGAACCCGTCCTGCGGAGCTCCCACCGCGATCGTCGCGCCGCTGATGGAGACGCTCGTCCCCAGCCCATCCCCCGCCGCGCCATCGGTGGTCGTCAGCTTGGCAGTTTCAGTCGTATCGCGCCATCCGCCCGCCGGCTTCACGTAGACATACGCTGCACCCAGAAGAGTCGCGCTGTATCCGCCATCCCCAACTACGATCGTGTTGCCGCTGATCGCTACCGATTGCCCGAAGTAAGAGTCTTCGCCCTCGGTCGAAGTCAACACCGCCGTGGGCGCGAGATTATCGGTCCATCCCCCGGCCGGCTTCACATAGACAAAGACGGCGCCTGAACTGCTGAAATATTCGTAAGGAACCCCGACCACCACAGTGTCGCCGTCGATTGCGACCGACTCGAAGAACGCGTTCTCTATTGGAATTTTGAGAGACCCCACCGGCAATGAACTTTGCCAACCCTGGGCATTTTTCAGAAAGACATATGCCACCGTGCTGTTCGTAATGCTCGGCTGCGTGCCGACTACGACCGTATCGCCCGCAATAGCGACCGAATAGCCGAAGTAGAAAGAAGAAAGCGGCCCACCCGAGATCAGCTTGGTCAATTGCGACCAGTTGCCGGGGGAAAACGGAAGGGAGGGAGACGGTAGTGTGTCGAGCTGCCTACGCGGCGCTGGCCCCCCGGGAGCCGGGATCGACTGCGCCAGGCACATGCCGGAAAAAAGTAAGATGACCGCCAGCCAGGATCTCATGAAAAAACTCCTCGCATCAAAATCAAAACCGTAAAGGGAGCTGCGGGTATTTTCAGAACATGGGTTCTCTAAGCCGCGCCATTCCGTCACTGCCCAACGCCAGCCGCCCAAGCGTTCTCTCGCTCGCATCGCTCGAAGATGTTTTCGGCCCACCCGAAGCCTGTTCCTCGCTGCCGCAACTTCCAGCAGCAATTCCTGTATTCGGCGCAGTCTCATAGCCATATCCGAGAATGTGAACTACCGTGTGCTTTCCTTTTGGATAGTGGCCGTTCTGGAAACTGACATTCATCCGCGCCCAGCCGTAGTGGACCTGGCCCGATTGCGTGAATCGAAAGCCGACCAGGCTTTCCTGCGTAAGACTCAGGTTGCCACGGTGTTTCTGCATGGTGCCGCCGCCGTGTCCGGATCCGAAACGGCCTTTTCCATAGGTAAAAAGCAGGCCGTAGGACCCGCCTTTGCCGAAATTTCCCCCGGGCCCGATCTCGGCTCCGGAAGCGAGATCGGCGGGCAGGTTGTCAGCCAGCGCAATCTTGGCGCCGGCACTGTTGGGAGTGAAGAAAGCCCGGTTCCACCAGAACAGCACGCCAAGGCCGGTGGTCGAAAACGAAACGAACGTCGTATTGGTCGCCTGCGCTACGTTGAAAACTGGCACCGTTGCGCCGCCTAAATAAAGCGGCAGGTAGTTGGTGTGAACTAACTCGTCGGAAAGGCTCTTGCAAACGGGAGACGCTGTGGCTGCCGGTGCACAGGCAAGAACGCTAACCCCAGCAGCGCCTGCCGCCAGGGCATACGAGTGCAGGCGCTGGCAAAGCCCTTCAGAAAGAACTGCGGGAGACTTGCCGCCCAAAGAAGTTCGACGGTTGTTGTTTGCACTCAGCATGGTGTATTCCTCGCTGCCGGAAATCCTGGTTAACCTGTTCGAAGCAATCGTCCACCGCTAGGGCAATCCAAATACGTACCCGCTGCCGGGAAAAGCGGCATAAGGCGCGCCGCCAATTACGGTTCTGCCGCGCAGTGCCACCGAGGTGCCAAGTGAATCGTCAGAGCGCGCGTCGGCGCCCGTAAGAACAGTGTTGCTCGCGGCGTTTTGCCATCCGCCACTCGGTTCTTGGAAGACGTAGATCCCACCCTCACCGCCGAACGGGGTGTATCCGCGATAAGGAGTGCCGGCAACGGCGATGCTTCCGCTGATGGCGACTGAACTCGCGAAGTTTCCGCCTGTCAGTCCGTCGCCCGGTGTGAGCGTGGCGCTCTCCGTCATGTTTGTCCATCCGGACGACGGTTTTTCGTAAATGAAGGCCGCCCCCAACGGCCGGTTGTGGATCGGGCTGCCGACCAGAATCGTATCGCCTTCGATGGAAACCGACAGGCCGGTTTCGTCGAAATCGGCTCCGTCAGAGACAGTCAGCTCCGCCGTCTGTGTCATGGTCTTCCATCCCCCGTTGGGCTCCACGAAGACATAGGCCTTGCCTGGCCCGGCGGTGCCAATCGCGCCAAACTGCGTAGCGCCTACAACGGCAGTATTTCCGCTGATGGAAACCGAGTAACCGAACAGATCGTTCGCCTGACCGTCCGAGGCGGAAAGCTGCGCGGTTT
>DATLKM010000349.1:0-11569 GCA_035538435.1 Binatia bacterium
GGCCGGACATTTAAAGAAGCGCTGATGAAAGGCATCCGCTCACTCGATACCGGCAAGCGCGTGGGCGCGGCCAAGATCGAACCAAAAATTCTTACGCAACGCCTCGTCACGCCGCACCCCGAGCGCTTGGCGTACGTGCAATACGCCCTCCGCCAGGGGCACACCGTCAAGCAAGTCGCCAGCATGACTTCCATGGACCCCTGGTTCCTTTACCAGCTCAAAGAAATTAACGACATGCAGCTGGAACTGGAAAAGCATCCCATCGAATCCATCCCCTCCGAAGTCTTGCGGGAATCCAAACGCATGGGATTTTCCGATGGCCGCCTGGCCGGCGTCTGGCGTCTGGAAGGCCAGGAAAAAATCCGTCATCTCCGCAAGAAACATGGCGTCCTGCCCGTCTATAAGCGAGTCGATACCTGCGCTGCCGAATTCGAAAGCTTCACGCCGTATCTTTACTCGACCTACGAAGACGAAGACGAAGCCACGCCGACCGACAAAAAGAAAATCATCATTCTCGGCAGCGGCCCCAACCGCATCGGCCAGGGCATCGAGTTCGATTACTGCTGCTGCCACGCCTCATTCGCGCTGCATGAAGACGGATACGAGACGATCATGATTAACTGCAATCCTGAAACCGTCTCCACCGACTACGACACCAGCGACCGCCTCTACTTCGAGCCGCTTACCTTCGAAGACGTCTGGGCCGTGTATCAGCATGAAACTTCGAAGGGCGCGGACTGCGGCGTGATCGTGCAATTCGGCGGCCAGACCCCCCTGAATCTGGCCCTGCCGCTGAAGCAAGCCGGGCTGAAAATCATCGGCACTTCGCCCGAGTCCATCGACCTAGCCGAAGACCGCAAGCACTTCAACAAGCTCCTCGAAGAACTGCAAATTCCCCAGGCCGCCGGCGTTATGGCCACCTCGCTCGATGAAGCCATCGAAGGCGCCAAGCGTGTCGGCTATCCCGTAGTCGTCCGCCCCTCTTACGTTCTCGGCGGCCGCGCCATGGTCATCGCCTACGACGAGGAATCCGTCATCCGTTACATGAAAGAAGCAGTCGAATACTCGCACGACCGTCCCGTGCTCATCGACCACTTCCTTGAAGACGCCATCGAACTCGATGTCGACGCGCTCTCCGACGGCGAAGACGTCGTCATCGGCGGAATCATGCAGCACATCGAAGAAGCCGGCATTCACTCCGGCGATTCCTCCTGCGTTCTGCCCGCCGTCGATATTCCCCAGCCGCTGCTCGAACGCATGAGGGACTACACCTTCAAGCTCGCCCGCACATTAAAAGTCATCGGCCTCATGAACATTCAGTTCGCCATCCCGCGCGGCGGCGGCAGTTCGGGCAACGGCTCCGAAGGCTCGAAAGTTTACGTTCTCGAAGTGAATCCCCGCGCTTCCCGCACAGTTCCCTACGTCTCGAAAGCGACCGGCGTTCCTCTCGCCAAAATCGCCGCCCGATTAATGACCGGACGCAAGCTGCGCGAATTCCTTCCCGACAATATCGCTCGTCGCGCCGATCTCGATACCGGCAGTCACTACTACGTAAAATCGCCCGTCTTCCCCTGGAACAAATTCCCCGGCGTCGATACCGTCCTCGGCCCGGAAATGAAATCTACCGGAGAAGTCATGGGCGTGGGCGAAACTTTCGGCGAAGCTTTTGCCAAAGCCCAGCTCGCCGCGGGACAAAAGCTGCCGACGCAAGGAACCGTCTTTCTCAGCGTCACCGACCACGACAAGCGCTACGTCGTCGACGTAGCCCGCAAGTTCGTCGACATGGGATTCAAGTTGGTCGCAACCTCCGGCACCGCCGACGTGATCGAGGCTTCGGGCATGAAAGTCGAGCGCGTCTACAAAGTGAAAGAGGGCCGCCCCAACGTGGTCGATCTCATCAAGGGCCAGCGCATTCAGCTCATCGTGAACACACCCACCGGGATCGAGCCCTGGTTCGACGAAAAGGCCATCCGCCGCGCCGCCGTCACCGCGCGCATCCCGACCATTACAACGCTCTCCGCGGCGCGCGCCGCCGCCGAAGGCATCGCCGCCCTCCAGCGCGGCGAAGTCAACATCTGGGCCCTGCAACAACTCCACGCCGACCGCGCCCTTACTAAATCGTAATCCGCGGACCGAGGCCCGATGTGATCACCCAAGGGGATCTTGTCATCCTGAGCGAGGATTTTGCTCCGGCTCGCCGGAGCAAAACCGCAGTCGAAGGATCCCGACCCCGCTGGTCGCACCCGTTCAGCTCTAAAGGAGTTCCTTTAACAGCCCCGTCCCTTACCATTCCCCCGCACTCTCGTCTAAAATAAACGCGCAGGAGATTTCATGACCAGCCTACTCAAGCACAAATACTTTCACCGCGCCCTTACTCTCGCTTTTTTATTCGTTCTCTCCATGACCGTCTCCGCCCAATGGGCCTCCCAGGAAGACGAAGGCGGCATTCCCGCCTACAACGCCGGGCCGCCTCCAGCCGGCACCAAGCTGCCGCCCATCCTGAGCAAAGCCGACCTCTGGGGCGCCGACGCTCAACATCCTTATCAAACTCACGCCTACGAACTCGCCGCCAAAATTCCCAACGTGATCCACCAGCAGCCCTGCTACTGCTATTGCGATCGCATGGGACACAACAGCCTGCACAGCTGCTACGAAAACACGCACGGCGCGCGCTGCTCCACCTGCCTGAAGGAGCTTTATTACTCGTACCAGCAGAATAAGAAGGGAAAGTCCGCCGCGCAGATTCGCGCCGGCATCATCAAAGGCGAATGGAAGCAGATCGATCTCGACTCCGCCGCTTCGATTAACTAGTGGGGCGACTCGAAAGCGCTTCCGATTCGAACCGACGCGCTTTGAAAGGGCGCGGCTTCAGCCGCGCCGCTCAGTACCCTACTAATCGATGTCATTCCGAGTGCGAGCGAAGCTCGGGCGAGGAACCTGTTTTTCGCTGAAACCGCTACCCCCGAATCCTCCCCGCCAGCTCCCCTCTCGCCACCGACACCTGTTCCCCCGTCTCCAGGTTCTTCAACGCGAACGCTCCCGCCTTCACTTCATTCTCGCCCACAATCAGAATGTATTTCGCGCCTGCCTTCGTCGCCGCCTCAAACGATTTCTTCAGCCGAAAACTCCCATCGCCCAACTCAACCGCCAGATTCTCGTGCCGCAGTTCGCTGGCCAGCTTGGCCGTTTCCGCATTCAAGTCCGCGCCCAGCGCCGCCACATAAACGTCAGGTTTTCTAACCACGCTTTCGCTCGGCCGCGATTCTTCGAGCGACATCACCAGCCTGTCCTCGCCAATGGCAAACCCAATTCCGGGAGCCGCCGGCCCGCCCAGCGCCTCGCTCAATCCGTCATACCGCCCGCCGCCCAGAATCGCATTCTGCGCCCCCAGCGCTCCGTGCGTGAACTCGAACGCCGTGCGCGTGTAGTAATCCAGCCCGCGCACCAGTCGGTCGTTGATCTGGAACCTCACTCCCACCGCCCGCAAAATTTCCTGCACCGCATCAAAGTGTTTGCGGCATTCTTCATCCAGAAACTGGCTGATCCTCGGCAGTTGCTCGATGATCGGCTGATCGGCCGCCACCTTGCAGTCGAACACCCGCAGCGGATTGGTTACCGCCCGCCGCTGGCAATCCACGCACATCTGCCCCACCACCGGCTCCAGCGCCTTGCGCAACGCTTCGTTGAAGCGCGCCCGATCGTCCGTGCACCCGACCGAATTCAATTCCAGATTCCAATCTTTGATCCCAAGCCGGTCCAGCAGAGTCGCCAGCATCTCCAGCAACTCGGCATCGCGCACCGGAGAATCGCTGCCCGAACCCTGCGGCCCAATCACCTCGGCATCAATCTGATAAAACTGCCGGTATCTTCCCTTCTGCGGCCGTTCGCGCCGGAACATGGGCCCAATCATAAAGAGCTTGTTCAGCCCGCGCTGTTGCAGATTGTGCTCGATATAGGCGCGAACGATCCCAGCGGTGGCTTCGGGGCGCAACGTCAGCGACTGCCCTTTATCACTCTCCGCCCGGCCACGGTCCTCCCACGTGAACATCTCCTTCGAAACAATGTCCGTCTCTTCCCCCACGCCGCGCGCAAACAATTCCGTCGCCTCAAAAATCGGCGTGCGGATTTCCTGAAAGTTGTACGCCTGAAACACCTCGCGCGCCGTCGCTTCGACAAAATTCCACAGCGCCGTATCCGGCGGCAGCAAATCACGCGTCCCTCGCACAGCCTTGATCATGCAAAAACCAGCTTTCAGCTTTCAGCCGTCACCTTTCAGCCTCACGCACCGAACGTGCTGAAAGCTGACGGCTGAAAGCTATCTCTCCCGCAAATACTCCTCGGTGTATCCCAAATAATTCCGCGCGTACCGCATGATTACTTCCTGGTCCTTCTCATCCAGCTTGCGCTTCAACTTCCCCGGAGACCCCATCCACAACGACCCAGGTTCCACGACGGTGCGCTCGGGAATCAACGTCCCGGCGGCAATAATCGATCCCGCTCCAATCTTCGCCCCGTTCAAAATCACCGACCCCATGCCGATCAGGCACCGGTCTTCGACCACGCATCCATGCAGGGTCACCGAATGCCCCACCGTCACGTATTCGCCGACCGTCACTCCGTACGTTCCTTTCATGCCGTGCAGCACACTGCAATCCTGTACGTTCGAATGCGCCCCCACACGAATGGCATAAACATCCCCGCGAATCACCGCATTCATCCACACCGACGCATGTTCTCCCAGCACTACATCCCCAATAATCTGCGCCGATTCATCGACGTAGCAGCTTTCTGGAATGGTCGGCCTGACGCCCTTAAACGATCGAATCATGTTTTCATCGCTCTGCAATCGGAATGAAACAAGAATTCTGAACATAACACGATCTCTCACAAGTTGCAGAATCGTTCATCTTGACCGCGACCCGATTCGCGAGTACATTTCCCCCGTCCTTCCCTGGGCTCTGCGCTTCGTCCATTGGTTGTCCACACGATCGAAGGAGAATCCCATGACCTCGACGAAAGATCTCTCGCCCACACCCACTCGTCCTGTCGTCCCACTTTCTTCCAGCCTCGACAAAGGCCTGCTCGGTTATGCTACCGCCGCCACCGCGGCGGGCGAGAGTTTGTTCGCGCTGGCCCACCCCGCTGAGGCCAAAATCGTCTACACACCCGCTAACATCCCCATCACAGTGAACGGCCCGCCCGTACAAGTGGATCTGAACCACGATGGCATCATCGATTTCAGCATCTTCAACTTCGCCGGAACCTGCGAGGCGAAGGGCATTCACAAACTGGGCTGCTCGTTTGCCTCTTTCTACATCGTCGGAGTTCAGAACGGAAATGCCATCGGATCGTCGCAGACCTTCAACGGCGCTCAATGTGCGGCCATCCTGCACCCGGCTCGCTCCATCGGCCCGAGCAAGAAATTTAAGGCCACCGAAGCCGAACTGTTCGGAGATTTCGCTACCAGCGCGTTCTTCGCCTCAGACTGTCCGTGGACCGGCAGGGGAAACCCGGGCGGATTCCTGGGTCTCAAGTTCGTCGTAGGGAGCGACACCTTTTACGGATGGGCCATGGTTTCCCTTACCACCAAAGGCCCCGTTCTGGCAGGTTACGCTTACGAGAACACTCCCGGCGCGCCCATCAAAGCCGGTGCCATAAAAGGCGCCGACTCGGCGGATGCGTCACACGCTCCCGTCTTTCCCGATTCTCAACCGGCGGGACTCGGCGTGCTGGCGCTTGGCACACCCGGCCTTTCCCTGTGGCGGCGCGAGGAATTGAATAACTAATTTTCGCTCGGATCGCCAAAGTTCGTCTGTTAGTTCGAGCGAAGCGGAATTGCCCGATTTTCGGGCAATTCCGCAAGTCGAGAAAATCGCTTTTGTGCGGGTCCGCCGGATGAAGCGCTCGTCGACTTCAGGACTCGGGATTCCCGGCTCGACGGCTTCCTTTCCGCCGCGTCCCGCATCTCAGTCCCATGACGCCCACTCCGCGCCCGGCGAGTTCTTTGCCTATCCCTCCCCATAACCCGGCCGAGCCCATGCCCGCGCCCATCAAAGAGCCGCCCAATCCGCCGGAAAATCCCGACGCGCCCGTTCGCGAGCCTGATCCCGATGATCCCGATCAAATTTAGTGTGAAGTTAGCTGCGATTTAAGACGTCCACTATCGCGGCGTCATCCCCGGGTTCCGCATTTTCTCCAGCGGGGTGGATGCCTCCATTGCGACAAACCCGGCTGAGAACCAAAGCGACTGGAACACCGCGATTACGATGCCAGACTGGCCACAAACGCACCATCCTCGATCCCGCCTACACGCGCCGCAACCCACCGGTTCGCCGCATGCGGTCCCTTCAAAAACAACTTCTGGTAATTGTCTGTCAGCGCCTCGGTAAACTCCTCACCCTCACGCACGCAGCCCACATTCAGCGTAATGGCCTCAATCGTGTCCCCCAAAAACGCCCGCATGAATTTCTTCTTCTTCTCCGCGGCCAGTTCACGCAAAATCCTGTTCCGCTCGCGGGCAAGGTGAACCGGAACCTGCTTCGGCATCTCCTCCGCCGGAGTTCCCGGCCGCGCCGAATAAGTAAAAACGTGCAGGTAAGTAAAAGGCAGTTCTTCCACCATCCTGCGCGTCGCCTCGAATTCCGCTCCGGTCTCCCCGGGAAACCCTACCATCACATCCGCGCCAATGGCCGCATGCGGCATGGCCGCGCGAATCTTCTCGATCTTCTCCCGGTAGTGCCACGGCCGGTATTTGCGATGCATCCGCCGCAGCACGGCATCGCTTCCCGACTGCATCGGCACATGCGCATGCTTCGCAATCCGCGGCGAATCGGCCATCATGGCAATCAATTCGTCCGACCAGTCCATCGGCTCGACCGAAGAGATCCGCAGTTTCTCCAGTTCCGTCTCCGAGACGATGGCGCGGATCAGCCGCTCGAAACCCCACGCCGCACCCAAATCCTTTCCCCACCGCCCCAGGTTAATTCCGCTGATCACCACCTCGCGGTATCCCCCATCGACCAACGCGTTCACTTCCGCCAGGATTCTTTCGATCGGCAGCGAACGGCTCTGCCCGCGCACGCTGGGAATCACGCAGAACGAGCAGCGATTGTCGCATCCATCCTGCACTTTCAGGTTCGGGCGTGTCCGCTCCGAAAGTGTTCCCCCCTCGAAGACCGGAGCCGCGAGCAACTCCGTATGTGCAAAAATATCGGAAACAAAAAGCTCCGCTTCGCCTTCGCGCGTTTCCGCTGCAAGTGCATCCAGCGGAACAAATCCCCGCGCCGCCTCGACGCTTCCGCCCAGCACCACTTCAGCCAACTGATGCTTGTGCGAATTCCCTACCACCGCGCTCACGCCCGCCAGCGCCGCAATCTCTTCCGGCGCCCGCTGCGCATAACATCCCGTCACCACAATCTTCGCCAGCGGATTCTGCCGCCGCACCCTCCGGATGGCCGCCCGCGCATCCTGATCGGCCGCGCGGGTCACCGTGCAGGTATTCAGCACCACGACGTCGGCGTCGGACGCCAAGGCGCGCGTCAATCCCCGGCCTTCAAACTGACGCTCCAGAGCGGCGCCATCGGCCTGCGTCGCCCGGCATCCGAAATTTTCCACATGAAAAGTAGCCACACCCAATGTTACCGCACCTGGAAGATAGTCATCCCGCAGGGCAAAGACGCTGGCATCGACCGATGATGTCAGGCTCACACGAATAAAGTCAGGAGTGCACTAACAACGATGTCATTTCGAACCGATCCGAAGGATTGGTGAGGAACCTGCTTTCCCGCGCGACAACACAACACAACAGCAGAAACAAAAAAGCCCCCGCCCTCAGGCGGAGGCCCGAAACTCCAAGCCATTCACTTCACTTTCGCAAAAATGATAACCAGCGTGTACAGCGCCAGCGACTCAATCAGCGCCAGGCCCAGAATCAGCGCCAGCTGAATTCCCGGACGCGCTGCCGGATTCCGCGCCAGACTTTCCGCCGCCGAAGCTGTCGCCTTGCCCTGCGCCAGCGCGCAAATGCCCGAAGCGAACGCCATGGAAAACCCTGCCGCGATCGCCACCCAGTTCGTGCCGCCCGCCGCCGCTTCTCCCTGCGCCAACGCAGGCATCGCGAACGCCAGCGCCGACATGATCAAAAACACTTTGCTCAATTTACCCATCGCCTTCTCCTCCTATGAAATACCGCCAGTGGGTGGTTGACGCCATACCGTGCAGACGCCCTCACGCTCGCGGCCAGTACCCAGTTCTCAGTTCCGAGTTCTCAGTTAATTCACCGCCGGAGAACAGGAGCCGACAACTGATCACTGCTGGTGCAAATTCAAATCGCGCCTTAAAGCAGGAATTCTTTACTCACCTCAAAGCTTGAGCGCTTCAACTGAGAACTGAAAACCAGGAACCGAGAACTGCCCCTAGTGCTCTTCCGCCACCGCGCCCTGCAAATACACTGTCGTCAGCAGCACAAAAATATAAGTTTGCAGCAGAGACACGCCAATGTGCAGACCCAGAAAAATTATCGGCACGCCGATCGGCACCAGCGAAAAGAACACGAGCGTCACCATGTCGCCCGCAAACATGTTGGCGAACAACCGGATGGTGAGCGACAACACACGGGCCAGATGGCTGATGATTTCAATCGGCACCATCAACGGCGCCAGTAGCGGCATGGGCCCGGCAAAGTGCTTCAGATACGCAATGCCCGCGTGTTTAAATCCCTGCGCCTGATAATACGCAAACGCCACAATCGCGCAGCCCAGCGGAACCACCGGCACCGCGGTCGGCGATTCGAATCCCGGGATCAACCCAATCAGATTGCAGAACAAAATAAAGAACAGCAGCGCGGCCAGAAACGCCGTGTACCCCTCGCTGTGGTGCCCGATGATCTCGTTGCTCTGCCCCTGAATAAATCCTTCAATCGCTTCAAACGTGTGTTGCAACCCGCCCGGCTGGTCCACCGACAGGCGCGAGCGCAGCATCAGGAAAAGCAGCACCAGGACCGCGAAGACCAGAAACTCCATGGCAAACGAATTCGAGATAGGCGCCGCGGGATGTCGAGGCTCAACGTGAAAAAGCCGCAGCAGCGCGGTCACCGGCCCCGCAAACAGCCGATTCAGAATCGCAGTGAACCACAGTTGTTCAGGCATAAAAGCGGCAACTAGCGCTCGCAAGCTATCTTAATAAATGGCTTTAAAAGGGCACAGCTTCCAGCCGTGCCGCCAGGGCCTTTCCCCATTCTGGGCCTTAGCTCCTCGAAACAACCACCGCCGCGCGTTAAACTCCGCGGCTCAACGCGGCGTAAACTTCATAAGCCGCTTCGCACAAAATCCCTGCGACGGGCAAAAACAAACCCGCAAGTAGCCCATTCAGGCTCGCGGGTGAAACAGTCAATATAACATAGGCCCCAATGGCCATCAAAAAGTAACGCAGTAAAAACCGCGCCACCACGCCGCTTCCCGTCCCCGACGCTGCGGCGCCCGCCGCCCGGTCCACAAATCCGGTAATCGCGCGCTTCAACCAAAAAAAATTGACCCACGCGATCGCACAACCTACCGCGAAGCCCAGCGCCGCCCGCGCTCCAAACTTCCACCACCCGGCGCCAACCAGAACCGCCGCCAGAAATAACATGAACCGCCCGATCCGCGACACCGCCCCGGAATAAAACTTCTCGCCAGCCCCGTCGGCCTCAGACTGCCACTCAACTGACATCGGCATTTGCCATTTCTGTCATTCCGACCGAAGTCCGGCGCGAAGCGACGGCGAGTGTTTGTCATTCCGACCGAAGTCCGGCGCGAAGCAACGGCGAGCGTTTGTCATTCCGACCGAAGTCCGGAGCGAAGCGACGGCGAGCGTTTGTCATTCCGACCGAAGTCCGGAGCGAAGCAACGGTGAGCGTTTGTCATTCCGACCGAAGTCCGGAGCGAAGCGACGGTGAGTGTTTGTCATTCCGACCGAAGTCCGGAGCGAAGCGACGGTGAGTGGAGGAACCCGCTTTTTGCCGATGCCGCAACATTCCGGAGCACTCCACTCACTTCGTGTCCCGCAGCGCCGTCCGAATCAACTCCACAAACCCCGCCGCAATACCGAGCAGTATCCCCGCCAGATAAAGCCACGTCGTGTGCAGCCAGTGGTCCAACCCCAGGCCGATCACCCAGCCCACAACCAGTGCCGCCGGAAACACGAATGCCAGCTGGCTATACCTCGCCGCCTGCACCCAAAAATTCTCTTTTCGTCCCGGCCCGTCGTCTTTGGAATCGGAAGACATAATCCCGCGTTTTCACGATGACGATGAAATTGATGTCATTCCGAACCGATCCGAAGGATCGGTGAGGAACCTGCTTTTCGCCGCAACACAAACACAACTGAAAAAGCCAGACACGCCCTTCAATTCGCCGTCACCGGCACCGGAGCGTTCTTCGGCGTGCTCAAATATCCCGTCGCCTTCTTTTTGTCCACCGTCCACACCACCAGCTCAAACAGCAGATGGTCGCGTCCCGAATAAAACTGGATCGGCTCCGCCACGTTCCGGTCTTTCTTCTCGATGGTCCGGTCGTCCGAAGTCACATTCATGCTGAACTTGCCATGCTTGGCGTCGGCGTTCTTCAATTGCAGGCTCACCGTTGCCACCGGCTGCGGCTTCGCACCCTTCAGCAAAGTGAATTCGTAATAATTCCGGTCGCCTTTGTGTTTCAAGACTTCCAAATCGCCGCGCGTGGTGGCAATCAATCCACTCTGCACACCCAGATCGCCCACCGCGCTTTGCAGTTTGGCTTTCGTCGCTTCCAGATCGGCCTTCGTCGAAGCCACGTCCGTTTTCACTCCGCCAACGTCCGTCTTCACTCCAGCCACTTCCCCGTTCACTTCGGAAATCGATTCTTTCTGCTCTTTCTCCAGCCGGCTCTCCGCGGCCCGCTGCTGGGCCTGCAATTCCGCCGCGCGCTGCGCCAGCTCTTTTTTCGTCATGCCGAGCTTCTGCCCCAGCGTCTCTTCCTGTGCCTCGTCCGCCTGCATCCGCTTTTGCAGGTCTGCGATCTGCGCATGGCTGGAACCCAGATCGTCGTTCAACTTCGCGATCCGCTGTTGCGTCTTGACATATCCATAGGCGGCAACCGCCACAACCGCGATGGCCAGCACCAGCAGAATCCACTTCCCGGCTGTCGACTGCTGCTCCATCACCACCGGCTCAACGTCTTCAGGCATATTTCCTCCGCCTTCATTGTTGTGCACCCGCCCAAAGCTGTCAATCAACCACAGTTACGACTCCCTTGATGGGGGACCGATGTCATTCCGAAATTATCAAAGCGATGTCATTCCGAAATTATTAAAGCGATGTCATTCCGAACCGATCCAAAGGATCGGTGAGGAACCTGCTTTCCCCGATGACTTCATCGTCCTCGCAAACTCCCAATTTGCTACACGCTACAATGCACTCAGTGAAATCCCACGACGCCATCATTATCGGCGGCGGCATCATCGGCCTCTCGCTCGCCCTCGAACTCCGCAAGCGAAGCATGACGGTCCTGATCATCGACCGTGCCGAACCCGGCCGCGAAGCCTCCCACGCCGCCGG
>DATLKM010000350.1:0-5112 GCA_035538435.1 Binatia bacterium
AAGCGGCGACGGCGGGAAGCTAAAGAGCGAGGAATGGAATCCTGGTGAGCGCGGCAGGACTCGAACCTGCGACCCATGCCTTAAAAGGGCATTGCTCTACCAACTGAGCTACGCGCCCGCACCTGTTTTTAATTTAGCACAATCCTGGGGGCAGACCTCTCCGCGGAAAAGCCTCAAGCAGGTTCCTCTCCAGTCCTTCGCATGACAACGTGAAAGCCGGGCCCCCACGCCTTCGCGTATACTCTGCTGAGTTGCCGTTTCGTTTCCGCTTGGTTTTGCCGCTCAAAACATCTGCCGGGAAAACGATTGGTCTGACGAGTGAACTGCCACGTTCGAAGCGGGAGAAATGAATGTCCGATTCCGATTCCAAAGCAAAGACTTCAGAAAACGATCTTAGGGATTCCGAGGAGGCCGGCGTTTCGCGGCGTGATTTCCTGAAAATTTCCGGGATTTCGGCGGCGCTGCCGCTGGTCGCCGGGCCCAAGGTTGTTCTGGCTGCCGGCGAAGAAATTCCCGTGCACGGGCCGGGCAAGGTCGCGATGGAGTTTTCCGTCGACGGCAGGGCTTACAAGGCGAACCTGGAACCGCGCGTGACTTTGCTCGACGCCTTGCGCGATCAGTTTGAAATTACCGGGCCCAAGCGGGTTTGCGACCGCGGCGAGTGCGGGGCTTGCACCGTGCTCATGGACAACAAGCTGGTGTATTCGTGCTCGGTGCTGGCCATCGAAGCGCAGAGGAAACCGATTCTGACGGTTGCGTCGCTCATGCAAAACGGCGAATTCCATTCGGTGCAGCAGGCGTTTGTGGATAACGACGCTTCGCAGTGCGGCTTCTGCACGCCGGGATTTGTGGTGGCGTGCAAGGCGCTGCTGGAGCGGAATCCGAATCCAACGGCGGAAGATGTGCGGCGCGGTTTGAGCGGGAACCTGTGCCGGTGCGGAACGTATGAGGGAATCCACAGAGCCATTGCGCAGCTCGCGCAGAAAGGAGCTTAACGATGCCAGATTACGCCTGGCCGGAAGCGGAACAAAGAACGTTGATCGGCAAGCGGGTAAAGCGCGTGGATTCGCCGGCGAAAGTTTCGGGGCAGGCGAAGTACACGTATGACGTTCACCGTCCGGGAATGCTGTTTGGCAAAGTGCTGCGGTGCCCGCACGCGCACGCGAAAGTGCTGAGCGTGGACATCAGCGCGGCGCAGCAAATTCCCGGCGTGAAAGCGGTGCACATTGTGCAGGGGCCGAACTCGCAGATTCACTGGGAGGGCGACGAGATTGCCGCGGTGGCGGCGGTGGACGAATCCACGGCGGAAGATGCGGTGCGGGCAATCAAAGTGAAATACCAGATATTGCCGCACCTGGTCAGCGACGCCGAGCCGCCGAAAGGCACGGCACAGGCGCAGGGGCCGCTGAGCGTAGATGACATTGACGACATGCTGGGCAACCAGGTGCCGAGCCGCGAGATGACGCGCCAGATTCAGACCTATGGCATGACCGCCAGGGCGGGCGATGACGATCTGGAAGAACTGAAAGCCGACGGCGCGACCGAGGAAGTGCTGAATGCGATTCGCGCGGCGAAGGTGCATCCGGAAGCGGCGAACCGGCCGAAGTCGAATTATGTGCAGGCCGCGGCGCAGACCGTGGGCGACCCGGATGGAGCGTTGAAAGAAGCGGAAGTTGTTTCGGAAGGGTTGTACGGCGTTCCCGTGATTACGCACTGCTGCCTGGAGAGCCACGGATCGATGTCGGAGTGGACGGACGCGAACCATCTGCTGACGCACATCTCCACCCAGAATGTGTCGGGCATTCCGGGGCAGATGGCAGAGCCGCTCAAGATTCCGGCGACGAATATCCGCGTGCACCAGGACAACATCGGCGGAGGATTCGGCAGCAAGTTCGCTCCGGACCGCTGGGGAATTTTCACGGCGGAAATTTCGAAGAAGGCGGGCGGCAAGCCGGTGCGCTACATGCTGGAGCGGGACGCGGAATTGAAAGTGGCGGGGGCGCGTCCGTCCGCGTACGCGCGGGTGAAAGTCGGCGCGAAAAAAGATGGCACGCTGGTGGCCTGGCAATCGCAGTCGTGGGGAACGGGGGGGCCGGGCGGCGGAGGCATGCCGCCGATTCCTTATGTGTTCAGCGTTCCCAATCAGCGCAAGGAGCATACCGCGATCGCGAATAATATTGGGCCGGCGCGGGCGTGGCGCGCGCCGAACCATCCCCAGGCGGCG
The DNA here is from genome assembly GCA_035538435.1 of Binatia bacterium. Taxonomy (GTDB): domain Bacteria; phylum Acidobacteriota; class Terriglobia; order Terriglobales; family Acidobacteriaceae; genus Sulfotelmatobacter. The sequence continues at coordinate 2,225 of DATLKM010000350.1, forward strand.
GTGCTGACGATGTGCGCGCTGGACGATCTGGCGGCGAAGCTGAATATGGACCCGGTGGAATTCTTCGGGAAGAATCTCGAACTTACGAGGCCGCGGCAGGAAGTCTACCGCGAAGAGCTGGCGATTGCGGCAGATTTGATGGGATGGAAGCAAAAGTGGCATCCGCGGCCAGCGAGCGTAAGCGACGAGCCGGTGCGCGGCGTTGGCCTTTCGATGCACACCTGGGGTGGACGCGGGCACAACAGCGATTGCGACCTGACGATTCATCCCGACGGCTCGGTTGAGCTGAAGATGGGATCGCAGGATCTGGGGACGGGAACGCGGACCTGCATTCTGATTGTCGCGGCCGACACACTGGGCATTCCGATGGATGCGATTCATTTACTGATCGGGGATACCAGCTATCCGCCATCGGGAGGGTCAGGGGGATCGACAACGATCGGGGGGGTGACTTCATCCACGCGGCGCGCGGCAGTGGATGCCCGCGATGCGCTGTTTGCCAAAGTTGCGCCGGCGTTGAAGGCGCAGCCGGAGCAACTGGAATGCGTGAACGGAAATGTGCGGGTGCGCGGCGACGGTTCGCGGTCGCTCAACTGGAAGGAAGCGTGCGCGAAGCTGGGGGCGATGCCGCTGACGGTGCGGGGAAGCAATCCCGATAAGAGCCGGCCGCCCGATCTTACCAACAGTGGAGTGGGCGGCGTGCAGATGGCGGAAGTGGAAGTCGATCCGGAAACCGGCATTGTAAAAGTAAAAAAGATGGTTGCGGTGCAGGATTGCGGGCTGGTGATCGACCTGACGACAGCCGAAAGCCAATGTTACGGAGCGCTGGTGATGGGTATCAGTTATTCGCTGTTTGAAGAGAAAATTATGGACCAGACGACGGGCAAAATGCTGAACGCCGACATGTCGCTGTATCGTCTGGCGGGATTGAGCGACATTCCGGAACTGGTGGTGCACATGATGACGGGCAAGGGATACGACGAGCGCGGCGTGATTGGGTTGGGAGAGCCTCCGGTGATTTCGCCGGGCGCGGCGATTTCAAACGCCGTAGCCAACGCGATCGGCGTGCGCGTGCCGTTTTTACCGCTCACTCCGGACCGTGTTCTGAACGCGTTGGCGCAGAAGGGACGGGCCTGATGCGAGCTTTCGAATATGTCAGCGCAGGGGATAAGGCGCAGGCCGTGAGCCTGCTCGGCGCGGCCTGGGGAAAAACGGAAATTCTGGCCGGGGGAACGGATTTGCTCGCGCTGATGAAAGACGACGTAGTCTCGCCGCGGCGCCTGGTGAACATCAAAGATATTCGCGACCTGAGCGGGGTCAGCACCAATGCGCAAGGAGTCAGAATCGGCGCCCTGACAACTTTGGGCGATCTGGCGGACGACGACGGAATCAGGAAACATTATCCGGCTCTGGCGGAAGCGCTGATGGAAGCGGCCAGCCCGCAGATTCGGAATCTGGCGACGCTGGGCGGAAATTTGTGCCAGCGGCCGCGATGCTGGTACTTCCGCAATGGATTTGGGCTTCTGCCTAAAGACGAAAATGGAAAGGAACTGGTGGCAAGCGGCGACAACCGGTATCACGCGATCTTCGCCAATGACGGACCGGCGAAGTTTGTCAGCCCTTCGACCATTGTGCCGATTCTTGTGGCGTACGGAGCGAAGATTCGATTGGAAGGGCCAAAGGGCGGGCGCGAGATTCCGCTGGAGAAGTTCTTTGTCATTCCCAAAGCCGATGGCGAGCGCGAGCATGACTTGCGGCCGAATGAGATGGTGACGGAAGTGATTCTGCCATCAGCGGGCGATATTCGCGCGGCGCATTATGAAGTACGGCAGAAAGAGGCTTTCGACTGGCCGCTGACGGTAGCGGCGGTGGCGCTGAAGGTGAATGGCAGCAGCGTGCAGTCGGCGCGGGTGGTGATGGGATACGTTGCGCCGGTTCCCTGGTCGGCGCGCGACGCGGAACAAGTCTTAACGGGTAATTCCATCAGTAAAGAAAGTGCGAACCGAGCGGCAGATGCGGCGGTTGCCGGAGCAAAACCGCTCAGCATGAATGCTTACAAAGTCCAACTGGCGCGGGTGGCGGTGAAGCGAGCGATTCTGAAAGCAGGAGGTGCGGCATGATTCGCGAATCCGATCGTTTCAATATTCACCATCCCAATTTGTGCCCCGCGCTGCGGTGGAAGGGCCAGTTTATTTTGGCGGAGCCGGATCCGACGGTGCCCGCCTGCAATGATGGTCTGTTCTGGTGCCTGCACAGCCAGACCTGCATTGGGCCGGACGGGGAGTTGGCTGAGCCGGGTAACTGTAGCTCGAAAAGCCGCGCCTGTCATGGAACGGGGAAGTGCTGAGTTCCGTTTTTCTGCGAGCAAGCGGGTTTCTCACCCGCGCTTCGCGCCCGTTCGGAATGAGATCGGTTTACGGTGCGGACGCCGTTTCTCTCGGGCTGTGCGGAAACGCTATCATTGGTGAAACAGGGGGTCCCATGCGCAACTGCACTCTGATTTTCATTTCCTTTCTTTTCGCGCTAATACCGTTCTCTGTTTCCGGTCAGCAGATTCAGGGCGACTATCTGGAGACGCGCAGCGCCGATATCTATACCGGACAATGCTTCGCGAACGGCGAAGTGAATTTGGTGGGGAATGAGGCGATTCTGGCGTGGCATGTGCGCAGCGGGAGCTGGAACGGCGTCGCGTTGGACGGGCTCAGCATTGCCGCCGCGGTGCGGGCGAAGGGAACGCTGGGTGATCCGTACGAGAATCCTTATCCGGCCAGGGCGGTGTTACTGGTTGACGATAAGGCCAGCCCGGAGCAGCAAGCGGCGCTGGTGAGTTTTGCCCAAGAGATGGGCGGGGAGTTGCTGAAAAATGTGGAGCGGGTGATTGCGGTGCA
>DATLKM010000351.1:0-7017 GCA_035538435.1 Binatia bacterium
TGGTCAGGTCCAGCGACTGCTGGAACGCAACCACTGTTGAGTCCAGGAGCTGCTTCAGCGCGTCCTGGCCCCGCAGTTCGTAATAGTCGACCGCAACCTCCGCCTGCGCGGTCAGTCGCACGTTTTCCAGGTCCGCCGCGGAAACCTGCGCGTTAGCCACGTCCGTCCGCACCGTGTTGCGCACCCGCCCCCACAAGTCGGGCGTCCACGAGGCATCGAATGGCATCGAGAACGACGCAAACGTCCTGCCGGAAGAACTCGCAGTCGAACTTACCGAAGTCGAAGGCTGATGCTGGCGCAGAATGCTGGACCCAACCGACACTGTCGGATAATACTGCGACCTCGCCTGCCTCACGATCGCCCGCGCGGCCATGAAATTCGCGAATGAGGCCGCCACGTTCTGGTTGGACACGCTGACCTGCTCCTCCAGTTGATTCAGTTCCGGATCCTGGAACACTTCCCACCACTTGCCGTGCAGCACCGTCTCCTTGGGTTCGGCCACCTTCCAGCCGTCCATCTTCTTCAGGTCCTCCGGCGTAACCTCTTTGAACGTGGCCGGCGCCTGCACCGCGGGCTTGTTGTATTTCGGGCCCACGTCGCAGCCTTGCAGCACCAGCGCGCCGCAAGCCAGCGCAAGTGCGGCACGCATCCATCCCGTCGCTTTTCCGCGCAGTCCTGACCCCATGATTCGCGATTCTCTCATCATCATGAATTTATCCCTTTGCCTCCGCTGTCTCAGGGTGGGGAAGTCTTCCGTGCGCTCGCAGCCAGCGCACCCGCATGTTGTCCAGGGCCAGGTACACAACCGGCGTCGTGTACAGCGTCAACATCTGGCTGAAAATGAGCCCGCCAATGATGGTAATTCCCAGCGGCCTCCGCAGTTCCGAACCCGTGCCCGTTCCCAGCGCCAGCGGCAACGCCCCAAACAGTGCGGCCATCGTCGTCATCAGGATCGGGCGGAACCTCAGGATGCAAGCCTGGTAGATCGCCTCCCGCGGATTCTTGCCTTCCGTTCGTTCCGCGGCCAACGCGAAGTCGATCATCATAATCGCGTTTTTCTTTACGATCCCGATCAGCAGGATGATCCCGATGATCGCGATCACGTTCAAATCCGTCTTGAATAGCATCAGGGCTACCACAGCGCCCACGCCCGCCGATGGCAGCGTCGAAAGAATCGTAATCGGATGAATCAAGCTCTCGTACAAAATCCCGAGCACGATGTACACGGCCATCAGCGCCGTGATGATCAGCAACGGTTCGCTCGCCAGCGATGTCTGGAACGCCTGCAGCGTCCCCGAAAACATTCCGCGAATGGTGTTGGGCATGCCGATCTTTTGTTGCATCTCCGTGACCTGCCGCGAAGCGTCGCTCAGCGCCACGCCGGGCGCCAGGTTGAACGAGATCGTCACCGAAGGGTATTGCCCCTGGTGATTCACCGCCAGTGGTGCTGTGGTCGGCTCATAGTGCGCCACCGCGCCCAGTGGCACCACTTTTCCCTGCGAAGGACGAATGTATACGTCGTTCAAGCTCACCGGCGACTGCCAGTACTTCGGCTCGACCTCCAGCACCACGTGGTATTGATTCACCCCCGTGTACATCGTCGAGACCTGCGACTGTCCGAACGCCTCATACAGCGTGTTGTCGATTTGCTGCGGCGTGATGTTCATCCGCGCCGCCGTCGCCCGGTCGTACACCACATTCATCTGCAATCCGCTGTTCTGCTGGTCCGTGTTCACGTCGGTCAGCGATTTCATCTTTCGCATCTGCTGCAGCAGCACCGGCCCCCAATCCACCAGATCCTGCAGGTTGTCGCTCTGAATCGTGTATTGATACTGCGCGCTGCTCTGCCTCCCGCCGATGCGCAAATCCTGGCCTGCCTGCAGGAACGTATTCGCTCCCGGCACTGCCACCAGCTTCGGCCGCAGCCGGTCAATCACCTGGTTCGCGTTGATTTTCCGCTGCTCCAGCGGCTTCAGGCCCAGGTAAACGAATCCGCTGTTCGAAGCCCCGTTTCCCCCAGTGAAGGCCATCACGTTTTCCACCGCCGGGTCGTCCTTCACCGTGTCCACGATCCGTCTGGTAGCCACCTGCATCGCCTGAAACGATATGTCCTGCGAACCCTGAATCCCCCCAAACACCGTGCCGTTGTCCTGCTGCGGGAAAAATCCCTTCGGTGCGATCTTAAAAAGATAAATGTTCATCCCGACGGTCAGCGCCAGCACAATCAGTGTTAGCGTGGAGTGTCCCAGCACCCAGGTCAGGCTCCGCCCGTATACGCGCAGAACGCCCTGAAAGAATCGCTCGCTCGCCTGGTACAACTTCCCCTGTTCGCTTTCATGCTTCAACAGCCGCGAGCACATCATCGGCGTGGTCGTCAGCGAAACCACCAGTGACACCAGGATGGCCACCGACAAGGTCACCGCAAATTCCCGGAACAGCCGCCCCACGATCCCGCCCATCAACAGGATGGGAATAAACACCGCCACCAGCGATATGCTGATCGACAGCACCGTAAACCCGATCTCCTCCGCACCCTTCAGCGCCGCCTGCATCGGCGACATTCCCTGTTCCAAATAGCGCGTCACGTTTTCGATCACCACGATAGCGTCGTCCACCACGAATCCCGTGGAAATCGTCAGCGCCATCAATGACAGGTTGTCGATGCTGTACCGGCAGAGATACATCACTCCGAACGTGCCGATCAGCGATACCGGCACCGCCACGCTCGGTATCAGCGTCGCGTGGAAATTCCGGAGAAACAGGAACACCACCAGGATCACCAGGCAGATGGAGATCATCAGTGTCCGCTCTACATCTTTCACCGAAGCGCGAATCGTGGTCGTGCGATCCAACACCACCCGCACGTCAATCGCCGCCGGGATGGAAGCCTTCAGCGAGGGAATGGCCTCGCGAATGCGGTCCACCGTGTCAATTATGTTGGCCCCGGGCTGCCGGAAAATGATGATCAGCACGGAAGGATTTCCGTTCACGAACCCCGCCGCCCGTATGTTCTCCGTCGAATCCTGCACGTTGGCCACGTCGGAAAGCTTCACCCCCGCGCCGTTGTGATACCCCACCACCAGCGGCATGTAGCCGACCGCCTTCAGCAACTGGTCGTTGCTGGTGACGTCCATTGTCGTCGTGTCCGTGGCAATCTGTCCCTTCGGCGCGTTGGCGTTCTGCCGGCTCAGCAGGGAAGCGACATCCTGAAGCCCCAGCCCGTAGCTGTTCAGTTGCGTCGGGTTCACGTCCACCCGCACGCCCGGCAGCGAGCTTCCCCCCACGCTCACCTGCCCCACTCCCTGCACTTGCGACAATCGCTGCGCCATGATCGTCGACGCCGCGTCGTACATTTTTCCCCGGTCGTACACGCTCGAGGTCAGCGCGATAATCATGATCGGCGCGTCGGCCGGATTCACTTTGCGATACGTCGGATTCGCCGGCAAATTGGTGGGCAGGTAACTTCTCGCCGCATTGATGGAAGCTTGTACGTCGCGCGCGGCCCCGTCGATGTTTCGGTTCAGGTCAAACTGCAGCGTGATGCTCGTCGTCCCCAGGAAACTCGCCGAAGTCATCTCCGATACGCCCGCGATTCGCCCAAACTGCCGCTCCAGCGGGGCCGCCACCGACGAAGCCATAATCTCCGGGCTTGCCCCGGGCAGCGATGCGGCCACCGAAATCGTCGGAAAATCGATCTGCGGCAACGGCGACACTGGCAACGACCGGAACGCCACCGCCCCGGAAAGCGCAATTGCCGCCGTCAGCAACGAGGTCGCCACCGGCCGCCGGATAAATGGGGAAGAAAGGCTCATGGCTCAGTCCGCGGGCACGGCCTCCGGTCCGGATTGCACTGCGCGACGCTTGGTAAACCGGCTCGCCAGCTTGTCGAAGAAAATGTAAATCACCGGCGTGGTGTAAAGCGTCAGCACCTGGCTCAGAATCAATCCGCCGACCATCGAAATTCCCAGTGGCCTCCGCAACTCCGCCCCGATGCCCTGGCCTAATGCCAGCGGTATTCCGCCCAGCAGCGCGGCCATCGTGGTCATCATGATGGGGCGGAAGCGCAGCAGGCACGCCTCATAGATCGCGTCTTCCGATTTCTTGCCTTCTTTTCGCTCCGCCTCCAGCGCGAAGTCGATCATCATGATTCCGTTTTTCTTCACGATGCCGATCAGCAGGATGATGCCGATCAGTGCCACCACGCTCAGCTCCTGCCCGCAAATCAGCAGCGCCAGAATCGCCCCCACGCCCGCCGACGGCAGCGTCGACAATATCGTGATCGGGTGGATGTAGCTTTCATACAGCACGCCCAGCACGATATATACGGTCACCAGCGCCGCCAGAATCAGAATCGGTTCGTTCGAAAGCGATGCCTGGAACGACGCCGCTGTTCCTTGAAATGCTCCCTGTACGCTCAGTGGCATGCCGATTTCCTGCTGCGCCTTGTCGATTGCTTTGGTGGCCTCTCCCAACGACGCATTTGGCGCCAGGTTAAACGAAATCGTCACCACCGGGAACTGCCCCTGGTGATTGATCGATAGCGGGCTGCTCTTCAATTCAAAACGCGTGAACGTGCCCAGTGGCACCGCGCCGCCGTTCGCCGTCGTCACCGCCACGGGAAATGCCGATCCCGAGCTCCCTGCGCCCGTCGACGGCGCCGACGGACCCGGTGAAGTGGCGTTATTTCCCCCGGAAGCCGTTGCCGCCGTCAGCAGTTGTCCGCTTGACGTCGAACCCGTCGTCAGCGCGCTCGAAGCCAGTGCTGAACGCACGTAAATATCCTGCAGCTTCGACGGATTATTCTGAAACTCCGGCTGCGTCTCCAGGATCACGTGATACTGGTTCAATTGCGTATACACCGTGATCACCTGCCGCTGCCCGAACGCGTCGTATAGCGTCTGGTCTATCTGTTGCGGCGTAATTCCCATACGCGAAGCGGTAACCCGGTCCACCACCAGCGAAGCGGAAAGCCCCGAAGTCTGCTGGTCCGTCGCCAAATCTCGCAGTTCGGGAATCGCCTTCAGTTTGGCCATCAGCTTGTTCGTCCAGTAATTCAATTCCACCAGGTCTGGATCCTCAAGCGTGTATTGATATTGCGTGCGGCTCACGCGGTCCTCGACCGTCAGGTCCTGCACCGGTTGCATGTACAGCGTAATCCCGTCCACCTTGGCAAGACTCGGCTGCAGCCGCCGGATGACGTCCGAAGCGCTGATCTTCCGCTCCTCCAGCGGCTTCAGGTTGATCTGAATGCGTCCGCTGTTCAGCGTCGTGTTCGTACCGTCCACGCCGATGAACGAAGAAAGGCTGTCCACCGCCGGGTCCTGCAGGATAATGTGCGCAAGTTCCTGCTGCCTTTCCGCCATCGCCGGGAAGGAAATCGTCTGCGAGGCCTCGGAAATGCCCTGGATGATGCCCGTGTCCTGCACCGGGAAAAAGCCCTTGGGAATGATGATGTAGAGAACAACAGTGAGCACCAGCGTCGCCACCGCCACCATCAGCGTGGCCGGCTGGTGTTTCAGCACCCACTTCAGCGTGCGCCCGTAAAACGCGATGATGTTCTCAAACGCCCGCTCCGATGCCCGGTAGAAGCGGCCCTGCTGCTCCGCTGGCTTGTGCTTCAGCAATCTCGAGCACATCATCGGCGTCAACGTCAGCGAAACAAACGCCGACACCAGGATCGTCACGCTCAGCGTGATCGCGAACTCCCGGAACAACCGCCCCACGATATCGCCCATGAACAGCAGCGGAATCAGCACCGCGATCAGCGATATCGTCAACGATACGATGGTGAATCCGATCTGCTCCGACCCCTTCAGCGCCGCCTGCATCGGCGGATCGCCCTCCTCGATGAACCGGATGATGTTCTCGATCATCACGATCGCGTCGTCCACCACAAACCCCGTGGAGATAGTCAGCGCCATCAACGTCAGGTTGTTCAAGCTGAACCCGGACATGTACATCACGCCGAACGTGCCCACAATCGACAGCGGCACCGCCACGCTGGGGATAATCGTCGCCGAAAGGTTGCGCAGGAACAGAAAGATCACCATCACCACCAACGCGACGGTGAGCATCAATTCAAACTCCACATCCTGCACCGATGCGCGAATCGTGGTTGTGCGGTCCGACAGCACCTCCATATCCAGTGCGGCGGGCAGATTGCTCTTCAGGACCGGCAGAAGCTTCGTGACCCGGTCCACCACTTGGATGATGTTCGCGCCCGGCTGCCGCTGGATGTTTACGATCACCGCCGGCGTCTCGTTGCGCCACGCCGCCTGCCGGATGTTTTCTACGCCGTCGATTACCTTGGCGACGTTTGAAAGCCTTACCGGCGAGCCGTTGTGGTACGCGATGACCACATTCTGAAAATCCGCACTCGTCAATAGCTGGTCATTCGACTGAATCTGGTAGTCCTGTTGCGGCCCGTCAAAATTTCCCTTGGCCTGGTCCAGGCTCGTTTGCTGGATGGCCGTCCGCACATCCTCTAGGTTGATGCCGTAGGCGGAAAGTTGCGTGGGATTCACCTGGATGCGCACCGCCGGCTTCTGGCCGCCGCTGATGCTCACCAGGCCCACTCCGGGCAATTGTGAAATTTTCTGCACTAGGCGCGTGTCCGCCAGGTCTTCCACCTGCGAGAGCGGCAGCGTCTTCGAGCTCAACGCCAGAGTCAGGATCGGCGTGTCCGCTGGATTGGTCTTGCTGTAGATCGGCGGCACCGGCAAATCCGCCGGCAGGTAGGACTGCGAGGCATTGATCGCCGCCTGCACTTCCTGTTCAGCAACGTCGATATTCAGGTCCAGCGAAAACTGCAGGACGATGATCGAGCTCCCGTCCGAGCTCGTCGACGTCATCTGGTTCAATCCCGGCACCTGCCCGAACTGCCGCTCCAAAGGCGCCGTGACCGCCGACGCCATCACGTCCGGATTTGCCCCGGGATAAAACGTCACCACCTGGATCGTCGGGTAATCGACTTCCGGCAGCGCCGACACCGGCAACTGCAGATACGCTACCGCGCCT
>DATLKM010000352.1:0-35388 GCA_035538435.1 Binatia bacterium
GGCAGTTCGCTCTTCGAAACGACGCGCAGTTGATGATCAAACTCGCGCGCAATCACTTCCGCCTGACGCGCGTAATCGTCGAAATGCTTCTGCTTGCAGGCGACCTCGAGATGCCCGCAGCGGGAGAAATTACAGTCGATGTTTTCCTCGCTGACAAGGCGCTCGACGGAGTTGATGCTTTCGAGCGAGGCGGCATACATGCGCTGCGTCAGCGCGCGGCCATAGCGCGAGATCAGCGCATTTACGCCTAGTTTCATCCCGGTCAGCACCATGCCGCCGTTGCGCGAACTGGCGCCCCAGCCCAGGGTTTCGCTTTCCAGCACCGCGATGCTGGCGCCGCGCCGGGCCAGGGAGCGCGCGGCAGAAAGGCCCGTGTAACCCGCGCCGATGACGGCGACGTCGACTCGCTCGGGAATCGACTGCGACTCGATCGCCGGGAACTGCGTTGTGGTCAGCCAGTAATTTCGTTCTTGCAGGAGGGGTGCTCCTTATCGCTTGTTCAAGATGTATGCCGAAGCCGGATTCTATATCAGACGACGCTTGCACCCGCCGCAGTTCGCCCTCCGTTTTCGGGCGGGGAAGCTCACCATAATCTAAAATAAAGGTGAATCGGATTTTCCCGCAGATGATCGGCCTGCTCTCCATCCTGGCGCTCGGATTTTTCCTTGGCATGCGCCATGCCACCGACCCGGATCACGTCATCGCCGTTACCACGATCGTCAGCCGCCATCGCGACCGCGCAAGGGCCGCTTTCATCGGTGCGTTCTGGGGAGTTGGGCACACCATTACGATTTTTGTAGTCGGCGCCGGCATTATCCTTTTCAATTTTGCCATTCCGGTGAAAGTCGGGCTGAGCATGGAGCTTTCGGTCGCCATCATGCTGATTGTTCTCGGTGTGTGGAACATCTTCAGTTTCGCCGGATCGATCCCCCAGGGCCGGGCGACGAATGAGCCTGTGGTCACGCATTCTCACGCACACAACCATGGGGATCATGTGCACAGCCACAGCCATACTCACGGGCACGACGGTTACTCTCACAATCACGAATCGCTGGCATGGTTCGACCGCAGATTTGGCAAAGTCGGTCTGTATCAGTATGTGCGGCCGCTGGTCATCGGTCTGGTGCACGGGTTGGCGGGATCGGCGGCGGTTGCGCTGCTGGTGCTGACCACGATTCGCGATCCGCACTGGGCGGTGGCGTATCTGTTGATTTTCGGCGTGGGCACGATCGCCGGCATGATGCTGATTACCATGAGCATCGCCTCCGCATTTTCACTGGTCGGCCGGGGGCGCGAAACCTTTTCCAAACGCCTGGCTTTTGGCTCGGGATTGTTGAGCCTGGGGTTCGGCCTCTACGTGGCCTACCAGATTTGTTTTGTGAGCGGGCTGTTCACCAATCACGCGCAGTGGACGCCGCATTAATCTGCCGGAACAAATCGCTCGAAACAAGACCGCAAACTAACGTGACGGGCGCTTCCGCGGCGGTTCGGCTCCCGTCAGCACCAATCGGCATAGTTCATCGACAAAGTCGGGTGTAAGGCGCTCGTGCCTGATCAGAAATCTCATATAGATTGGCCCGTACAGCGAGTCGAGCAGTAAGTCCATATCGACATTCCGGCGCAATTCCCCGCGCTCAACCGCTCTTTGTAAAGTGATGTAAGCTTCTCGCCGGCGTGGCAAGAGAAAACGTTCGCGGAAAGCGGCAATCAATTCCGGGTCGCTCTGGCCGCCGGCCAGAATGGCGGCGACAATACGACCGCGCCGGCTGCGGAAGACCTTGATCAGTTGGCGCATTTGCTGGCTCATATCGGTCAGGACGGAGCCGGTGTCGGGGAAGAGAAGCCTTCGGCCGGCGCTTTGAGCGAAGGCGTCGGCAATGAGGGCGGCTTTGTTCGGCCACCAGCGGTAAACCGTCGCCTTGCCTACACCGGCATGCGCGGCCACGTCTTCAATCGTGAGATCGGAAAATCCGTTTCGGCCGAGCAGTTGCAAAGTCGTGCGCAAGATCGCCAGGCGCGCTTGTTCGCTGCGTGGACGGCCGACGGCTCGCACCGTACTCGGGCGGCTTCCGTTATTTCGAGCCGGAGACGGATGGCTCATAGCGCTAACTTAACATATAATTAATTTCCTGAGTGCTGGAATCCGATACGGACTGTATCGAATCTAAATTCAATCAGTGGCTCCTCCCTCAGAATCTGGCGCCTCGACTTCTGGTGACGTAGCGTCGAGGAATTCTTTTCAAACACTGGGTGGTATTTGACCGATGTGGATAGTCGCATTAGCGCTTAGGCGGCCTTATACGTTCGTGGTGATGGCCATCGTCATCATCATTCTTTTCGGCGTTACGGTGGTGCGCACGCCGGTCGATATTTTCCCCAGCATCGATATTCCCGTGGTTTCGGTGGTGTGGTTCTACACCGGCATGTCGCCGCAGGACATGGCGGACCGCATTGTGGCCAATTCCGAGCGCAGCATTACCACCACGGTGAACGACATCGAGCACATGGAGTCGCAGTCGGTTTACGGCCTGGGAGTGATCAAAGTTTACTTCCGGCCCGGCACCAACATTCAGGGCGCGATTGCGCAGATCACGGCCATCGGACAGACCACAGTGCGCAGCCTGCCGCCGGGCACTACGCCGCCGCTCATCATTTCTTACAGCGCTTCCACCACCCCCATCATTCAGCTTGGCCTGAGCAGCAAGACTTTGCCTGAGCAGCAGCTCTTCGATCTTGGGCAGAATTTTTTGCGCAATTATCTGGCCACGGTCCCGGGCGCGGCCACGCCCTACCCTTACGGCGGAAAAATCCGGCAAATTCAGGTTGATCTGGACCTGACCCGGCTGCACACCTACGGCCTGCAACCGAATGACATTGTCAATGCGGTGAACGCGCAGAACATCATCTTACCCACCGGCACCATCAAGCTGGGGCCGACCGAATACAACGTGGAAATGAACGGAACGCCGCAGACCATCCGGGAACTGAACGATCTTCCGGTGAAGACGCTGAATGGTTCCACGCTGTACCTGCGCGACATTGCGCACGTGCGCGACGGATTTGCGCCGCAAACGAACATTGTGCGGCAGGACGGCAACCGCGGCGCGCTGATGTCGATGTACAAAAACGGCAATGCTTCCACGCTCGATATTGTTAAAAGCATTAAAGGCATTGTCGCGATCGCCCAGCAATCGCTGCCGCCGGAATTGAAAATCACTTCCCTGTTCGACCAGTCGGTGTTTGTACGGGCCTCGATTTATGGCGTGATCCGCGAAGGCGCAATCGCCGCCGCGCTGACCGCGATCATGATTCTGATTTTCCTGGGCGACTGGCGGCCGACCATCGTCATTTTGATCTCGATTCCGCTCTCCGTTTTCGTTTCGGTCATCTTGTTGGGCGCGCTGGGAGAAACGATCAACATCATGACGCTGGGCGGGCTGGCACTGGCCGTGGGCATTCTGGTGGACGACGCAACCGTTGAGATCGAAAACATTGAGCGCAATCTGGCCATGGGCAAGGAAATGCGCCAGGCCATTCTCGATGGCGCGCAGCAGATTGCGGTTCCGGCCTTGGTTTCGACCCTCAGCATCTGCATCGTGTTTGTGCCCATGTTCTTCCTGTCCGGGGTGGCGAAGTTCCTCTTTGTCCCATTGGCTGAAGCCGTCAGCTTTGCCATGCTGGCCAGTTATCTGCTTTCGCGAACTCTGATTCCGACTCTGGTGATGTTCATCATGCGCGGCCACGAACACCGCGAAGAAGCGCCGAAGAGTTTCCTGGGCCGCTTCCAGCGCGGGTTTGAGAGAAAATTCGAGGAATTCCGCCGCGGCTACGAAGCGCTGCTGGAAACCACGCTCGAACATCGCGGGTGGTTCGTCGCCTGCTTCCTCACATTCTGCGTGCTCTCGCTGGGGCTTTTCTTTTTTCTGGGCCAGGATTTCTTTCCCCAGGTCGATGCCGGGTTGTTGCGGCTGCACGTTCGCGCCCGCCCCGGCTTGCGCGTGGAAGAGACGGCGCGGCTGGTGGACCAGATCGAGGGCACCTTGCATCAGGAAATCCCGGGCAGGCAGTTGCAGACGATCCTCGACAACATTGGCCTGCCGAACTCGGGCATCAACCAGTCCTATAGTTCCAATGGCACCATCGGCACCAGCGACGCCGAAATTCTGATTGCGCTCGATCCCGAGCGCCACACGCCGACAGCCGACATCACGCGCCATCTGCGCGAAGTGCTGCCGCACGATTACCCGGGCGTGGAGTTTTTCTTTCAGCCCGCGGATATCGTGACGCAGATTTTGAACTTCGGCCTGCCCGCGCCCATTGACGTGCAAGTGGTGGGCAACGACATGCAGTCGAACTACCTGATTGCGCAGCAAATCGCCAACCGCATGCGGCACATTCCGGGCACGGCCGACGTTCACGTGCAGCAGTTGCTGTCATTACCCACGCTGCATATGGATATCGAGCGCACGCGAGTTACTCAGGTCGGCCTTACAGCGCGGGACGTGGCGCAGAGCGTGCTGGTTTCACTGAGCGGCAGCTTCCAGACTTCGCCCAACTTTTGGCTGAATCCGAACAACGAAGTCACTTACCAATTGGCTGTGCAGTCGCCGCAGTACAAAATGACGAGCATGCAGGACCTGATGGATATTCCCGTCGATTCGCTGCAAGGGCCGCAGCTGATGAGCAACCTGGTGCAGGTTTCCCCGGTCGCGCGCGCCGCCACCGTCAATCATTACAACGTGCAGCCGGTGATCGACGTGTACGCCAGCACGCAGGACCGGGATCTGGGCGCGGTGGCGGCCGACACGAACAAGGTTCTTGCGGGTTTCGAAAATAAGCTGCCTCGCGGGACCCACATCGTGGTGCGCGGGCAAGTGGTTACGATGCGGTCGTCGTTTATCGGCCTGGGCTTGGGACTTTTCGGCGCCATCCTGCTGGTTTACCTGCTGATCGTCATCAACTTTCAGTCCTGGCTGGATCCGTTCATCATCATCACCGCCTTGCCCGGCGCGCTGGCGGGAATCTGCTGGTTCCTGCTGCTCACGCACACCACGCTGAGCGTGCCTTCGCTTACCGGCGCGGTTATGTGCATGGGCGTGGCCACGGCAAATTCGATTCTGATGGTGAGCTTTGCCCGCGAGCAAATGGACGAAGGCGTGTCGGCTTTGCGGGCGGCGGTGGGAGCGGGTTATACGCGCGTGCGGCCGGTCTTGATGACCGCGCTGGCTATGATCATCGGCATGGTGCCCATGGCCATGGGTCTGGGTGAAGGCGGCGAGCAAAATGCGCCGCTGGGGCGCGCCGTGATTGGCGGCCTGCTGTTTGCGACGGTGGCCACGCTATTTTTCGTGCCCAGCGTGTTCGCCATTTTCCATGGCCGCCGGGAAAAGCGTGCCGCCGAGAAAAACGTTTAGGGATGAAAAGAGTGAATGATGAAGAGACGTTGGAGCCATCGCAGATGAGCGCAGAGAAAACGAAAAACGGCGAGGCCGAGACAAGAACGTCCTCGCCCGGCAATCACGACGGTCAGCCGCAAGCGGAACAAGCGGAATACCATCTCAGCGCGCAAGCCCAGCGCGATGAAGAGATCGCCGCCATGTCGCAGCGCTCCAAGCACCAGCCGCCCACGCTGCAAAAGCCGCCGGAAATTCCCCCTGCGCCGCCGCGCAAGGCGATGATCGCAGTCGCGGTCGTATTGATGGTCTTGTTGCTTGCCGGGGCGTTGACTCTCATCCAGCACGTGACCCATGAGCGCGCTTTGGCCAAGGAAACCGAGGCGGTAACGGTGCCCACTGTGGCGGTTGTTCATCCCCTGGCGGAAAAGCCGAATGAGGAACTGATTCTGCCCGGCTCCTTGCTGGCCTTCGAAGAGTCCCCCATCTACGCCCGCACCAACGGTTATCTGGTGAAGTGGTATAGAGATATCGGCAGCCGCGTGACCGAAGGAGAGCTGCTGGCAAAAATCGACACGCCCGAGGTCGATCAGGAACTCAACCAGACCCGGGCCGCACGCCAGCAAATTCTGGCGCAGATGGATCTGGCGAAAATCACCTCCGACCGGTGGGAAAATCTGCGCAAGACCGATTCCGTCTCCGCGCAGGAAGCCGACCAATACGCCAGCGCGTACCGGCAGAGCGTGGCCAATCTGGCGGCTGCCGACGCCAACGTAAAACGCCTGGAACAACTCGAAGGCTTCAAGAACGTGTACGCTCCGTTTTCCGGGGTGATCACACGCCGCAACGTGGATCCGGGAGCGCTCATCAACGCGGGCGCGCAGGCGGCGGGCCGCGAACTGTTCGACATCGCCAAGGTCGATCCTCTGCGCACTTACGTCAACGTGCCGCAGGCATACGCACCATTTATGCGGCAGGGGGAAGATACTGCCGTAACCTTGCAGGAGATCCCGGGTAAGAAATTTCCCGCCAAGGTCGCGCGCACGGCCCAGTCCATCGATCCCACGACTCGTACTTTGCTGACCGAAGTCGATATCCCCAACAAGAACGGCGAACTGCTGCCGGGGTCATTGGGAGAGGTCCACTTTGCTGTGGGTTATGGCGTGGACAAAGTCACCGTACCGGTGAACGCCATGTTGTTCCGAGCCGATGGCCCGCAGGTGGCTGTGGTCGGTTCCGACAATAAAATTCAGCTCCGCGGTATCAACATCGGCCGAGATTATGGGACGACTCTGGAAGTTCTTGGCGGCGTAACGACTTCCGATCAGATCGTAATCAACCCTCCCGATTCCCTGGAGAATGGCCAGCAGGTCAATATTGCGCGGCCGGCGCCTAATCCACAGCAGACGCCTGCACCCCAGTCCCAGCAGAAAGGCAGCGGGTCGTGAACCGGGCCAGACTCTTGATCGCTTTGGCTTTGCTGGCCCTCGGATCGGCTTGTACGGTCGGCCCGCGCTACAGCCATCCGGCCGCCACTGCTCCTGCACCGAACGCATGGAAAACCCAACCGCCCTGGGAGCAGGCCACGCCGAAAGACGAGATTCCAAAGGGCGAATGGTGGAAGGTATACCACGACGCCACGTTGGATGACTTTGAAGTGCAATTGCTCAAGGCCAACCAATCGCTCGAAGCGGCGCGCGACCGCCTGCGCCAGGCGCGCTCGCTGGCGCAAGTGGCTTTGGCCGATTACTTCCCGCAACTCTCCGCCGACCCAAGCGCAGTGCGTGAACGGGGATCGGGAAATCGCCCATTGAACGGTTCCACTCCAGCCGTGGTGAATGGCGGCGCACCCGGGCCGGTGTCGCCCTATACCCAAAGCGTCTACACGATTCCATTTTCCTTGAACTATGAGGTCGATCTGTTCGGCCGCGTGCGCCACAATGTGGAAGCGGCGAACGCTTCGCTCCAGGCTTCAGCCGCCGATCTGCAGAATGTGCAGCTCGTTCTGACCGCGGAGCTGGCCGCCGACTATTTCACCCTGCGCGAACTCGACGCCGAATACAACGTGGTGAATGAATCGGTCGCGACCGAGCGCAAGGGCCTTGACCTTGTACAGAAGCAGCACGATGGCGGAATCGCCAGCGGCCTGGAAGTCGCGCAGCAGGCCACGTTGCTCGATTCCACTGTTTCGCAGCTTGCTCTGGTGCAGCAGTCGCGGGCGCAATATGAGCACGCCATCGCGGTCTTGATCGGCCAGCCCGCGTACAACTTCAACATGGCCACAGCGCCATTGGCGGCTACACCGCCGCCCGTCCCGTTGGGCGTCCCTTCTGACGTGTTGGAGCGCCGTCCCGATATCGCCGAGGCGGAACGGCAAATGGCATATGAGAACGCTGAAGTCGGCATCGCACGGACGGCGTTTTATCCGCACATTACATTAAGCGGCGCTGGAGGCTGGCAGAGCACCAGCATGACGTCTCTGCTGAACGCTCCGAGCCTTTTCTGGTCGCTGGGCGCCGATGCGTTACAGCCGATTTTTCAAGGTGGAAGAAACCGCGCCAACCTGGAAGCCGCCAGAGCCGCATATGATCAGTCCGTGGCCAACTATCGCGAATCTGTACTGACCGCGTTCCAGCAGGTGGAGGATGGAATCAGCAACCTGAGCACCCTTTCCACTGCGTTGACCACGCAGGCGGCCGCCGTCACAGACGCGAGGCGCGCCCTCACCATCGCCAACAACCGCTACCTTGGCGGAGCGACCAGTTATCTTGACGTTATTACCGCCCAAGCCACTCTTCTGAGCAACGAACGGCTGCAAACTCAACTGCTGGGCCAGCAGATGGTGAGTTCGGTTTACCTGGTGAAGGCGCTCGGCGGCGGCTGGGATGCTGACGCACTCAACAACGTGCCGGTGCATCCCCACACCGGGCAGATCGTTCAACAGTAAGCATAGCCTTGCGAGGCGCCGACTCTGCGAGCACGGCGCCTCATTTTGCCAGTCGCGTAGTATTCTCCCAACAGGCACTTTCAGGAGACACCCGGCTTGGCTCTGGAAAAATCCGGCTACAACCGTTTTCTTCTGCTGGTCGCGGGCCTTGGCGGCCTGCTTTATGGGGTTGACGTCGGAATCATCGCCGGCGCGCTGCCTTATCTGGAAGCGACCTCCGGCCTCAACGCAGGCCAGCTTTCCATTGTGGTTGCCGCCGTCCTGCTGGGCAGCGTGTTTTCCACGTTGTTTGCCGGCACGCTGGCCGACTGGATGGGCCGCAAGCCGCTGATGGCGCTCAGTGGCATTCTTTTCGTCGTCAGCATACCGGTCATCGCGCTTTCCCACGGTTATCAGCCGCTTGTGCTGGGGCGTTTGCTTCAGGGCGTCAGCGCGGGACTGATCGGGGTTGTCGTTCCTCTTTATCTTGCCGAATGCCTTTCCGCATCGACGCGTGGCAGGGGCACCGGAATTTTCCAGTGGCTGCTGACCCTGGGAATTGTGACCGCGGCTGTCGTCGGCATGTTTTTCAGCATTCGCGTCGACGAAGTTTCGCGCCTGGGCGATGCCGCCCGTCTTTTCGCCTTCAAAGACAGCGCCTGGCGCAGCATTTTCTGGGTTTCGTTGCCGCCGGGAATTCTGTTCGTGATCGGCAGCCTGATCGTGGCGGAATCGCCGCGCTGGCTGTTTCGCCGCGGGCGCCGGGACGCGGCGCTGGCCGCTCTGCTTCGCTCCCGAAGCCCGGAGCAGGCGAATCTGGAACTGGAAGAAATGACGCAGACCCTGGCTGCGGAAAAATCGCAGACCGCGGGCGGGGCGAAGGAATCGCTGCTGCGCCGGAAATATGTAATCCCGTTCCTGCTGGCCTGCGTGATTCTCGCCTGCAATCAGGCCACAGGCGTGAACTCGATCATCGGCTACAACGCAAACATCCTGATTCAGAGCGGCCTATCGGACGTGCAGGCGCACTGGGGCTATGTCCTGTTTACGATCGTCAATTTCCTGATGACCATTGGCGGCGTGGTGCTGGTCGACCGCGTGGGGCGCAAGTTCCTGCTGTCCCTGGGCACCGCCGGAATCATCGGTTCCCTGCTTTGTACAGGCCTGCTCTTCCGAAGCACGGAGCAATTCCGGGTCGATGCACGCGCCGGCGTTCAGTCGATGGTTGGCGCCGATCAGGCGCTCTCAATTGAATTCAATCCGATCGAAGCGAATGCTCTGCTGGCTTCTGCCGGAGATCACAGCGGCGGTAAAGCTGTAGCTGTCAGCGGACGACCCACATCGCTCGTCGTGATTTATTCCTGCGGCGATTTTCGCTCCGCCAGCAAAGCTATCCGCTCTGACGATGCGGGCGCAAAGCCCATGGAAATCAGCCGCGCCGATTGCCTGCCGTCCAATAGAGTGGTCGCATTTTTCTCCAATCCCTTCGGCAATCTCGAGGCTTCGCGTGCGGCGCCTTTGAAAATCGATAACGCCCTGATCACTCCCATTCCCAGTACGAAAAACGGATGGCTCGTCGCCGTCACACTCTTCATTTTCATGTCGTTTTATGCGGTGGGTCCCGGCGTGTGTGTCTGGCTCGCGCTTTCGGAATTAATGCCAACGCGTATACGCTCGAATGGCATGAGCGTCGCTCTCCTGCTCAATCAGGCCGTCTCCACCGGCATTGCGGCTGTATTCCTGCCCACAGTAGGCAAGTACGGATACGCGGCGATGTTCTTTGGCTTCGCCGCGTGCACGGTCATTTACTTCATTACGGCCGCAGTTTTCCTGCCCGAGACTAAGGGGAAGACTCTAGAGGAAATCGAGGCTTATTTCGAAGGCGGAAAGCAAACGGATAGAGTTGCCGCCTCATCTTAACCGTCACGGAGGTAGCGGCCGAGGGGATGTCAGTTCGCTGCCGCCGCAAGGTGGAACCGGAGCGGACGGGCGGCCGTTGAAGCGATGGGTCGATCGTTTCGCCGGCGGTTTCCCCGCGCAAAGGAAAAGATTTTGTGTGAGCCACCGGCGCGAACGCGTAAAGATTTGTGCAACCTGAAAGCGCGCTGATAATCCAAGAGCAACGTAGCAGCGATTTCCCGGGTTAAACCGAACGAAATGTTCGCCTTCTTGCGGGCGGGTTTGCCTAAATCGGGAAATTCTTACTGTAATTTCATCCGAGTGCGCGACAACATCATTCGAAATGTTTATAATTGCGAGTTTTCATATCGGAGACGAAACCACGTCTGGGGATTTCGCTTCGTCGCACTGACCTGCTGCCAAAATAAATCAACGTCCCGGTCGCGGCCGGGCCTTCTCACGCGCGTAAGCAAGCCATGCCGCAAATTTTTCATCGCAGCACCAACACATTAGCGCGGGCCACCATTTTTGGGGCGGTCTTTGTGCTGGGCGCGCTGATCTGGATGGGGTATATGGTGCAGGGTTCGCCCTACACTACGTATGCCGGCGTGCGCAAACCGCAGCCAGTACCGTTCAGCCATCAGCACCATGTGGCCGGGCTGGGGATTGATTGCCGCTACTGCCACACCTCGGTCGAGACTTCCAGCTTCGCCGGCATTCCGCCTACGAAAACCTGCATGAACTGCCACTCGCAGATCTGGACCAATGCTGCGTTGCTGGAACCGGTGCGGCAGAGCTATGTGTCGGGGCAGTCGCTGCAATGGACGCGGGTGAATCAGCTGCCTGATTTTGTCTATTTCAACCACAGCATTCACGTGACCAAGGGCATTGGGTGCAATACCTGCCATGGGCCGGTCGACAGGATGCCGCTGATGTATCAGCAGAATTCGCTGCAAATGGAGTGGTGCCTGGACTGCCATCGGCACACGGAAGAGAATCTGCGGCCGCGCGATCAGGTGTTCAACATGCGCTACGAGCAGCCTTCGAGTGCGAATCCAGTGGTGGTGGATGGTCAGAGTTTTACCGGGCAGATCGATCTGGGGAAGTTCTTGCAGAAGAAGTATGAAGTGCGCAGCGTGAGGGACATTACGAGTTGCAATACGTGCCATCGGTGAGATGCGGCGCGGCGCTAGCGTTGGAGAGAATGCCTTGCGACGGTGCGGGCGGTATAGGCGGGCGGCGGGGCCCTTCGCTTTGCTCAGGATGACATTGAATCAAGATCGTAACGATGAATTGATGCATGACGAACGATAAACAATCCGAGAACACCAAGCGCGAAGAGGTTTGCCCTTCGAAGAAGGGGCAGTTGGACCTGGATTCGCTGCGCGCGGAGATCAATAAGGCCAATGGGCCGGAATATTGGCGGAGTCTGGAAGAGCTCGCCGGGAGCGCGGCGTTTCAGGAAGCGCTGCACCGGGAATTTCCCAGGGGCGCGTCGGAGTGGGTGGATTCGGTTTCGCGGCGCGGATTTTTGAGGGTAATGGGCGCGTCGCTGGCGCTGGCCGGAATGACCGGCTGCGTGAAGCTGCCCAATGAGGCGATTGTGCCCTATGTGCGGCAGCCCGAAAACGTAGTGCCGGGGCGGCCGAAATACTACGCGACTGCGGTCACGCTGGGCGGATATGCCAGCCCGGTTCTGGTGGAAAGCCACCTGGGGCGGCCGACCAAGATTGAGGGCAATGACCGGCATCCGGCGTCGATGGGCGGGACGGACATTTTTACGCAGGCCTCGATTTTGGGGCTTTACGATCCCGACCGGTCGCAAGGGGTGACACAACTGGGGAGTTTGCGGTCGTGGACCGAGTTTGTGGCCGCGATGCGCGGGCCGCTGGCAGCGCAGAAGTCGTTGCAGGGGGCGGGGCTGCGGATTCTGACGCCGACGATTTCTTCTCCCACGCTGGCCGACCAGATGCGAAACCTGCTGAAGATGTTTCCGCAGGCCAAGTGGCACGTGTGGGAGCCGATCAATCGCGACAACGCGCTGGAAGGCGCGAAGCTGGCCTTCGGCCAGCCGGTGGAGACGCGCTACGATTTTTCGAAGGCCGATGTCGTCGTCTCGCTGGACGCCGATTTTCTGTATGCGGGTTTTCCGGGAAACGTCCGCTACATCCGCGACTTCGCCGCCCGCCGTAATCCCGACGGCAACATGAACCGGCTGTATGTGATCGAGAGCGGGATGTCGAGCACGGGGGCGAAGGCAGATCATCGGTGGTCTTCAAGTGCCGGGGAAGTTTTCGAGACTGCAAAGTTGATCGGCGAGCGACAGCAGGGACAGAATGGGCCGGTACGGAGCGCGAATGATTTTGCTGTCGCGGCTTATCAGGATCTCGTGAATCATCGGGAAGCTGGACTAGTGATCGTCGGCGATCATCAGCCGCCCTCAGTTCACGCTCTAGGGCATGCACTGAATGCGCAATTCGGCAACATTGGCAAAACAGTTTTCTACACCGAGCCGGTCGACGCGAACCCGGTCAACCAGACCGAATCCATCAAACAGCTCGCCGCGGACGTGCAGGGCGGTAAAGTTGATCTACTGATTATTCTTGGCGGCAATCCTGCCTATGACGCACCCGGAGATGTCAACTTTGCCGAGCTGCTGAAGAGCAACAAAGTCCCGTTACGCGTGCATTACGGGCTCTACAACAACGAGACGGCCGAGCTATGCCAATGGCATGTGAATGCGGCACATGAGCTCGAATCCTGGGGCGATGCGCGAGCGTACGATGGTACGGCCAGCATCATTCAACCTTTGATCGCGCCGCTTTATCAGGGTAAGAGCGCGATTGAGTTCGTTGCGCTCCTGGAGGGCGATGCCGATACTACCGGGCACGACCTTACCCGCGCTTATTGGCAGAAACAGCACACCAGTGCAGACTTCGAAGCGTTCTGGCGGAAGTCGCTGCATGATGGGTGGATTGAAGGCACGGCATTCACGCCCAAACAGCTATCTGCGAAGGCCCCCGCAGCGGACAATATGTTTCACGCCGACGTGGTGGAGCATTTCGAGCTCAACATCCGCCGCGATCCCACCATCTACGACGGGCAATTCTCCAACAACGGCTGGCTTCAGGAACTGCCCAAGCCGATGTCAAAGCTGACTTGGGACAACGCCGTGCTCATCGGCCCGAAGATGGCCGAGCAGCTCCAGATCAAAACCTGCGATGTGGTTGAGCTTGAGTTGAACGGCAAGAAAGTTCGCGGGCCGGTTTGGGTGCAGGCTGGGCAGCCGGATAACTCGGTCACGGTCACGCTCGGCTACGGGCGCACGCGCGCGGGCCGCGTAGGAACCGCGCAGGGATTCGACGCTTACAAGCTGCGCACGAGTGCCGCGCCGTGGTTCGCTTCGGGCTTGCAGATTCGCAAAACCGGCGAAACTTACGTGCTGGCTTCGACGCAGGGTTATCAGTCGATGGATACGCCCGATGGCGCGCATCGTCCGCTGGTGCGCGAGGCGACGCTTGAGGAATACAAGAAAGAACCGAACTTTGCGCCCGAGATGGACGAGAATCCCGCGCCCGGGCTCACGCTGTACAAGCCGTATCCCTATAAAGAAGAAGATTACGCGTGGGGCATGGCCATCGACCTGAACAAGTGCGTGGGCTGCAATAACTGCATGGTGGCGTGCGTTTCCGAAAATAACATTGCGGTCGTCGGCAAGGAGCAGTGCGCGATTGGCCGCCACATGCACTGGATTCGCATTGACGCCTACTATCAGGGCGATCCGGCGAATCCTAGGGCGTTTTTCCAGCCCGTGCCCTGCATGCAGTGCGAGAACGCGCCGTGTGAAGTGGTGTGCCCGGTGGGCGCGACCAACCACTCGAGTGAAGGCCTGAACGACATGGTCTACAACCGCTGTGTGGGCACGCGCTATTGCTCAAACAACTGCCCGTATAAAGTGCGGCGGTTCAACTTTTTGCTGTTCTCCGACTGGACCACCGAGCAGTACAAGATGATGCGCAATCCTGACGTGACGGTACGCAGCCGCGGCGTGATGGAAAAGTGCACGTATTGCGTGCAGCGCATCAGCGAACATCGGATTGATGCGGAGACGGCGTCGGTGCGCGAGGGCAAGCCGGTCAAGATCAAAGACGGCGAGTTGCAGACGGCGTGCCAGCAGTCGTGCCCGGCGGAGGCCATTGTCTTCGGCAATATCAACGATCCGAACAGTCAAGTCTCGAAGCTGAAGGCGCAGTCGCGGAATTACAGTTTGCTGGGCGAACTGAATACGCGGCCGCGGACGACTTATCTGGCAGAAGTGACGAATCCGAATCCGGAATTAAAACCTTAAACACAGAGGGCACGGGGAACACAGGGTCGGGCATGGATGAAAGCCGCAAAATGACGGTCGATGACCAGCGGGCGCCGGTGATCGAGCCGGGTCACACGTTTGCTACGGTCACGGAAAAGATCAGCGCGATTGTGCTGACGCGGCCCACGTCGAACGGGTGGTTCGTGGGATTCGGCGTGGCGTTCCTGATGACCATGATGCTGCTGTATGCAATCGGTTATCTGTTCCTGAAGGGCGTGGGCATCTGGGGCGTGACCATCCCGATCGGGTGGGGCTTCGCCATCATAAATTTTGTGTGGTGGATCGGCATTGGCCACGCGGGAACCTTGATCTCGGCCATTCTTTTATTGTTGCGGCAGTCGTGGCGGAATTCGATCAACCGCTTCGCTGAAGCCATGACGCTGTTTGCCGTGGCTTGCGCGGGAATTTTTCCCGGAATTCACGTAGGGCGTCCGTGGCTGGCGTACTGGCTGTTTCCCTATCCGAACACCATGCGGGTGTGGCCGCAGTTCCGCAGCCCACTGATGTGGGACGTGTTTGCGGTTTCGACTTACGCGACCACTTCGGCGTTGTTCTGGTTCATCGGACTGATTCCCGATCTGGCCACGCTGCGCGACCGCGCCACCAATCCGGCGGCCAGAATGATTTACGGAATGCTCTCGATGGGCTGGCGGGGGTCGGCGCGGCATTGGCATCGGTACGAAACCGCCTATCTTCTGCTTGCCGGATTGGCCACGCCGCTGGTGCTTTCGGTTCACACCGTGGTGAGCTTCGATTTTGCCATCGGCATTGTGCCCGGCTGGCACACGACGATTTTCCCTCCTTACTTTGTGGCAGGCGCGATTTACTCCGGCTTCGCCATGGTGCTCATGCTGGCCATTCCCATCCGCAAGATTTATGGCCTGGAAGATTTCATCACCGAGCGGCACCTGCAGAATTCGGCCAAAGTCATGCTGGCGACGGGGCTGATCGTGGCCTACGGCTACGGCATTGAGGCGTTCATGTGCTGGTACAGCGGCGACCACTATGATGCCTTCACCATCTGGAACCGGCTGCATGGGCCGTACAGGTTCTGGTATTACTCGCTGCTGGCCTGCAACATTTTTATTCCGCAGGTGCTGTGGATCCGGAAGATGCGCACCAGTCCGGTGGCATTGTTCTGCGTTTCGTTTGTGGTGCTGATCGGCATGTGGCTGGAGCGGTTCATCATTGTCGCCGTCAGTTTGCACCGCGACTTCCTGACTTCGTCGTGGGGCATGTACTACCCGACGCGCTGGGACTGGATGACGTACATCGGAACCATCGGCATGTTCCTGGCCCTGATGTTCCTGTTCCTGCGCGTGCTGCCTTCAATCTCGATTTTTGAAATGCGCACTCTGCTGCCCGAGGCTGAGGTGAAGGCGGAATGAAGCGCGAGCGCATTTACGGCATGATGGCGGAGTTTGACACGCCGCAGGCGCTGGTGGACGCTGCGCGCAAAACGCACCAGGCCGGGTACGTGAAAATCGATACCTACAGCCCTTTTCCGATTGAAGGGCTGGCGGAGGAAATCGGCTTTCATCACGATGAAGTCCCGCTGGTGACGCTGATTGGCGGCATCATTGGCGGGCTGACCGGGTATCTGATGCAGTACTGGATTTCGGCCGTTGACTATCCGCTCAACATTGGCGGCAAGCCGGAGCACTCGTGGCCGGCGTTCATTGTCATCACCTTTGAAATGACGGTCTTGTTTGCGGTGCTGTCCGCCGTCTTTGGCATGCTGGCGCTGAACGGGCTGCCCATGCCGTATCACCCGGTTTTCAACGTGCCGCGATTTTCGTCGGCGTCGAAGGACCGGTTTTTCCTCATCGTGTTTTCTTCCGATCCGAAATACAACTCGGTGAGCACGTTCGATTTTTTACAGGGCCTGGAGCCGAAATCGATTTCGGAGGTGCCAAGCTAATGGGCCTCCGAGACCTAAATGATTGCGTTCCACTCTTGCGCACAAAACGCGCGAGGATGAGGCGCCTACAGCCGAGAATGGCGCACCCTGCGCTGCTGCTGGTGTTGATTGCGGTGACGGCTGCCTGCCGCATTGATATGCACGTGCAGCCGAGGGAGAATCCGCTTTCGCGCAGCGATTTCTTTCCCGATCAGCGGTCGGAGCGGCCGCCGGTCCCGGGCACCATGGCGCGCGGCGATTTGCACGCCGATGCCTACTTTTATTCGGGGAAGGCCAACGGAGTGCTGGGCGATGCGATGCCTTTTCCGGTGACGAAAGAAGTGCTGGAGCGGGGACGGGAGCGCTACAACATTTATTGCGCGCCGTGCCATTCGCGGCTGGGAGACGGCAACGGCTTTGTGCCTTCGCGCGGGTTCGCCAAGAAGCCGCCGTCTTACCACATTCCGCGGCTGGAGAAAGCGCCGCTGGGCTATTTCTTCGACGTGATGAGCAACGGTTTTGGAATCATGCCGGATTACGCGGCACAGATTACGCCGGAAGACCGCTGGAAGATCGTGGCTTACATTCGCGCATTGCAGATGAGCCAGAACGCAAGCCGGGCCGATGTGCCGCAGGGGCAGGCGTTCCCTTCGCAGCCGCCCCGGTACAAAGCGCCGGGATCGGGAGCGACCCTGCCCGCAATCGACGCAGCGGCGTCTTCGGCCGAAGGCGGGAAGAGCGCGAGCCGGGATGAGATGAATCAGGAAAAGAAGAAATGACCGCAGCCCCAAAATTCGATTTGTCGCCGCCGCCTTTCCTGAAGACGCTGGCGCAACGGCTGCTGATTGCGGGCGGGGCGCTGGCGGTGATTTCGGCGCTGCTGGCCTTCTCCCGGCCAGATGAGTTTTTCCCCGCGTATCTGCTGGGATTCATGGATTGGCTGGGCGTGGCGCTGGGGTCGATGGCGATCATCATGATCCGCCACATGACCGGCGGGGGATGGGGCGTGGTCATTCGGCGCTTGCAGGGCGCGGCCATGCGGACGCTGCCGGTGCTGACGGTGTTGTTTATTCCGATCGTGATCGCCGTGGCCCAGGGCAGGATGTATCCATGGGCCATGCCGCTCGGTTCGATTTCCGACGATCACATCCGCGAGCATCTCACCAAGCAGCCCTTCATTAAGGAACAGTATCTGAATTTCCACGGCTTCCTGATTCGCGCCATTATTTATTTTGCGATCTGGAACGTACTATCGTTCTTGCTGACGAAATGGTCGCGGGAGGGCGATTCGCCGAACGCGCCGGATAATACGCAGCGCTTCAAGGCGGTGAGCGGGCCGGGATTGATCCTGTACGCGTTTACTATCAGCTTTGCGGTGATTGACTGGGTAATGTCGCTTGATCCTACGTGGATCTCGACGATTTTTGGGCTGATCATCCTTATCGGCGAAGTGCTTTCGGCCATGTGCTTTGCTGTGTTTGTGGAGCGGATACTGGCCGACCACAAGCCGATGTCGGAGATGCTGACGCCGGATTTCGTTCACGACCACGGCAAGTGGATGCTGGCCTTCACCATGGTGTGGGCATACTTCAGCTTTTCGCAGTGGCTGATTATCTGGGCCGGGAACCTGCCGAATGAGATCACGTTTTATTTGAGGCGGATCAACGGCGGGTGGGGCGGGGTTGCTTTGTGCCTGGCGTTCCTCGGCTTTGCCGCGCCGTTTGCGCTGTTGCTCTCGCGGCCGTTTAAGCGGGACATTCGCAAGCTGGTATGGCTGGCGATCTGGATTTTATGCATACGGTGGCTCGATCTGTTCTGGATCATCGAGCCGAATTTTTCGAAGACCTTCCGCATCACGATTTCCGACATTGTGGTGTCGCTGGCGATCGGGTGCGTGTGGATGGGATTTTTCTTCCGCAATCTGGCCTCCCTGCCGCTGCTGCCGGCTTATGACGCCAGCGCGGGTGAAGTGCTGGAGCCGGCGCACCATTAAAGAGGACTTGGCGCAAAAACGCTGTCGATAAAAGAATGAACGACGCATCCAAACCCGAGTACGTGGCTGGCCACGGTGGCTATGAGCGGCAGGACCTGAAGGCCTCCGGGGTCATCGGTTTCTTTGTGGTGCTAGGGCTGGCGGTTGTGGCGTGCGTGTTCGGGTTGCGGGTGATGTTTACCTATCTCGACCATCTTTCGCGCACCGGGCAGCCGCCTGTGAATCCGCTGGTCGAACACGTGCCGGCCGACACCCGCCACGTTCCTCGCGGTTATCCCCAGGGCGTGTTTCCCAGCCCGCAACTCGAGGAGGATGAGCGCGGCCAGTTGAACAGCGTCATTTTGCAGGAAGAACAAAAACTGAACAGCTACGGCTGGGTGGATGAACCGGCCGGCGTGGTGCACATCCCGATTGACCGCGCCATGGATTTGCTGGTGCAGAAGGGATTGCCGGTGCGGGCGGGGGAAAAACTTGCGGCCGGCGCGCCTTAAGGGATGACAGCAGGTTCCTCCCTGCCGCTTCGCGCCGGTTCGGAATGACATCGGTTAGAGAGTTTGGGAAAGGTTGAGACGTTGCGAGCACAGCATTACAAAACGATTCGATGGGCGCGACCTTTGATTGCGTTGGGGCTGCTTTGTGCTCCCTTGATGGCGCAAATGAACAACGGCATTATGTCGCCGCCGGCGAATACGCGGCCGCCGCTGCTCCAGAACGTCGGCATCGAGCAGCATATGGATGCCCAGGTGCCGCCGCAGCTTGAGTTCCGCGATGAGACGGGCAAGGCGGTGAAGCTGGGAGATTATTTTGGGAAGAAGCCGCTGATCCTTAACCTGGTTTATTACAACTGCACCATGTTGTGCGGCGAGGCGCTGGCGGGGCTTTCGAGCGCGATGCGGCTGATCAAATTCGACGTTGGAGATCAGTTCGACGTTGTGACCGTGAGTTTCGATCCCCGGGAAACGCCGGAAATGGCGGCGGCGAAGAAGAAAGATTACGTCGAGCGTTACGGACGGCCGGGGGCGGCTGCGGGCTGGCATTTTTTGACGGGGCCGGCGGAGTCGATTGACGCCCTGACGAAAGCCGTGGGATTCCAATATCACTACGATCCGAAGACAAATCAGTATGCCCACGCCACCGCGATCATGGTATTGACGCCGCAGGGGCATATTTCGCGGTATTTTTACGGCGTGGATTTTCCGCCGAAAGATTTGCGCCTGGGACTGGTGGAAGCATCGGAGGCAAAGATCGGCAACGCCGTGGATGCGGTGCTGCTGTTCTGCTATCACTACGATCCGCAGGCGGGAAAGTACGGCGCGATCGTGACCAATATTCTGCGCCTGGCGGCGGCCGCGACTATTTTGATTTTAGGAACGATGCTATTAATTTTCTGGCGGTTGGAACGCCTCGCGACCAAAAAGGCTTCGGCAAGAACCCGGTATGCTCAATAATTTTCCATTGTGGCCGGTGCAGGCCTCGACGATGGCGCAGCACGTGGATGCGCTCTACATCTTTCTGTTGATCGTGACGGGAATGGTGGCGGCGCTGGTGTTTGTCTGCATCATTTACTTTGCTGCGCGGTACCGGCACCAGCCGGGGGTGCCCGCCGAGCAGATTGAAGGCTCACTGCCGCTGGAAATCACCTGGAGCGCGATTCCCTTTCTTGTCTTTCTGGTGATTTTTGCCTGGGGCGCGGTCGTTTATTTTCAAGAACGCACGCCGCCTTCCGATGCGACCGAAGTGTACGTGGTGGCCAAGCAGTGGATGTGGAAACTGGAGCACGCCGAAGGCCAGCGGGAGATCAACGAACTGCATGTGCCCGTGGGGCGGGATGTGAAGCTGATCATGACCTCGCAGGACGTGATTCACAGCTTCTTCATACCTGAGTTTCGCATTAAGCAGGACGTGCTGCCCGGACGCTATACGGTGGAGTGGTTCCATGCCACCAAGCCCGGCGTGTATCACCTGTTTTGCGCGGAATATTGCGGCACGCAGCACTCCGGCATGGTGGGCGATATTGTGGTGCTCGAACCGGCTCAGTATGAAGCGTGGGTGAACAGCGGAGGGAGCGGGCCGCTTTCTGCTTCCGGCGAAAAGATGTTTGCCGAGCTGGGCTGCGGGACCTGCCACAAAATGGATGGCCAGGGCCGCGGGCCGAATTTGCAGGGACTGTTTGGCAACCCGGTGCAACTGGAAGATGGGCGCACCGTGACCGCCGACGAAAACTATGTACGTGAAAGCATTCTCGATCCCGGGGCGAAGCGGGTGAAGGGATTTGCGCCCGTCATGCCGACGTTCCAGGGGCTGGTGAACGAAGAACAGCTGAACGCTCTGGTCGCGTACATCAAATCGATTTCCGCTCCCCAACCGGCGCGGGCTGC
Organism: Binatia bacterium; assembly: GCA_035538435.1. Classification (GTDB taxonomy): domain Bacteria; phylum Acidobacteriota; class Terriglobia; order Terriglobales; family Acidobacteriaceae; genus Sulfotelmatobacter. The sequence continues at coordinate 20,859 of DATLKM010000352.1, forward strand.
AAGAGCGGCGGCGCCGGCGAAAGGAAACCAGGTGAACTGAAGTGATGCCGATTGCTGATGCTCCACAGGTCGAGCGCGAAACGTACTTAAACAAGGAGTACGGCGTGTGGTCGTGGCTGCTGACCACGGACCACAAGCGGATTGCGCTGCTCTATCTGATTTCGATTACCTTCTTTTTCTTCATAGGTGGATTGTTTGCGTTGCTGATCCGGCTGGAACTGCTCACCCCCGCGGGCGACCTGGTGCAGGCCGATACCTACAACAAACTGTTCACGCAGCACGGCATGGTGATGGTGTTCTTTTTTCTGATTCCGTCGATTCCCGCCGTGCTGGGCAATTTTCTTGTGCCGATGATGCTGGGGGCCAAGGACCTGGCGTTCCCGCGGGTGAATCTGCTGAGCTGGTATTTGTACATTATCGGCGGCGCGATCATGCTGCATTGCATTCTGACCGGCGGGGTCGACACCGGTTGGACCTTCTATGTTCCCTTCAGCAGTAACTTCACCAATACAAAATTCGTCGAAGCTGGAATCGCGATTTTCATCGTCGGATTCTCCTCAATCCTGACCGGATTGAATTTTGTGGTGACGATCCATCGCATGCGCGCGCCGGGCCTCACCTGGTCGCGCCTGCCGCTGTTCATCTGGGCGCATTATGCGACCAGCATTATTCAGTTGCTGGGCACGCCGGTGCTGGCTATCACGATCGTGATGGTGGCTGCGGAACGGGCGCTGCATCTGGGGATTTTCGATCCCCGGCTGGGCGGGGACCCGGTCCTGTTCCAGCACTTGTTCTGGTTCTATTCGCACCCGGCGGTTTACATCATGATCCTGCCCTCGATGGGCGTGGTCACCGAAATCATCGCCTGTTTCTCGCGCAAGCGCATTTTTGGGTACGGATTTGTCGCCTTCTCCTCGATTGCGATCGCAGTGTTTGGTTTTCTGGTATGGGCGCACCACATGTTTGTGGCGGGAACGTCACTCTACTCCGCGATGGTGTTTTCGCTGTTGAGTTATGCCGTGGCCGTGCCCTCGGCCATTAAAGTTTTCAACTGGACGGCGACGCTTTATAAAGGCTCAATCCATTACGACGCGCCCATGCTCTACGCATTCGGATTTCTGGGGCTGTTCACGATTGGCGGCCTCACCGGGCTTTTCCTGGCCGCGCTGGGCATTGACGTCCACGTTACCGATACTTATTTTGTCGTGGCCCATTTCCACTACATTATGGTCGGCGGCGCGGTGATGGGCTATCTGGGCGGAATGCATTTCTGGTGGCCGAAAATTTCGGGCCGGTTGTATCCGGAAGGCTGGGCGCGGCTGGCGGCGCTGATCGTGTTCATCGGATTCAATCTCACGTTCTTTCCGCAATTCATTCTGGGTTATCTGGGCATGCCGCGGCGCTACTACGATTACAGCCACATGCCGGAATTCCAGGTCTTGAACGTGCTTTCCACCGCCGGCTCGACGATTCTCGGCGTGGGATATCTGCTGCCGATGGTTTATTTCCTGTGGTCGATGCGCTATGGCAAGCCGGCCTCGGACAATCCATGGAACGCGGCGGGACTGGAGTGGAAGACGGCGTCCCCGCCGCCGACCTTTAATTTCGAGGAAGAGCCGGTTGTGACCTGGGAAGCCTACAACTACGACGAACTGGATGCGCCGCACCGCGAGGAGGTTCCCGTTGCCCGATAGCACGCTCATGGGAGAGCATCAGCAGGAACTGCACCATCCGCAGTTGCTGCACCATTTTGTCGACCCGGAGCAGCAGCGCGATGCCGCGAGTCTGGGCATGTGGGTTTTCCTGGCCACGGAAGTAATGTTTTTCGGCGGATTGTTCTGCGCCTATCTGGTGTACCGGATCCGGTATTTCGGCGACTTTGCCGCCGCCAGTAAGTCGATCGACGCAGCCCTCGGCGCTACCAACACCGCTGTCCTGATTTGCAGCAGTTTGACGGTGGTGCTGGCGGTTTGGGCGGCGCAGACGGCGAGAAAAACTTTATTGGTCGTCATGCTCGCCATAACAATGCTCTTTGGTCTCGCTTTTCTGGGAATCAAGGGCAAGGAATACGCCGACAAGTTCCAAGAGCACCATGTGCCGGGCGCGTCTTTCAGCTTTGAGCACGAGGAGATTCCGGGACATCCCGGCGAATACGCGAACCCCATCCATGCCGAGATTTTCTTCGCGCTTTATTTTGTCATGACCGGACTGCACGCGCTGCACATGATTATTGGGTTGGGAATTTTTTCCTGGCTCCTCCATGCCGCATGGAAGGGCCGGTTCAGCCCGGAATATCACACCCCGGTCGAAATCGGCGGGCTGTACTGGCACTTCGTGGATATCGTGTGGATTTATCTTTTTCCTTTGTTGTATTTGATTGACCGGCATCGCTGAGGAATTATGGCTGCGCATTCGGAACACGGAAAATCGTCGCCGCTGAAGATGTACTTCGGGGTGTGGGCCGCCCTGCTGGTGGGCACCCTTCTGACTTACGAAGCGGCTCTGATCGATCTTGGCCCCCTGAACCCGGTGATCGCCCTGGGCATCGCCAGCATAAAAGCGACGCTGGTCGCGTTGTTTTTTATGCACGTATGGCATGCGAGCGAGAAGCTGATCAAGCTGGTCATCGTGGGCGTGCTGTTTTTCCTTATCATCCTGCTCGGCCTTACCATGGCGGATTACGCGACGAGGCTGTGGAGTTAGCGGCAATTTGTTACCGTTTCTCCCGGATAGTCGTTGCGCACCTGATTCCCGCTCGACACAACGTAGCTCGGGGGGCGGGGCCTCATCAAGTTGACCTGCCGGTTGGTGTTGTTTCCCTCGATCATTCGCTCTTGCGCTATACTCGCGCCGGGTGACCCAATCGGTATCTTTCCGAGGTGAAATATGGCATTTTGCAATTCCTGCGGCGGCGAGCTGGCCGGCGGCGCGCGATTCTGCGCCAAGTGCGGCTCGCCGATCCTGGCGTCTTCCCCGGATCTGCCACCGCGCGGTGCGGTCCCATCGGCGGCCGCGCCGGCGCCCGCAGGGAACAATTTTCTGAGAATTGCTCTGATCGTGATCGCTGCATTTCTGGTTATGGGCATTCTTGCGGCGGCGGCCCTGGGGTCATTCCTGCACCATTGGGCCCGGAGGGCGCGAGTCCGGCACGATGGCGACAATGTAAGAGTGGAAACGCCATTTGGAACGGTCGAGACGACGAAAGATCCGCAAGCGGCGGCGCGCAATCTGGGAGTGGATTTGTATCCCGGCGCAACATATGAGAAAGATGGTTCGAGTTCGGCAGTGGTTGGAGGAGTCGCCACCGTGGCCTTGAACGCAGAAACTACTGACTCGCCGCGGCAGGTGTGCGATTTTTATCAGCCGAAATTCCCCAAGGCCATGGTCGTAAGCAGAGAGGGCAATGAGTGCACGATCGTTTCCAGCGACTCCAAAAACATGATTACGATTGCGGCGAAGAGCGACGGCGGGAAAACGCGAATTTCGATTACGGATGTGAGCAAGGCGGGCGGAAATGAAAAGTGAGTTCTGAGCGCAGCCACCATGACACGGCGGTTTGTTCAAATCGCACCTGACGCATCTACTCCGGAAACTCACGCATTAGCCGATGCGTTACGGAACCGGATTCGCGGAGACGTGCGCTTCGATCGCGGCGCGCGCGCGATGTACGCCACAGACGGGTCCAACTACAGGCAAGTGCCGATCGGGGTTGTGCTGCCGCGCGATGCCAACGATGTGATCGCCGCAGTGTCCGTTTGCCGTGAATTTGGTGCGCCACTGCTGTGCCGCGGTGGTGGGACGTCTCTGGCGGGGCAGTGTTGCAACGTGGCCGTGGTGCTCGACTTCTCACGGTACATGAATCGGATTCTGGAGATCGACCCCGAGCGCCGCATTGCCCGCGTGCAGCCCGGGGTGGTGCTCGACAATCTGCGTGCCGCGGCTGAGAAGCATCACCTTACTTTCGCGCCCGATCCCGCGACCCATGACCGCTGCACGCTGGGCGGAATGATCGGGAACAATTCGTGCGGCGTGCATTCGGTGATGGCGGGCAAGACGGACGACAACATCGAAGCGCTGGAGATTCTGACCTACGGCGGAGCGAGGCTGAGTGTTGGCGAAGAATATATTCGCGGTTCCGGGCAGGCCGAGCAGATCCGAACTTCATTGCAGGATATCGCCGATCGCTATGGCGAGTTGGTGCGGAAGCAATTTCCGCAGATTCCACGCCGGGTTTCCGGCTACAACCTGAATTGGCTTCTTCCGGAAAACGATTTTCACGTGGCGCGCGCCCTGGTGGGGTCGGAAGGGACGTGCGTCACCATTCTGGAGGCGACGTGTCGGTTGGTGGAAAGCCCGCCCGAGCGTGTGCTGCTGGTGGTGGCTTATCCGGATGTGTACCAGTGCGCCGATCATGTTCCCGAAATCATGGCGCATAAGCCGATCGGACTGGAGGGATTCGATGACCTGCTGGTGCACTACACGCGGCTGAAGAAAATTAATTCCGAAGGCCTGGCAATGCTGCCGGAGGGCGGCGGATGGCTGCTGGTAGAGTTCGGCGCGGATACGATGCGCGAGGCGGAATCGCAGGCCCGGGGCCTGGTGCAGGCTTTGAGTGTCAACGCGGACCCTCCGCAAATGCGGCTCTATACCGACAAGCAGCAACAGAAGCGCGTGTGGGAAGTGCGGGAGTCGGCATTGGGAGCGACCTCTCACGTTGCCGGCGAGCCGCTTAACTGGGAAGGTTGGGAAGACGCCGCAGTTGCACCCGAGAAACTCGGCGGCTATCTGCGCGATTTGCGCAAAATGTATGCGGCGTATGAATACAAAGGATCTCTGTACGGGCACTTCGGGCACGGATGCGTACACACCCGCATTAATTTCGATTTGCAATCGAAAGGTGGCATCGCGAAGTTCCGCCGTTTCATGGAGGAAGCGGCGGACCTTGTTGTGGGCTATGGCGGATCGATTTCCGGCGAACACGGCGACGGTCAATCGCGGGGCGAACTGCTGCCCAGGATGTTCGGGCCGGAATTAATGCAGGCGTTTCGCGAGTTCAAATCGGCGTGGGACCCGGCGTGGAAGATGAATCCGGGAAAGCTGATCGATGCGAACAAGCTGGACGCGAACCTGCGGCTGGGCGCGGATTACGCGCCTTGGCGGCCGCAAACGCACTTTCAGTTTGCCGCCGATCACGGCAGCCTGGCGGAAGCAACGCTGCGTTGCGTGGGAGTAGGGAAATGCCGCCGCGAAGAAGGCGGCTTGATGTGCCCCAGCTATCGCGTAACGCAAGAGGAAGAAAACTCGACGCGCGGCCGGGCGCATTTGCTGTGGGAGATGACGCAGGGCGAGGTGATACGCGATAAGTGGCGCAGCGAAGAAGTAAAGAAGTCGCTCGATCTTTGCCTGGCATGCAAGGGGTGCAAGAGCGATTGCCCGGTGGGCGTAGATGTGGCGACGTATAAGGCCGAATTTCTATCTCATTACTACGAGGGTCGCTTGCGCCCGTTGAGCGCTTATGCCTTCGGGAATATCGATCTGTGGGCACGGGTGGCTTCAAAAGTCCCAGGGCTGGTGAATTTGACCACGCAGCTTCCCCGCCTGCGGGAGATCACGAAATTGCTGGCGGGGATTCCGTTGGGGCGGTCGATTCCGGCCTTTGCGCCGCAGACGTTTAAGGAGTGGTTTTTTCGGCGCGACCGCGCGGAGAACGGGAGGGTAAGCCAGGGTAATTCCGTCATGCTTTGGCCGGATACGTTTGCCAACTATTTTCGGCCCAGCATTGGCCGTGCCGCGACTGAAGTGCTGGAAGCGGCGGGATTTCACGTCATTGTGCCGCGCGCGCATCTTTGCTGCGGGCGGCCGCTCTATGACCATGGCATGCTCGATCGGGCGAAAGCGCTGCTGGGGCAGATTCTGGATCGGTTGGAGCCGGAGATTGAGGCGGGTGTGCCGGTCGTGGGGCTGGAGCCGAGTTGCGTGGCCGTGTTCCGTGATGAGTTGGTGAATTTGTTTCCTGCTGATGACCGGGCGCAGGCGCTCTCGCGGCAGACCTTTTTATTGAGCGAGTTTCTGGAGAGTCAAGCCAAAGAGTTTCCGCTTCCGCAGTTAAACCGGAGGGCGCTGATGCACGGGCATTGTCATCAGAAATCGGTCATGAAGATGAACGCGGATGAGGCCGTGTTACGGCGACTGGGAATTGAATTCGCTGCGCCAGCGCCGGGTTGCTGCGGGATGGCAGGGTCGTTCGGGTTCGAGCGGGAGAAGTACGACGTATCGATGGCGGTGGGCGAGTTGGAACTTTTGCCCGCCGTGCGGCACGCACCGGACGACTGGCTGATCATTGCGAATGGGTTCAGTTGCCGGGAACAGATTGCACAGGGGACTGAGCGGCAGGCGTTGCATATCGCCGAAGTGTTGCAGATGGCATTGCAAGGAGAGCGATTATTTGAGGGCGACATCTACCCGGAATCTGCACTGGTGAGCCGTCAAGAGCAGGCTGTGAAGCAATCAATGAAGCGTGCCGGAGTGGTACTGGCGGCGGTTGCCGCAGGAACAGCGCTCCTATGGGCCTCGGCTAGAAGAAAATAGCCGATATCGCCTCCGGACTATCAAGAAGCGCTGGATCGACCGCCCGAACCGGCGCGGCGATACTGACAAATCTCTCCTAGCCCGTGTCAATCGCTACCTCTAAGTCATTGCATACAATACACTTATATTGAACCCTGCCCAACCGCCCGCTTTTCTGGGAAAATAGAGAGATGGCCCGGCAGTCTAAGGCCATCGGCTGCCGCTCCCAGGTGGCGAACGCTTATGGACGCAGAAAACACTACCGTTCTAATACAGCCCGCCATCGGCAAGGTTCCGACCGAGGCGCTGACTGCTTTAGTGGCAACCAAGCCGCCGCACGCCCCGTTGTGCGGGTCCGTGCTGGTCGTGATCCAGTTTGACGTTTGCGAGGAAATCCGCCTGGATCAACTTCGGCAGATTCTGGGGGCGAGGACGACGGCAGCGAGCTTTAAGCACCTTGCGCCGGGCTATGTGCGCTATCAGCGGCCCCCGGTGGAGGAGGGATTGGAGCCGTTAGTGCTGGAGAGCGGCGAGCGGTTGCAGGGCGACATCCAGTATTTCGACTACGGCGTGGTGAGCGTGGTGTTCGAGCTGCCATTTTCCGGCGATTGGGACAAGCTGGTGCAGCTTTCAAGCCGCTGGGTTTGGGACACAAATTTTGAGAGCCTGGCGACCCGTATCGTGCAGAAAAAGCTGAAACGAGCGGCCCCGGCGTTGGTGAAGCCGTACGATCTGAAGCCCGAAGAATGGTTAAAGGAAGATTATTTTATCTTTCAACTGCGCGAGATTGCGGGTTCTCCAAGCGCGTCCGACCTGCTGGCTAGTTACGGCGGTTATATTTCGCAGGTGGTTCGCGGAGAAAATCAGCCGCTTTCCGACGGTGAGCGGCAGGAGATTTTGCAATCGCGGATTTCGTACTATCCATCGGACCTGGCCGTAATCGGCTGGAACGCCGCCTTTATCTATGACACGCCCGCCGGCGCAGAGACGGCGGTACAGCTGTTGCAGTATGCCAACTCGCAATTGCTGGAATTTCGTCACTATGACGACCTGCTGACGCACGAATTGGAGGATGTTTACGACTTTCTCGATAGCGGTGGCCGAGGCTTGTGGTTCCGCTGGCGGACGGCGAAGGCAGCCTCGAAACTGCATACGGTGCTGTTGGATGTGAGCGAGTTGACGGAGCGCGCCGACAACGCCATCAAGTTCTTGAGCGATATGTTTTCGGCGCGGTTGTATAAATTGGCGGCCTTGAAGGTGGGCGTGCCGGATTACAAAGACCTGGTGCAGCAGAAGCTGCGCACGGCCGAAGAGCTGTACCGGTTCATGATGGACGAATTCAACCAGAGCCGGGCGTTCGTGCTGGAATTGATGGTGGTGGTGATATTGATCATTGAGTTGATCTGGATTTTCCGGGGAAAACCGATTTAGTTGCCGAATCGTCCCGCCGTGCGGACTCGTGACGCTTCTCGAGCGACAGTTGGCCGTGGCCAAATCACTGAAAAAACTTCTTGCGGAAGGCTTCGTGGCGCTCCTGGGCCTCGCGCATCAACATGCCGAATTCGGGTTCATTGCGGATGTTGTTGAGCAACGGATCGCGCGCGAAGTACGGGTAAGGAAAGAATCCGCCTTCGATGGTGCGGTGAAACATCAGCATGGCAGAGGCCTTGTCGCCCAGAACTGCGTAAGCCTGGGCGACTTTATACATGCCTTCAGCGTCGCTGACGCCGGCCTCGAGGATGCGGGTTTCGGTGGCCTGCAGAAGTTGAAGGCCATTGGCGCGTTCGCCGCGGATCCCATCGCTTAAGGCCTTCCCTACGATTGCCGGTAAGAGCGTCTGATCGAAATCATAGGCGCGGTCGAAATTGCGCTGCGCCTGCCCCATCTCGCCGACGTAATACTGGCCGAATCCGCGATAAAAAAGAACGTAGACCGAGTCGGAAGTCGGCAGGCTTTGCAGGAACTTGTCGTACTCCCCGAGATAAAGATAGGCATTCATGGCCGAGCTGTTGAGCTTGACGGAGGGGTTGTTCTGGCGGGCGCGCTCGCTCTCCTGCGCCGCTTCCTGCAACATGCCGCCGAAGCGATAAGCGTAGCCGAGTTCCCAGTGGGCTTCGGCATAAGTGGGATTTTCCGCGAGCAACTGGCGCATGAGCGGCACAGCCTGCTCGACCTGGCCGGTATCGGTGAGCAGGTTGGCCATGAAGACGCGGGCTTCGATCAGATGGGGATTGAGAGCAAGGGCCTTTTCGTAGGCCGACTGGGCTTTGGCGTACTCGTCGCGGCCTCCGAAGAGGAGAGAGGCGTTGGTGGTATAGGCGCGTCCCAGTTCGGCCCAGGCGGAAGCATAGTTGGGATCGATGGCCACCGATTTTTCCAGCATGGTGATGGCGCCGGGATAATCCTCCTGCGAATACAGATCGACGCCATGCAAATACAGTTCGTAGGCGGGCGCGCTGACGCCGCCTTCGGGCCGCAACTTTTCCTGCTCGGCCGGCGTGAGGCTTACCTCGAGACCTTTGATGATCTGCTGCGAAACCGTGTCCTGCACAGTGAGCAGGCGGTCGTACTTCACGTCGATGGTGTCCTGCCACAAAATCTTGTCGGGTTGAACGTCGATCAGCTGAGCGGTAATACGCAACTGGTCGCCATCGCGGAGGAAACTGCCGGTCAGGAGGGTGCCGACCTGGAGATCGGCCGCGGCTTTTTGCGGATCGACAATCTGGTTGCGGTACTTGTCGACGGAGGATGATGGGCGGACGGTCAGGGCGTTTACGTATCCGAGCTTGGTGATGATGGCATCGGCGAGAGAAAAACCGAGGAAATCAGTCTGAGGATCGGGGCGGAGGTTGCGAAACGGCAGAACCGCCAAGGCACGGGGGCTGCCGGCGGAGGCCGACCTGGCGAGCCGCTTGCGTAAAAACGGCACGGTGAGCAAGGCCACAGCGAGGATAAGGGCCAGGAAGATGGTCAGAAGCCGCGAGGAACGATTTTGCCTTCCGGAGGCCGGAGTCATCTGGTCAACGCTCGCGGGTTGCGGGGCGGTTGGCGGCTTCTTCGGCAATGGCTGTGGCGTGGCTGGCCCAGCAGGATTTTTGCCGGCATGCTGAAGCATCTGCTGGAACTCGCATTCTTTGCGGAACTGTTGCAAGTCCGTGAGCATTTCAGCGGCGGTCTGGTAGCGCTCCTTGCGGCTCTTGCGCAGGGCCCGCACGACGATAACTTCCATCTGGGGCGACAGGCCGGGGACAGCTTCGCTGAGGGCAGGCGGTTCAACCTTTAGAATCTCGGCCATCACGTCGCTGGCGGTTTCGCCCTGGAACGGGGCTTCGCCGGTGAGCATTTCGTACATGACGACACCGAGACTGAAAAGATCGCTGCGGCCATCGACGACTTGCCCGCGGGCCTGCTCGGGCGACATGTAACGCACCGTGCCCATGACCACGCCGGGCTGGCTGATCGACATGAGCGTGCCGATCACTCCGACCGGGCCGGTATCTTCATTCAGCTTGGCGATGCCGAAATCGAGCAGCTTGACGATGCCGTCCTTGCGGACCATCAGATTGGCGGGCTTGATGTCGCGGTGCACGATGCCGCGCTCGTGAGCGGCCACCAGTGCGCCGCTGACCTGAGCTGAGATGTCACAGACTTCGGCGATGCTGAGGCGGCCTTTGTTGATTAACTGGCGGAGGGTGTCGCCTTCGACGTATTCGGAGGCGATATAGTAAGTGCCCTCCCATTCACCGAATTCGTAGAGAGTAAGAATGTTGGGATGGTTCAGGGCAGAGGCGGCCTGGGCTTCCTGCTCGAAGCGGCGCAAGCCGCGCTCATCGCGGGTGAGGTGGGGAGCCAGGAGCTTGAGAGCGACATTTCTCTTCAATTGCGTGTCGCGGGCGAGATAGACCTGGCCCATGCCGCCGGCCCCCAGCAGCGAAACGACTTCGTAGCGCGAGAACTTTGAGCCCGGCGCAAGCACAGTGGGCTTGCCCACCACTTGCTGGGCCGCGTCCTGAACAGATTTTTGCAGGAAGTCTAAAGGCTGGTCGGAAGAGGCGAGCAGGGATTCGACTTCCTGGCGAAGGGCGTTATCGCCGGCGCAGTGCTGGTCAAGGAAGGTCTTGCGCGCCGCCGGTTCCAACTCCACCGCTTCGTAGAACAAGCCCTCCAACCGTTGCCAACGATTGGAAGCAGATGCCATAGTTTTCGCTACCCAACCCCACTACAGAAAGCCTCCCAGTAAGAAGGCCGGTTTTTGCGACAGAACATTTTACGACGATTCGGCGATGACCATCTTTGCTGGACGCTCCCGGCTATGACGATCCCTGGATCAACTCGCGATGCAAAAATGCCTTGGCCAGCTTCAACTCGCGGTGAACGGTCGCGGGGGAAATGCTCAAAGCGGCCGCGGTTTCGTCATAAGTGAGACCGCCGAAACAAAGCAGCTCCACAATCTCGCTTTTGCGCTGGTCGTGCTCGGCGAGGCGTTGCAGGGCGAGATCGAGTTCAATGATGCCCGCGCCGCTTTGCGGGCCAACCAGCACGGCCTCATCGAGTTCGATTTTTTCCGCGCCGCCGCCGCGTTTTTCCCGCAAATTGGCTTTGGCGTGATCGACGAGAATGCGGCGCAACATGCGGGCCGCAATGGCAAAAAAATGCACACGGTCCTGCCACTCGACATTCACATTGACCAGGCGCAAATAAGCTTCATTTACCAGGGCGGTGGCGCGCAAAGTGTGGTCGGGACGCTCGGCGCGCAGACTTTTCGCAGCCAGACGATGGAGCTGATCGTAGACCGCAGGCATCAATTGATCGAGAGCGGCTTTGTCGCCCGCATTCCACTGCCGCAACAAAACGGTCAGCGTTTCCCGGTCTTCTGGCATGGTCGATGCTCCCGCGCCCGGTTCGGTTATAGCGGCTCTGAGCGGGCGCTCCGTAACAATGTTCCGATTTACGCCGGAAGTAAGCGAAGAAGGATCGCCGCTGAGTGTCCTGGCGAACCTGCCCCTGGACATGTCCGCCAAGGTGCGGTATCCAATAATGACACCAAACGCGAGTAAAGCCAACGGAAAAGCAAGCCTAAAGCATCGGCTTCATGAAGCAAAGAACAACGGCGGCATCCGCCGTGAGTAAGTGCGTAAATGAGGTGGATTAGCCTTGAGAGGACTAAAAGAAAAACGAGTCTTGATCACCGGAGGGGCCAGCGGAATTGGCGCCGCCACGGCGGCACGGTTTCTGGAAGAGGGCGCTCGGGTGTGCGTTTTGGACCGTGACGGCAAGGCGTGTGCGGCGGTGCGCCAGCAATTGCCGGGGATAGCCGAGGCGATTGTTGCCGACGTTACGGACCTGATGCAGGTGGAGGCGGCTTTCGCGGATGCGATCCGGGTGATGGATGGCGTGGATGTGCTGATCAATAACGCCGGCATCAGCATCCGGCACAACTTTCTGGACATTACCCCCGAAGAATGGGAGCGCGTGGTAGCGGTCAATTTGACCGGAGTTTTTTATATGGCGCAGACCGCGGCGCGCCATATGTGGCACCGCTTTTCCGATGGATCGGGAAGCGGGGTCATTTTGCAGACGGCTTCCACGAATGGGGTGATGGGGTATCCGTTCTACGCCGATTACAACGCGACCAAAGCGGGAGTGATTGAGCTTACCCGCTCGATGGCGCTGGAGCTTGCGCCGCGGATCCGGGTGTGCGCGGTGGCGCCGGGATATGTGCTTACGCCGATGCAGCGGGCGGAATACACGGAAGCGATGCTGGATGAAGTAAACCAGAAAATCCCCATGAAGAGGCATGCATCGCCGGAGGAGATTGCGGCCCTGTTTGCTTTTCTGGCCAGCGACGACGCGGCTTTTGCCACCGGGCAGGTGTTTACGGTGGATGGCGGAGAGACGGCCGGGGGGCTGGCAAGCCGGTGATGAGGCGAGAACCCAGGACTCGAATGGCAGAATACAGAGTTCTTCCGCTTCGCGCAGAATAACAACTGTGACAAGCGCTACCTGTCCACGGTTCGCGACAGACGGCCCAAAAGACGCCCCATTCTGACGATCCGATACAGCGGGGACAGGGTGCGGGGAAGTTGGAGCGTGTTCCACTCGCCGGGGCCGGGAGTGAAGGCCAGGCGGGATGCGAAACGCAGCCTGTCAGAGGCGCGTTCACGGAGCCGCATCATAAGGCGGAAGTAGGAAATTTGTTGGTCTTCATAGGTGGTTCCAGCGGCCACCGCGCTTGCGATTTGTTCGGCGAAGGCTTGGGCCTTTGCGTCAGAGGCCAAGGACTCTTGCAAGATGTCGGGAATTTCCGTTTGCAGAAATTTGTTGGACAACAGCAGCGTGACCCCCACGATTCGCTGCACGCCGAGTTGCCGGCTGTAGTCGACGAGCCAATCCCAATTCAGCTCATGACGGCGCAACAGGCGGTCGATATCGCACAACCAGATCAATCTTCCCCAGACGTGCTTGGCGGCGTGAAGGGAAAGCACCAGAAAATAGTCTTCGGGTGATGGCGTTTGTATTTTTCTCCCGGCGAATTGCGCCGCCGTGGCGCGGTCGAACGCTGCCTGCATGTCGTAATCGATGGCATAAAAACGCGGTTGAAGCGCCCACTTCAGTTCGAGCAGGTTGGTCCCCGCAGGGCTATCGAAGGAACACTCATATCCGGAGGCGATGTACGCGGGCTCGGCCTCCGGCGGAACGGCGATGCGGGGAATGTAGCCGAGAGGGTGGACGGCGGCTTTGATGCGGGCAACATCGGCGGCGCGAACGAAAAAATCCATGTCGCCGGATTGGCGGAGAGCCATATCTCCGTAATAAATCTCCGAGAGCGTTACACCTTTGTACGGGATGGCGGGCGCCGCCAGCGATTCGAGGCAATCGAGAACGCGAAACAATTCGCGCGTCAGCAGAAGCGATTTATGCAGGTTAGTTTCGTAGCGTTGGGCAAGAGCCTGGAGAACGGGCGAGGGGACGCCTGCAAGTTGCGAGAGCCTTTGATAAAGAAGGGCCGAGATGCCGTGATCATTGGCGTTATGGAGGATTGAATCCCAATCGAGAGAGGCAGGCAGCGTTGAGAAATAAGCCTTAAATGCAGCAAAACCGGATTGAACAGAACAGGCTGCGGTCAGAAGTTTCCATTCTGGTGCGTCGATGGAGAGCGCAGGCGCAGATGAATTTGCTGATCGATCGGACGGCACGGGGAGAATGTTAGCAGGAGGGGAAGGAAGGCGTTTTTGATCTTTCTGGCCGGTTCGGTCAGATGGATGAGCATTACTTCCGTAACGATGGTGAGGCGCTTCTAAGCCTCACACGTGGGCATCAGCTGTCAAAATTGCAAGCAAGGGCGTTGCCGGCTTTAGCTGTCCAGACGCGCGAGCGCCGCGTATGAGCCTTGAAACTACCCGTTTTGAACCGAAGCCTATGGAGGTTGTAGCAGCCAAAACGACGCGACGCAGCACGCGGGTGCGCGTGGAGATTTCCCTGACTGTAACCAGCCTTGACCGAAAGCATCCCTTTGCTGCGAGTTGCGTGGCGCTTTTGGTGAGCCCGCAAGGTTGCGGGTTACGGGCCGGGCAGGCGCTGCCGATTGGAACGCCGGTGTTGTTGAGCGATCTGCCGGCGGGGAACGCTTCGGGGCGGGTCGCAAGTTGCCTGCCGCTCGGCAAAGATGGGCAGAACTATCTAATTGGCGTCTCCCTATATAACCACGGAAATGTTTGGGGAGTTGCGAATCCGCCGGAGGATTGGAATTGTGCCGACGCCGCGGGGGCGGCGTCCCAAGGGCGGCAACAGTGGCCTTACAATGTTTTTTCTGGAAACGTGAAGTCGCATTCGAAGAAATAGAGAAATCGGGCCCTTTCGCGGGTTGAAAAAGCGGACGGGGCACGGTGTGCCGTTCTTTCGTAACCTCGCCGCACCACTCAGGTGATGCCATACTCGGGGCACGATGTCGGACGTTCAATCT
>DATLKM010000353.1:0-1546 GCA_035538435.1 Binatia bacterium
GGTTGTACTAGAAATCTTAGAATCAACGGTGCAGAGATGGAGTTTCATAGTTATAAGAGACAGTTCATAGCGAGATCGTTGACCAGCATATTCGATGGAGTGGTCATTCGTAATAGGTCGCTCGAATGGAGAGTCGTCGATCAATTCCCGCTTTTGGCAGCTAAAACCTATAAGTGACTCCTAGCAAGATGTTGAAAAAAGCCTCGCCGATAGGATCGACGAATGGTTGTGGGTCGGTATTGTTGAAGGAGGCCAGTGCGGTTGCGGAGGAAGCGGAAGATGCGGGGACACGATCGGCCACAGACCACGATGCTGACCTTGGTGAACCCGGAGAAACGAGTGCCGGCTAACCATCCGATCCGACTGATCAAGTCGCTTGCCGAGGTAGCACTCAAGGAACTCTCGCCGCTGTTTGCGCAGATGTACAGTGAACTGGGTAGGCCATCGATCCCACCTGAGCGGTTGCTTAAGGCCTCGCTATTGATGGCGCTGTACACAGTGCGCAGCGAGCGGATGTTTTGCGAGCAGTTGGACTACAACCTGTTGTTTCGCTGGTTCCTGGATCTGAACTGGGACGAGCCGAGCTTCGACCATTCCACTTTCAGCCGCAATCGGGCGCGCTTGCTCGAGCACGACGTGGCGGGCGAGTTTTTCCGCACCGTGGTGGCGGAGGCGCGCGAGCTCAAGCTGACCAGCGACGAGCATTTTACCGTGGACGGCACGCTGATCGAGGCTTGGGCGTCGCTCAAGAGTCTGCGCCCCAAGGGTGAGCCGACTTCCGATCGCACTCCGCCTGACGATCCGGGTAATCCGAGCGTGAACTTCCACGGTGAGCGGCGCCGCAACGCAACCCATCAGTCGACCACCGACCCCGAAGCCCGGTTGGCGAAAAAGGGTGCCGGCAAAGAGGCCAAGCTCTGTTACTCCGAGAGCGTCCTGATGGAGAATCGCAACGGGATAATGATCGACTTGCGCTTGGGTCCGGCCACCGGCCGAGCCGAATGCGAGCAGGGGCTTCAGATGCTGCAACAGCTTCGTGGGGCGAGCCGGATCACAGTTGCAGGCGATAAGGGTTACGATGTCGCCGGGTTCGTCGCAGGCTGCCGCTCGATCAACGTCACTCCCCACGTGGCGCAGAATGAGCGACGCCCGGGAGGTTCGGCCCTCGACCTTCGCACTACCAGCTGGCCGGGATACGCGATGAGCCAGCGCGTGCGCAAGCGGGTCGAAGAGATCTTCGGCTGGATCAAGACGGTGGGAAACTTCCGTCGCACGCGTTATCGCGGCGTGGAGCGGAGCGCCTTCGCCGCCTACCTCGTGGGTGCGGCGTACAACTTGTTGCGGATCGCGAAACTGTGCCCCGCGGGATGAATCGAGACGAGCTGTACCAGCTCGCGCTCTTACTACCGACGCAACCCAATAACCAATGTAGTTACCGTCCTCAAACCGGACCAGATTCGTGAGCCGGCCCTTTAATCAACAGCCTGTTAGAGTATGACCCGAAAAGGAGGTGCGCTACCGGGATCGCAATGCCACCGAGCGCGTG
>DATLKM010000354.1:0-2013 GCA_035538435.1 Binatia bacterium
GATGTTCCACCAGATCGAATGCCTGATGAATCGTATTGTCCGGACAGATTAGAAAATCGGCGCCAGCCGTTGTTAATTTCTCGGCAGATCTCAGCATCAGCTCTGCCACTCCTGCCCAATCTCCCGCATCGATGCTCTTCATGTATTCCGCAAGCGGGAAGGAATGCAGCGATACCTCCGGATGATCGTGCCGCCCAATCATCTGCCCACTCTCGAGCGAGATCGTGCGATAGCAGAGTGCAGCTCCCTCGGTACTGCACGCGACGATGCCGATGTGAAGCATGAATGTCTGAACTCTAATGTACGGTCCGCCGCCGAACTGCAAGAGGTTTGAAGTTGGCGAAGGGACAGTCCGCGAAAATGTATCCGGCCTCTTAGTGGAGAACCACTCTCTCCGGGCACTCGATGATGATCCGCACGTGCCGGTCCTATTAAATCCCTCGGTCCCTAAGGACGCATTTGAGTGTTCAGGTTTTCCGGCACGCCGTTGGACTGTTGTTTCGTCTTCTTCTCTCCTCAGCAGACCTGTGGAATGAAATCTAGCCGTCGTCGTCGTGGCGGTGGGAAAGTGGAAAGCGTTTTTTGCTTTCCAGTTTTCCACCGCCATCAAGCGACCGCCCGCTGTGGCAGCGGCTGATGGCGATAGTCCCGGCCGCTGGACAACACCGCCCAGGCGATGCGAGCCAGTTTGTTGGCGATGGCGACGATCACTTTGTTGCGTGGTGCTCGCTGACTCAGCTGATGCACCCACTGTCCCAATCCCGCCGTGTCGTACTTGATGCGAAAGAGCACGGCGCGCGCACCGTGGATCAGCATGCGACGCAGATAGATATTGCCGCGTTTACTCATGCCGAACAGTCTGGCTTTACCCCCCGTGGAGTACTGCCGGGGCACGACTCCAACCCAGGCCGCGAAATCGCGGCCCCGGCGGAAGGCAGCCCCGTTTCCGATCGCGGCTACCATGGCGGTGGAGACCAGAGGGCCAAAGCCGGGAATCTGGCGCAGACGCTGACAGCGCTCATCTTCGTTACTGATGCGCTCGATCTCGTCCGTGATGGTCTGGATGTCGATCTCGGTCTGCTTCCACTCCTGCCACAGCCGATCCAGCAGCCAGCGCAGACGTGGGCTCAAGTGTTGCTCGGCATCTTCCACCACCGTGGGCAGGTTCTTGCGCAGATGAATGGGCTGTGCCGGGAAGGTGATGCCACGCTCCAATAGAAAGCCGCGGATCTCGTTGATCAGTGCCGTGCGACGTTGCACCAGTCGATCCCGAACTCGGTGCATGGCCTGCACGTCGAGTTGTTCCTGGGTCTTGATCTGCACAAAGCGCATGTTCTGCTTGGTTACCGCTTCGGCAATCGCTTCCCCATCGATGAAGTCATTCTTGTTCGACTTTCGATAAGGTTTTACGAACTGCGCGGGGATGAGCCGCACTTCGTGACCTTGTTCTCGCAGTGCAGCACCCATGAAGTGCGCTCCGGCGCAGGCTTCCAGGCCGATCAGCGAGGAAGGCAGATTTGCTGTATACGCCAGCAGTTGCGCACGTGAAAACTTCTTGCGAACGAGAACTTTGCTGCGTTCTCCCAGTGCAACCAGGTGAAAGGTGGTCTTGCCCAGATCGATGCCGATGGATGCGATGTGCATGACGATGATCCTCCAGTGAAACCGCCGAGTTATCCTACTCGGCGGCGGACCATCTCATTAATCCCCCTCAAGGGCTGCGTCTTAAACGCCTCCCATCAACAGGCGTCGTCGAAGCTGTAAACTGGAAAATCACTGGAGGCTGCGTATGTTCTGCCCACGCCTTCTAGCGCCGTTTGGCCTGATGTTTCTGACGGTCTTATGCCTTGGCCAAGAAAGGCCGAAAACATCAGTCGTCCCCGAGACATCCCTCCGAGGCCAGTTCGAGTACTTTGGCATCCGCGCGAACGGCGGTACCACGCCTACGAGTCGCCTCTTCGGTGGAATCGTCTACCGCTTCGGCAGAAAACATCCAGGAAGCAGTTAACAATC
>DATLKM010000355.1:0-6932 GCA_035538435.1 Binatia bacterium
CGCCGGCCTTGCGCTTGCGAATGACTTCCTCGCGATAGCGGCGGAGGAAATAATCTATGGTTTCGACGCGAATTCTGATCGAGCCTGTGGGCTTGTTCTCGTCGAGGTCCTTGAAGCAGAAATACGGCGTGCCCGACTGCTCGATGATGCCTTCGATTACGCCATAAATCGGCGCGTCATGCCCGCACTTGAAGCTGGAAATTTCAAGGGCCACAAGATTGGGATGGCGAGCGGTAAACTTCGCCGCCCACACTTTGTGGTTGGTGCTGCAGGAATAAGAATTCTTCCAGGCGTCAGTGATATCGAGCGGGCTGCTGATCACGCCGGCGCGAACTTCCTCTCCGAAGAGCCGCTCCAGCATATCGTCATCGATGGGCAGAGTGTTCTGCGAAAAGATGGGATAGCCGAGCTTCTGGAACTCGTCGAGGATTTCGTGGTTCAAGCCGGGATCATGGTGATACGGCCGGCCCAGCATGACGATGCCGATGCGGTCTTCGCGTTCGAGTTGATCGAGCACTTCGCGGGCACGCCGTCGGATGTCGCTTTCATAATTCTGGAGCGCGGCGAAGCCGGCCTCGACGGCGCGTTCGTTTTCCTCGAATGAGAGTCCGAGCACGGACTGCCAGGCCTGCAGCATCTGGTGGGAGAACAATTTGCGATCGGAGAAGTTGAGCACGGGGTCGATGTATTTGACGTTATGCTCGGCGAAGACGTCGTTTTCCTTGGTGAACGCGGCTTTTACGGTTTCGGGGGTCGCCGTGACCGTGGGGCAGGCGTTCATGCCGACCACTTTGAGCAGCGGCGTGTGCAGCACGTCGTACATGGGGAAGAAGATCGCATTGAGCGGCTTCTTCTTGTGCTTTTCCTGAATCAGGTTGTAGACGTGCGAGATGCCGATTTTCGCGGGGAAGCAGGGATCAATGGCGCCACGGCTGGCCCCGGCGCGATACAGATCGGAACTGGTGTAGTCAGAGTAAATGATATTTTCCGGCTGAATCCCAAGGCTCTCAAAGTAGGCGTTGAAGAGCGGAGCGTAGGTGTAGATGTTGAGCACGCGGGGAATGCCGATGCGCAGCTTGCCGCGCGTCTCCATCAGGGCGCGGCGTTCTTTGTCGCCTTTTTTCCATCCCGTCCAGCTCTTGGCCGGCAGAGGATCGGCGATGCTTTTTGCGTTGGTGGGCCGGAATACTTCTTTGGAGGCGTAATCGACAAAGTTGGGATATTGATCGCGAATCTTGTCGAGGCCGGCCTTGATGTCCTTCATCTCCTCGATATCTTCGACCAGGCCTTTTTCGCTGGTGGCGATGATCAGGCGCTGCTCGCCGACCATCAGCGGGACTTTCGTGACTTTTTCCATGGGCACGAAATTCTTCACCGGCTCGGTGCGAACGTCGATGAAAGTGCGGAGGCAATTGTTCTTGCAGAAATTGCAGCGCGTGGACTCGTTGCGCGTGGTGCGGTATTCGATTTTGCGAACAGCGTCGAGGCCCATGAAGCTGGTCTGCCTGCCGTTGCGCCACAGGCGCAGAGCTTCCTGCGCGGCGCCGATTGCGCCGGATTCGCCGCAATGTTCGTGCACGATGATTTCCGGCTGCTTGCCGGTGGCGCGGAAGCTGTTGCGGATGAAATCGACTTCAGCTTTGACCACGGCGAGATTGTTCTGCGTGCCGCCCTGAAGAACGAAACGAGAACCGAGAGCGGCAAGATTGGGAATGCTGGCCACGTACAAGAAAACGTTCTTGGGCAGCACGGCGGCCAGTCCCGCGAGAATTTCCTCCGCGCGCCAGCCCTGGCGCTGGAAATTGACGATGTCCGACTGCATGAATACGGCGCAGCCGTAACCGAAGACAGGCATGGCCTGGGCGGAAAAGGCGAGGTCGGCGTACTGATTCACGCTCAAGCCAAAGCCTTCAGCCGTCGACTGCAAGAAATACCCGTTACCCGCCGAGCACTGCGTGTTGAGCTTGAAATCCTTCACGCGGCCGTTGTGCAGGATGATGATCTTGATGTCCTGGCCGCCCACGTCGACGATGACGTGCGGATCCTCGTAGAACTTCAGGGCGGACTCGGTATGAGCAACGGTCTCGACCAGCGCCACGTCCGCCTTGAGCACGTCTTTCAAAATATCTTTCGCGTAGCCGGTCGTTGCCACGCCCAAAACTTCGAGCTTGGCATTCTGCGATTCGACCTGGCCGCGGAGGTTCTCGAACATCTCGATCGTGTCCTGGATCGGATTGCCGTTCGAGAGCTGATACGACTTGCAGAGAATCGTGCCGTTTTCATCGAGCAGAACGGCCTTGGTGGAAGTCGACCCGCCATCGACGCCGATGAACCCGCCGACCGTGCTGCCTTTCTGGAAGACGGCAGGAGTGAATTTCTTGCGCTTGTAGGCGTCCCTGAAAATGTCGAGCTCGGAGGGATCTTCGACCAGGCCTTTGCCGCCGGATTTGGCTTTTTCTTCCTGGCGGCCGAAGTCGATGTAGTGAATGAGCTGTTCGTAGCCGCGATAGCAGCCGATACACTCTTCTTCGCTGCGACCGAATTCGATTGCACCCAAGGCGGCAAAATACTGCGCGTTGGCGGGGACTTTGATGAGATCCTCCGGCTTTGCGCCCTCAGGAATCTGGACTTTGCGCTCCTTCCACATGCGCGGGATATTGGCCTGCCAGGCTTCGCGCATGCCCTTGATAAAGCTGTTGGGGCCGCCGAGAAGAAGAACGTGCGGGCGCAGTGTGTGGCCGCGGGTCAGGACGCTGAGATTTTGAAGCACGATGGCCTCGAACAAAGACGCCATCAACTCGTCTGACGGGGTGCCGACCTTTTGCAGGCTGTTGATGTCGGTTTCGGCGAAGACGCCGCATTTGCCGGCGACCTTGTGCAATTTAACGTCGTTGTATTTTTGTTCGGCCAAAAGTTCGGTCGGGATTTTCAGCTTGGCGTTGATCTTGTCGATAACCGCGCCCGTGCCGCCGGCGCACTTGTCGTTCATGGAAGGGATTTTTTTCTTGCGGCCGGTTTCATCGTCGTCTTTGAAGACGATGATCTTGGCGTCCTGGCCACCCAGTTCGATCACCGAATAAACTTCGGGATGCAGCTTTTCGACGGCGAGAGAAACGGCGGTCACTTCCTGCACGAACTTGGCGCCAATCTGATCGGCGATTCCGGAGCCGCCCGAGCCCGTCATGAACATGCGGGTGTTGTGGCGGTCGATGCCGACTTCGGCTTCCATGCGCTTAAGGAACTCGAGCGTTTTCTCCGGCTGTTTGGTTTCGTGGCGCTGGTAATCCTGCCAGAGAACCTGGTCGCTGGCAGCGTCGACGACCACGGCCTTTACCGTGGTGGAACCGACGTCAAGGCCGACCATGAACTTCGTATTGTGGTCGTGGGGCTTGACCGGCTTGGGCGGCGGAGGCGGCGCGAGTGGCGCGATTTGGATCAGCGATGGACCTTTGTGGTCGTGCATGAATTCCTTTCGTGCATTTCTGTCTTTCTCATTCGAACCGCGTTTGCGGGAAGGAATCCGCTTTTCCGAACAGAAGAAGCAGATTCCCCAGGGCCTGAAGGTCCTCGCATTGACAAGCGATAAAGCAGGCGGCGCGGCTGAAGCCGCGCCCCTTCAAGTCAGTCGCCTGACATGGCCGGTGCCGCTTCACCCACACGCACGCGCGAGCGCTTCTTGAACTGCGTGTCTTTGTCAATGCGCTTGCTCACGTGCAGGATGAACTGCGCCGCGGTTCCGGCAACGCCTTCGGTGTGCGGCACGTGGTAGAACGGTCGCTTGAGTTCGGGATTCTCGTCGATGTACTCACGAATCTCGGCCATGCTTTTACCGGTAGATTTGAGGCACTGCTCAAATTCCGTCTTGGCCTTGACCTTGGCCTCGCCGAGCGCCATCTGCACGCGGCTGTGAGCGTTGACCTCGCCCTCGCCGGAGGTTTCGATCGGCAGGAAGATCATGTCCTTGAATTTGTTGATGACGGCGGATTGCACGCCATCGGACTGCGAGGAGGGCATGCAGCCGAAGGGCTTGAGCGCCAGCACCATGTGGCACATTTTGTGAATGGTGTAATAAACGTTCTTGCCGACTTCGAGGTGGCCTTCGCCGCCGCGCGCGAACTGGTTGTAGAAGGGATTGGCCAGATCGGCCAGTTCCTTCTGGTCGGCCAGGTGGTGCGTGATTCCGCCCATTTTCTTGGCGGTGCGGTGATAGAAGAAATTCCACATGCGCTGGCCCGCTCCGATGCCCCACAACTTCTTGTGCAGGCCGATGTAGTTGGCGAATTGTTTCTTTGCCTCATACCACTTGGGGTCGCGGTGCGGGCGGTTCACCGGCCATTTGGCGATGGCGTGGGCCTTGGCCTGATACATCAGATATGCAACCCAGGTTGCGATCGGCTCGACCAGCACCTGCGCGCCTTCGCGTTCGAGGAACTCGAACATATGGAAGTTACCGTCGCCTTCGGTCAACTGCGCCCAGAATTCGCCGGTGATCTTGACCAGCGGCTTCACGCGGGTGCGGTCGACTTCGATGGAGTCCATCTTTATGCGGGCGTTTTCCAGGGCGCCGAGATAATCCTTGCCCCACATGTGCTCGTGCCACTTGCCGAACACGTTGAGCGTATTGCGCAGAATCTTATTGTTCTTCACCTTCGGCTTGAGCCAGTTGGGCGCGCTCTGTTCGATCTCGAACGACTTGCGGTTCTTCAGGTCTTCGCACAAGCCATCGACCATCTCCCGGAAGACGCGATCGGTTTCGCCCTTGTTCACTTCATAGGGACGAATCTGGTAAATCAGGTCATTGATCACGTCGCCAAGGTGCATGGCGTTCAACATGCCGAAGCCGAAGTCAACGCTGAACTTCAGACCGGGCTCACCCGATGCGGCCTTGATGCCGTCACTGTCTTTAAACAGCAGGACGCGAAAACCGTCGAAGCCGGCATTCTTCAGCGCGAAGCGGTACTCGGCTTCATACATGCCAAAGCGGCAGGGGCCGCAGGAGCCGGCGGTGAAGAAGACATAATTGTTGAGAATCTGGTCGCGCGTCAGCCCCTCCTTCTCGAGGAATTGCAGGTATTGCACCAGGTTGCCTACCGTGAAATAGGTCGGATTGCACTGGCCGTTGTTGCCAAATTCTTTTCCGGTCTGAAAGCCGGCGACGTTCGGCACGGGCAGCTTCTCGCAGCGGTAGCCGCAGCCCTGAAAGACCGAGCGAATCAGGTCTTCATGCTTCCAGGTAAAGCCGCCAAACAAAATTGTGGTGTGAGGCCGCTGCTCGGCGGTAAAGGCACGCTCCACCGGACGGTGGAAGTGCTCAGGCTTGTCGAGGCCTGCGATTTTACGCAGACGGGCGCGTTCCGCTTCTAAGCGCTGCTTGATATCCGAGTCGTTTTCAATCTGGACGAGATTCGTCGCCATACTTTCCTCCGGCGGTGGGAATGAATTGCAAACACGGGGTCACAACCGAGTGGTACGGAACTGACGGGAACGGGGCCAGGGTTGGGCGAGGCAGTGCCGCGGGAGACGCTCGGGAGAGCAAGTCTTCCAATCACATCGGGCTTGCCAACCAACCACATCCGAACTCCAACAATCTGGCCAGGAGGTTCGAGGATCAATACCCCCAGAATTTCGCAAAAAATTCCGAAGGCGCCGACATACGCGCGAGCCTGGTTAGAGACACGTCAACGACAGGGTGGTTGCCTCCGTCGTTTTTCCCCAGACTTCAACTTGAGATGACAAAGTATGCGTATTGGGTTCTTTTTAGCAGAAATCTGGTTCGCTGTTCAAGGCGACTCCGTCTCCTGCGGCAATATTTTTCCATGACCTGAAACGAAACACCGATTCGACACACTATTCCCATAAGTGGAAGACATCGCGCCGTAGGGCCGATTTCGCCACCTTTTTGAGGGGAGCCGGGGGCGCAGGCGCCAGGGGGGAAAGTGGCGCGGGTGCCTCCGGACGTTTTGAAAGCTCGCCTCAAAAAATGCCCGTTGCCCCCCGAGTCACCGGCCAGAACCCATGAGCAATCCTCACCTCATCCCGCAAAGGAGCGAGGAGCGAAGCAGCCGCACCTGGCTGCGGCGCGCCGCCCTGCAACCCCATCACAGCGCAAAAAACCGGCCTATGGGCGAAGTGCTATACTTTCACCCACTTTCGGGACTGCGGGGCAAGCCCTTGCAATTTCAGTCATTTGACGAAGCCTATGTGGAACGGCTGCGCGCCGGCGATCTGGCCACGCAGCAGGATTTCGTCGCTTATTTCAGTCATTTAATCCAACTCAAATTACGCTCCCGCTTGCGCTCGTCAGAAGCGATTGACGACGTGCGGCAGGAGACATTTACAAGAGTGTTGACGGCATTGCGCGACGGGAAAATTCTCCATCCCGAGCGGCTGGGTCCGTTTGTGAACGCCACCTGCACGCATGTTTTACAGGAGCACTACCGGGCGACTTCGCACGCCGCAAGCGGCGATGAGGAAGAACAAAAAGAATGCCCCGACACGTCCTCCGACGTTTTCGCCGTCTTCTCCCAAAAGCAAACCGGCGAAAAAGTGCGCGAGGTCCTCGACCAGCTGGCCGAGCGCGACAAGCGCCTGTTGCGCGAAGTCTTTCTGGAAGAGCGGGACAAGGATGAAGTCTGCCGGAATTTCGGCGTAGACCGGGACTATTTGAGGGTGCTGCTGCACCGCGCCAAGCAGGCTTTCAAGTCCTTGTATTACAAGAACATGAAGAATGGGCCGCGGTCGGCTGCAACGGCCTGAGGAAAAGTTGAAACGATGGCCGGGCTGAATGCACTACTACCTGACGAGGGGGATTTACCGATGGACCACGAAGTTGTGGTTCGGGAAAAAATGACCGAACGCTATCTTCTGGACGAGCTCGACGAGCAGCAGCGCGAGCAATTCGAAGAGCATTACTTCGATTGCGCGGAGTGTGC
>DATLKM010000356.1:0-23674 GCA_035538435.1 Binatia bacterium
GGTCTGCGGCGTCAGGCCCACGTGCAGCGTGATGTAATCGGCTGCGCCGTAAAGCTCATCCAGGCTGACAAGGCGTATGCCCTGCTCTTTCGCCACGGAAGACGACACGAAAGGATCGTGCGCCACAATTTCCATACCGAAAGCTCTCGCACGGCGGGCGACCTCCATGCCAATGCGCCCCAGACCGGCGACGCCGAGGACCTTGCCGCGTAGCTCGGTTCCTTGCAGCGATTTTTTCTCCCACTTGCCGGCGTGCATGAGCGAGTCGGCGCGGCAGAGCTGCCGCGCCATCGCCAGCATCATGCCCAGGGTCTGCTCGGCCACCGCCACAGCGTTTGCGCCGGGCGTGTTCATTACGGCAATCCCCTGGCGCGTGGCCGCATCCAGGTCGATGTTGTCCACGCCCACGCCCGCTCTGCCGATTACGCGCAATTTTTTGGCGTGGGCAAGAAGCGCGGCGTCGGCCTGCACCGCCGAGCGGACAATCAGGGCTTCGGCAGTTTCAAGATGCTCCGGCAGTTTTCCCTCGAGCTGCTCGGCCGTAAGTACGGTCCATCCCGGCTCCTGCAATTGCTCGATTGCCGCTCGCGAGATTTTTTCGGCTATAACGATTTTCAAGAGATTCTTTCCAATCTTTCGGTTTCCGGCTTGCTCTGTCTTCTTGCGTGCTCTCTGCGTTAATTTGCCGAAGCCGGGTTGACAAAACATTGACAACAAAATGACGAGCCTCTGACACCTCTAACTGCCGGTTTTCCTACACTGCCGTCTACGGGGCCCTTCACCCGCGCACCAACTTCAGGAGAACAACATGAAACCCATCAAAGCCGCGGTCCTCTGTGCGTTTATCGCCTTCAGTCTGGCGTGCGGCTATAGCTCGCATTCAAGTACTCCGGCAGTGGCGGGCACTACGCCGAATATTTCTGCTCTGGAACCAAACAATGTAAGTGCCGGAACCACCGGTAACGTCCTAACGGTAAATGGCGCGAACTTCAACAGCAACGCCGCGATCAACTGGAACGGCAGCGCTTTGACCACAACCTACGTAAGCGCCGCGCAGTTGACGACGAAAATTCCCGATGCCGACGTTGCCGCTTCCGGTACAGCCGCGGTCACAGTTACGAATCCCGGAACTCCCGGCGGGCAATACGGCGGCGGCACCATGGCCGAAACATCGAACAGCATGACCTTCACGATCAACTAGCACTTAGGCCTTCGCCAACGCTGCTCCGGCGGGCATTGCCCGCGCGTATACCTCCTGCGCCGCGCGCACGGCTGTTCCATATTCAACCTTGTGGCCGGTGACGCGCGCCAGCACATGTTCAAGGGCGCCAAGTATTCCGATCGTATCGAGATAATCGTAGTAGCCGATGTGCGCGATGCGAAACAGCTGGCCCTTCATTTCCCCCTGGCCATTGGCAACCACGGCGTCGAACGACTCGCGGAATTCCTTCACCATCTTTCCGGAATCGATCCCGGCCGGCGCCGAAATTGCCGTCAGCGCCGCTCCCGGCGATTTCGAAAATAGCTGCAATCCCAGCGCGCGCGCGCCTGCGCGCGTCATCTCCGCGCAAAGCTCGGCGTTCTCCACCAGCGACTCGCGGCCTTTCACCAGATCGCCGCTTCCCATAGCGCGGAGAAATTCCAGCGCCGCCCCCATGGCCGCGAATAGAGAAGTGGCCGGTGTGTAAGCCGACTCGCCCTTCGCCGCAGCCTTGCGTTCCTTCCGCAGATCGAAGTAAAACCGCGGATTCGTCGTCCCCTCCATCCGTTTCCAGGCGCGTTCACTCACCGCGCAGTACGCTAGCCCGGGAGGAATCATCAGCGCTTTTTGCGATCCCCCAACGATGAAGTCGACGCC
This sequence comes from Binatia bacterium, assembly GCA_035538435.1. GTDB lineage: Bacteria > Acidobacteriota > Terriglobia > Terriglobales > Acidobacteriaceae > Sulfotelmatobacter. The sequence continues at coordinate 1,859 of DATLKM010000356.1, forward strand.
CCACGCGTCAATGCCGAAGTGAGTGGTTCCCAGGCCGGTGATCGCATCCACCACCAGCAGCGTGTCTTCTTGAGCGCGAACCAGCTTGGCGATTGCTTCCACGTCATGCCGCGTGCCGGTCGAACTTTCCGTAGCCTGCACAAAGACGGCCCGTATTTCAGGCGTAATGTGGGAGCGCACGGCGTCGAGCGAAAAAGTTTCCCCGTATGGCGCGGAAAGCACTTCAACCTTGCAGCCGAAGGCCTTGGCTAGTCCCGTCCAGCGCTCGCCAAACTTTCCCGCCGTCAGCACCAGCACTTTGTCGCCGGGCGAAGTCAGGTTTGAAACCGAAGCCTCCATCACTCCCGTACCGGACGACGCCAGCACGAGCACATCATTTCTGGTCCCGATAAATTCCTTCAGATCGCCCAGCACCCGCAGGAAAAGCGCGCGAAAGTCAGCCGTGCGATGATGCGCCGTAAACGACGCCATCGCAGTTTGCGCCGCAGGCAATAACGGTGTGGGACCGGGTGTAAAAAGGCGGTTTTTGCGAAGCATATTTTTGAAATTCGCGGTGCGCGCGTAATTTATGAGTGTAATGGAAGCGGGCGATTTGCGCGGTGATTCGAGTCACGCAGGATTTTTCTGCATGCAATCGGGAAATTTCATAAACCGCGGCGCACGGCAAGATTCGTTGCAGCAGGGCGCTATAATCGCGGCATGAGCCTGATCGAACAGATCCAGAAAGACATTACCGCCGCCATGAAGGCGCGCGACGAGCAGCGCCTCTCCACCTTGCGCATGGTCAAGACTGCGCTGAAGAACCGCGAAATCGAAAAAATGGCCCCGCTCGATGACAAAGAATCGCAGGCCGTGCTCAACACTTTAATCAAGCAGCGCAAAGATTCCGTCGAGCAGTTCACCAAGGGCGGACGCCAGGAAATGGCAGACAAGGAAGCCGCCGAAATCGGGATGATCGAAACCTATCTTCCCAAAGCTGCCGGCGAGGCGGAAATCATTGCCGGGGTTAAGGCCGTGATCGCCGAAATGGGCGCGCCGACCATGAAAGACATGGGCACGGTCATGAAAAATGCCATGGCTCGGTTTTCCGGCGCAGGCATGAGAGTCGACGGAAAAGTCGTCAGCGAGGCCGTCAAGGCCGAACTGCAAGGAAAGTAGTGGGATCGCTGAATTTCGTGAGCAATTGCTGCCGCTAGCTCTTGCCCCTCTGCCATTCGCGGTAAGCTTCGCTTTTCGAAACGCCGCGTTCTTTAGCAGCTTTCTTAAGGGCGGCGTTTTGATCCACTTGGTCTTCCGCCATGATCTGCTGAACGCGTTCGCGAATGCCTGGACCGCCGGGGACGGCTTTTCCTGCATGTGATTCTTCCGCCCGGCCGATCAACAGCGTGATTTCGCCCTTGACCGCCTCGCGCGCTTCCAAGTTCCTAAGCACTTCGCCCGCGTGTCCGCGCAGAAATTCCTCATGCAGTTTAGTCACTTCGCGAGCCACTACAACCCTGCGGTCCTCGCCCATAATTTCTGATACATCGCGCAGCGTCTCCACAACGCGCATGGGTGATTCATAAAACACCTGCGTGCGCGGAGAATTCCTGACGGCTTCCAGTTCGGTCCGCCGCTCGCCGCGCTTCGAAGAAAGAAATCCGCTGAAGCGAAAAGAATCGGTGGGCAGGCCGCTGGCAACCAGCGCAGCCAGAAAGGCTGAGACCCCCGGTACGGGCACAACCGGAAGGTGATGTCGAATGGCAAGCGCGATCAGTCTATAGCCGGGACCGGAAATCCCTGGCATGCCGGCGTCCGTCACCAGCGCTACGCTCGCGCCTTCCTGCATCTGCTTGACTAACTCCGGAGCCCGCGTCATCTCGTTGTGTTCGTGGTAGCTCGTCGTGCGCGTGTGAATATCGTAATGGTTCAGCAGCTTTTGCGTCTGCCGCGTGTCTTCGCACGCGATGACGTCAACTTCTTTCAGCACCCGCAGCGCCCGCAGCGTGATGTCTTCCAGATTTCCGATCGGCGTGGCCACCAGATACAGCGCCGGGCCGTGGCTTGCGGGCGGCAAGCCTTTGGCGGAATCGTTCATGCGCGGAGTCTACCACCGAAGGCACGGTAGATTGAAAAGCCAGAGTCCCTCTTACCGTGCGGATTCGTACCAGAAGACTGCCCCTTTGGTTATCGCCGGGAGCGCGAATGTGTAGCCCTGGCCGGAGCGTTCACCTCTCAGTTCGACCTGCTCGCCGAGGAAAGGCAGAAAGAACGCCTTCCCGCTCCCCGTGCTCACCGAGATGCGGACGCCGGTCTGCGGTGTTTGTACCGGGTTGCTTCCTCCGCGCAAGCCGGCAAAATTCGCCAGGAAAACGTGCGGCTCACCGTTCACCAGAGCGACCGATGTCGCAATCTTCACTGAACCTTCAATCCTGATCTCATCCCCGCCGGTCACTGATTTTAAAAAGTCCGCCTGTGAATCGGGACTGGCGCGCTCAAAATCACTTTCGAGTATCTGCATATAAGCTTTGCCCGGGCACGCGGGCAAGCGAACGATGTTAGCCGCAATTCCCAAGTCCGTCGCGTCCGTCCCGGTTACCATCAGCTTGTTTCCCGCGCCAACATACCGTTTCAGTAAAGCTTGTTCATTGGCGTCGAGGAACTTCACGTTGGGAAGAATCAGATTCGCCCCCTTAAACCCGCTGAGGGTCCGCGGCGTGACAATCTGGAATTCCAGGTGCTTCTGCATCAGCAAAATTAATATTCCGCGGTACGAGCGAATGAATTCCGCCGCGTCGTAGTTCCGCGATGCCGGAGAAAAATAAACTCCGATCGGCCGAATCGGACTCCTGGGCAGATAAAAAGTCTTCTCATGCGCGTGAATCCAGGCAAATATCTTTTCCCGCGTCGCAAGGTCATTCGAACCCGCCATGGAATGCCCCGGAGCGTCCCAGAAATTCGCTCCCGCCATCGCCTCCGACATCGCCAGGTTCGTCATCGACTCGCGGGCGTCCACATTTTTGTCGCCATCCCACGAGTAGTTCAGAATCCACGTTGCCTTGCCCTGCGCGAACGCGCGGAACGAATGCATCCCCGCCTGATATTCAAACCACTCCAGCGGCGTGCGCGACGAGGCCATGTGTTCGCCGCCGCCGAACTCATATTCGTGCGTAATGGCATCGACCACGGGGTAAAGGCTGTAAACGTCGGCGCCCACCCGAACCGCTTCTTCCTCAATCCCGGGATAAATCTCCGGAATCGTTTTGATCGCCGGGTTCACTGACTTTGCGTTCTGGTCGATCTCGTGCAGAAAATCGGTGAAAGTTTGAATTCTGAAATCAACCCACTTGCGAAAATTCGGATCGGAGAAATCGCCCAGCTTCAGCTCGTGTTTGGCGTCGAGCCCCGTCTGTTGCTTGAACGCCGCCACCGTGTAGTCGTCGAAACTGGCCCACGTATCTTCCCAGCCTTCGAAGTGCGTCATCCAATAAGGAATGTCGATGTAAATGCCGTCGATGCCCGTCGCGGCAATCTGCCGCACCCGCTCCATATAAGTCCTGCGCCACTCTGGCGCGTAGGGGCTTACCCACACATCTTCATCGCCTTTGGCAATCCAGAACGCCGTGCCGCCGCCGAAAATTGCCGGCTCGCCTGTAATCTTGCGTTGCAGCCAGTCCGGATGGTCCTTCGCCATCGTATGCGGAGTCGAGTCGGCATTCGCCGTAATGCACTCGGTTCCGGCGATGTACACGAAGGCATAGTTCCCGGCCCTGTGCGCCGCCTCTGCGACGTCGTGAATCGCTCGCAGTTTTTCGCTGGGATCTAAGAAGCTCTCGTAGCGCCCCGGAATGTCGTTATCGACTTCGATTCCGAAAACCCCGCTCTCCCGCGCCCGGCGGACGATGTCGTCCGCATCGTTCCCACGCAGGCCATACGCGCCGATGCGGGCGTAGTTGGTCCAGTTCTGGTTCGCCGGAATGCCTTCGGAGTTTGTTTTCTGTGCCAGTAACATCACCGCGCCCGCACCAAGAAACAGCGCGATCAGAAGGCATTTGCAGTTTTTCATGGAGAATTTTCTATGAGTTGATCCGCGCAAACCCGCCTTAGAACTCAAACCGCAACCCGAACTGGAAGTAGCGCGGCAAATATCCCGGCGCCGTCGAGGTGATCGTGCCAAACCCGGTATCGCCATAACCCGTATCCGGCGCGGCGAAGCGCGCATGATTAAAGACGTTGAAAATCTCCGCCCGCAAATCGATTTTCATTCCTTCCTTCGGCTCAAACGACTTGTAGATGTTCATGTCGAAATTGTGTATACCGTCGGTGCGCAGGCCGGGATAGTAGCGCGGACCGTTGCCGGGAATCTGATCTCCGGGGTCCGCAAAGCAATTCGAATTGAACATGGAAGCTACCGGCGCGTTCCCGTTGCCCTCGGCTGTGGCGTTCTGCTGCCAGTTCAGCGCCACGTCATGAACGCTCACATTCGAGCGAAGCTGCGGGCAAACGATATTAGGCCGCTGGCTGCCGTTGGCCAGCCGGGCAAACGAATCCGAAATCGCCAGCGGCTGCCCCGACTGTTCCGTAATCATCGCCGCCACGGACCACCCTCCCACCACGGCGTCCAGCGCCCGATTCATGTTGCCGCCCACCAGTTGCTTCCGCCCTACGGGCAGATCTACCACCACCGCCAATGCCAGCCGCTGCGGCGTATCGTTGGCGCTGATCGAGTGTTCCAGATTGAGTCGGTCCAGTTGCTGCGGCAGGCCCGCACTCAAACTTCCCACCCAGTTATTTCGTCCGGCCGAGGAGTCGTCAGTCGACTTTGAAATGGTGTAGCTGCCTTCAAAGCTTACGTTGTGCGTGGCGCGCTTCTGAAAGCGAATCTGCAAGGCGTTGTACCAGGAACTCGCCTCTTCGAGCATCAGCCCTTCAAAATCTCCGCCGGCGCCGCCGGTGGCTGGGAATTGGGGAAACGGCACCAGCAGGTTGCCCAGCGGGACGGTCGGGCTGGCATAAAGCGAATCCGGCTGATTGAAACAGAGGCTGGCTCCTCCACAGGGCGGAGTAAACGCGTTGTAGAACGGATTTCCCACATTCTGGTTGCTGCCGCTCGGCCCGATGGGGCCGCTTTGCAAAAAGGTGCTTACGCAGCTGTTCGTGTCGCAGTTGCCAAGCCCGTTTCCTTGCACCACGTCGTTGTTGTAGTGCACCGCCGCTGAAACCTGCGCCAGCAGCGTCGAAGGAATGAAATTCCGATTATTGGTTCCGCTCCAGGGCAGATGCGTACTGCGGCCGGCCACATAGTCGACTCCCAGCACGATCTGGCTCGGCAGCTCGCGCTGGAATCCCAGGTTCCACTGATAGATGTCGGCGTCGCGCGCCGCGGTCGTACCCAGATCGTTATTGTTCGCGTATCCCCAATCCGCCAGCGCTCCATACTGCTTGCCTTGCGGCCCGCTGAAGCCGCTGGGGAACGGATTGGCCAACGTCGACAGGGGCGCGGAATTGGCGAAGTCCGACTGGGTGAAAAATATCGTCGAGGTCGCCCGGAAGGCTGTGCCCGTGTACTGAAAGTTGGTCGCCGGGCTCATGCCAAAATAAATTCCCGCCCCGCCACGCACCACTGTCTTCGAATTGATTCCGTAGGCAAAGCCGAACCTCGGCCCGATGTCGTTGCGGTAAACCGGCACGCTCCTCATACTGGAGTTGGCAAAAACCGTCGTGCCGTAAAGCTCTTGCGATGACGGCAGGTTCAGCCCCACCGACTGCATCGCCGCCTGTGCGCTGCTGGTTCCGGCAGGCGCTGCCGCCGGTACGCTCGTCAGGTCGATCGCAACCCCCGTGTCGGCGGTGAAATCGCTGAATTGAAGATGGTTGTAACGCTCGTCGTAGGGCGTACTCCATTCATAACGCAGCCCCAGATTCAGCGTCAGCTTCGGTGTGATTTTCCAATCGTCCTGAATGTAGAAGCCTGTCTCTTTCGATTTATTTGCCACCGAAGGGTAAACGATCAGCGAGGTCGGCTCCGAAGGATACGGATTCACATTGTCGGCATAGCCGTACAAAAGGCTGGCAAAGGGATTGCCAGTCAGGTTTCCGCTGGCATCGGTCTCGCTGTTCGGCGTGGGTGAAGTGACGTAGTCGGAAAAATTGATGACTCCACTGGGATCGGGCGGCTGAAAAAAGTTATTGTAAAAAAGTCTTTGTTCGCCGCCGACTTTGATCAGGTGCGTTCCCCTGGAAATCACCAGTTGCGACGAATAGCTGAACAGCGTATGCCCAAACGTGGTGTTGATGCAGCATTGGTCGTACAAATCCGCGTTATTCGATCCCCCGGTTGCCGCGGCGAGCGCCGCTCCATTCATATAGAACGCCGGCATGCGATCGATTCCGTTCGCCTGCTGGTACAGCGCCGATAACCCGCTTGCGCCGCTGGGCAGCGAGGCGTTGAAACTTGAAATCGACGGGATGTTCGTCGTCTCCGCTTCATGCACCCGGTCCAGTCCCGCGCGGCTCGTCCATACGATGCGCGGATTCAAGGTCCAACTGTATTCGAGCGACGCGTTGTGCGCGGTCTGGGGAGTGCCTCCAATACCGTCGCCAGTGCCGCCGTTATCGAACGCGTCTCCCATGACGAAAGGAGTCGTGAAATTCGACTTGGCCCGGCTGTAACGCCCGTTGATGTGCTGCTTGTCGTTGATCTGGTGATCGATCTTGATGTCGAACTGATAATCCGGAGCGTTGATCACGTCGCTGAAGCTGTAATTGTTGAACTCGCCATCCAGGTTCGGCTGCGGGTAGCTTTTTAGAATCGCCAGGCCGATGGGATCGACCTCATTCGCGGGGATCACATTCGGTGGCCCGATCGGGTTGCCATTGATGTCAAATCCGGCCTGCGGGCGCATGCACGTACCGCTCGTACAGTTGACCTGCTTCGGGTCATAGATCACGGTCTGCGTATTCGAAAAATCGTAACCCGTTCCCGTCATCCCTCGTTCTGCCAGGGTGGGTACGGTCGCGATGTTGGTGAACGCCTGGTTGCTGCGTACTTTTTCGAAATCCACGAAAAAGAAAGTCTTGTCTTTCCGGATCGGGCCCCCCAGACTGAACCCTCCCTGGTCGCGCTTGCTGTCCGGCTTGGGGTTGAAGCTGCAGACTCCTCCTGAACAAGTTTGTGCGGGATTAAAAAAATCGCGCGCATCCAGTTGCGAGCGCTGCAGGAAGTACCACCCGCTCCCGTGGAATGCATTGGTCCCGCTCTTCAGGACCATGTTCACGACCGTGCCGCCGTTGTTGCCGAACTCGGCCGAGAAGCTGTTGTTCTGCACTTTGAATTCCTGCACGCTCTCGACCAGCGGCTCGTAGTAAACGTTCGAATTCCCGCCTTCGCCCTGTTCCGGAGCGCTGATCAGCGCACCATCCAGGCGAATTTCCGCGGTGGCGTTGCGCTGCCCGTTGGAAACGAAATTCGTCCCCGAGGGATAGTTGTCCTGCGTGCCTGATCCGGCCGCTTCGGTCACGCCTCCGGAAAGGAAAGTCAGCCCGAAGAAGTTTCGATTGATCAGGGGAATTTGTTTTACATATTCGTTGCTGATGTCGGTGCCGAGCGTCGCATTGTCCGTGTCCAGCAGGGGAGGAGTTTCCGTGACTTCCATGGTTTCGCTGATGCCGAGCGGGTGCAGCACCACATCCATGCTGGTTTGCTGATCGACCTGGAGCACCACATCTTTTTTCTCCACCACGCGAAAACCCGGAGCGCTGACTTTGATCGTGTAGGAAGCCGGCCGCAGCCCGGTGATGAAGTATTGTCCGTGCTCGTCAGTCGGCGCAGTCTGGGAAATATTCGTGGCGTCGTTGGTGATCGTCACGTTCGCTTTGGCTATGACCGCGCCGCTCTGGTCCGTGACCGTCCCGCGGATCTGGGCGGTGTAGGACGCCTGGGCGGCCGAAAAGCGGGCTGCCGCCGCGGTCAGAAAGAAAATCAGAAGCAAGTGGAAACAGTGAAGCCGTCCGTTCGCCCTCTTCAATTTCGGCCTCCGGGATTCGCGGCTTTGCCGGTCGAGCACGCTCCGCGAGAATTTCTGGCAGCAATGCAGGTTTCGTTGTATAGTTACGAACGCTTACTTTTACTTTCGTTCTGTACCGTTTGTCAAGGCCAAAAAATGGCAGGCGGAAAGAGGACTTTCATGCAAAAACTCGCCCTCTTTGCTGGAATAGCAATGCTTTCCACGGCACTTTCCGCCGCGGCGCAATCCCCGCCGTCTTCCACCTCCGCTTCCAACCAGCAAATCGGCTATGCCTCCGCCGCCGATGCCGATCAGAAAAAGACCCTGCTGCTCAAAGATTTTCAGCCCCAGTCCATGCTGCATGCTCGCGAGCACAAAGTCGACCGCGCCAAATTCTACGTGATCGACGTGCACAATCACACCAACGACGCGCGCGGCATCGGGGACCAGTTGCCCCCTCAGCGCGTCCTCGAAATCATGGACAACACCAATGTGAAAACCATCGTCATTCTCACCGGCATGTGGGGCGAAAAACTGCAAAACGTCATCGACACGATGGTCAAACCCTATCCCGGCCGCTTCATCGTCTTCGAGCAAATTGACTGGTCGAAAATTGACGACCCGGATTTCAGCCGGGAGATGGTGGCGCAACTCGACGATTCCGTCCGCCGTGGCGCACGCGGACTGAAAATCCTCAAAGACCTCGGCCTGGGCGTTCGCGACAAGACCGGCAAGCTGATCACGGTCGATGATCCCCGCCTCGACCCAGTCTGGGAAGAGTGCGGACGCCTCGGCATTCCGGTTTCAATTCACGTCAGCGACCCGGAAGCGTTCTTTCATCCCATCGACGCCACGAACGAGCGCTACGAGGAATTGATCGAGCACCCCGACTGGAGCTTCTACGGCCCGCAGTTTCCCGGCAAAGTCGCCATCCTCGAAGCGCGCGACCGCGTCATCGCGCGCCATCCCCACACAACTTTCGTTTGTTTGCATCTGGCGAACTGGCCGGAGAATCTCGACTACGTTTCCGCCGAGCTTGACCGCTATCCCAACATGATGGTCGAGTTCGCCGCCCGCGAGGCTGAACTCGGCCGCCAGCCTCGCCGCGCTCGCGAATTCTTCATCAAGTATCAGGAGCGGATCATGTTCGGCACCGACAACGGCATGGAAGAGGAAATGTATCGCAATCATTTTCGCTGGCTCGAAACCGGCGACGAATATTTCGACTACTGGGGCTATCCCGCGCAGGGGCGCTGGAAAATCTACGGGATGGAGTTGCCCGATCCCGTGCTGGAAAAAATCTATCACCTGAACGCGGAGCGGTTGTTCAGCCAATTCAAAACCCAGGCAAGCGTGAAGCCGGGAGGTGCGCGATGAGGCTCGTAAGAAACTGGATTCCCACTCTTCTCGCAACCGTGATTTTGCTTCCTGCCATTGCTTGTTCGAAACAACAGCAGCCGCAGGCGCCACAGCCTGCGCCTGCGCAAGTTTCCAAAATCGTTGTCGAAGCCAGCGGTGGCCAGCTGCTAATCAGGACGGCAAACGCCCGCTTCGAGGTCTCGCCGGAGGGGTCGATTCATGCCACCCTGTTGAAAGATGGAAAGGAATTCAGCCTAGAGCAAGGCCAAGGCGATGCCAGTTCGGACTATGTGATTAAAGATGGAAAGGAAATTTCGCCCACGCTCGATTTGGGTCAAATCAGGATTGAAGACGCGCCCGGAAAGCTGGGAATCGGCAAGCGCATCACGATTCCTGCCAAAGCAAATTCCGACAACACTCTCCAGCAGACGCTCGCCATTGAAGTCTACGACGGCTTCCCTAATTTCCTCCTGACCAGCGCGTCGTTGACCAACAAAGGCAATTCCGATTTGAAGATCGACCAGATTGTCGAACAAAATCATCTCTTCAGCTCCGGCGGCTCTCAGGCCTATGACATGTGGTCGTTTCAGGGCTCCAGCTACGACTGGGGTGAAGATGATGTCCGCAAGCTTACGAGGAAATTTTCTCAACCCAACGTGATGGGAGCGTCGGTGAAAGGCGGCTACGGCGGCGGCATTCCCGTTGTCGCCTTCTGGAACTCCAAGGTCGGCGAAGCCATCGGGCATGTAGAAACCATTCCCCTGTCGCTCTCCTTGCCGGTTGCGGTGAAGCCGGATGGGCAAGTCAGCGCGTCCGTCAGCCTTCCCGGGACAACCCTGAAGCCCGGAGAAACCTATTCCACCCCGCGCTCTTTTATTTCCGTCTACGCCGGCGACTTCTACGAGCCCCTTCGAATGTGGTCGAGCGTCTTGCAGAAAGAAGGCTGGCAACTGCCCAAGCCTTCGAACGAGGCCTACAACGTCAGTTGGTGCGGCTGGGGATACGAATTCAACGTCACGCCGGCGCAAATGCTCGGCACCGTTCCCAAGCTCAAAGAGTTTGGCATCAAGTGGGCCACCCTCGACGACCGCTGGTTCGATACTTACGGCGACTGGAACCCGCGCCACGAAACCTTTCCCGATGACTCCATCAAAAAAATGGTCGACGACTTCCACAAACAGAACGAACTGGTCCAACTGTGGTGGCTGCCGCTCGGAGCTGAAGACGGTCAGGGACGTTGGGAGTCGCACAAATACATCGTTTCCAAAGTCGCCAAAGATCATCCCGACTGGTTCATTCTCGACAAGAACGGCAAACACGCCCGCATGACGCGCGATCTGGCCGCATTATGCCCTGCCGTGCCCGAAGTGCAGGCCTATTACAAGCAATTAACCGAAAAATTCATTCGCGACTGGGGATTCGACGGCTCCAAGCTCGACAACATCTACAGCGTCCCCATGTGCTTCAATCCCGCGCACCATCACAAGTCGCCGCAGGATTCCGTGAACGCCATGGCCGATGTCTACAAAACCATCTTCGAGACCACGCGCGCCATCAAGCCCGAAAGCGTCACGCAGAGCTGCCCCTGCGGCACGCCGCCATCTCTTGCCTGGCTGCCGTATATCGATCAGGCCGTAACCGCCGATCCGGTTGGCGCCGTTCAGGTGCGCCGCAGGACAAAGATGTATAAAGCGCTGCTTGGCCCCGAAGCTGCCGTCTATGGCGATCACGTGGAGCTTTCGGCAATGACCCGCGTCGGAAAGGACTGGAAGGAACACGGCGACGACTTCGCCTCCACCATCGGCACAGGGGGGATTGTAGGAACAAAATTCGTCTGGCCCGATCCCGGCCCGAAATTCCAGGCGGTCGCCCTCACCCCGCAGAAAGAAGAACACTGGAAAAAATGGATCGGCATTTACAACGAAAAAATGCTCTCTAAGGGCGACTTCCTCGATCTCTACATCTACGGCTACGACATTCCCGAAGCCTACGCCATCGAAAAAGACGGCAAGATGTATTACGCGTTCTTCGCTCCGGAGAACAGCTCATGGAAAGGCGAAGTCGAACTGCGCGGACTGCAAACAGGCACGTACCGCATTCTCGATTACGCGAACAACAAAGATATGGGAACCGTGCAGGCCGCGGGCGATAAACCGCCCCGGCTCTCCGCGGAGTTCAAAGATCACTTGCTGATTGAAGTTTCAAAGCAATAAGGCGCGGCGGTCCTGCTGAATTACCCGGCTCGGCGCGCGCGCACAAATTCGGTCACATATTCGCGGTCGCGAAAAGCCTCCGTGCCTCCGGGGCGCGTGACTGAAAGCGCCCCGGCAACGTTGCCCATCCTGAGGCATGCGGGCAGGTCCGAGCCGCGCAGATACTCCGACAAGAACCCCGCATCGAAGCTGTCGCCCGCGCCCACCGCATCCACCGCGTCCACTTGGAAAGCTGGCGCGGAAAACTTTTCTTTCCCCCTCTGCGCCATCGCGCCCTCCATCCCGGCCTTCACCACTACCAGCGGAACCTTCTCCGCAATTCGATTCATCGCCTCCGCCAAATCAGCCAGCCCTGAAATCCTGCGCGCCTCGCGGGCGTTGGGCAGAAATACATCTACCAGGCCGAGTGCCTCGTTCAAGCCACCCAACCACGCATCATCGGGATCGTCATTGGTATCGAGCGAAATCGTAAGCCCCAACGACTTCATGCGGCGAAACAGTTCCGGCACCCGCTCCTGCAATCCCCGCTGTAGATAAAACGACGAAAGATGAAAGTGCCGCGAGTCGGCCAGATAGTCCAGGTCCAGGTCTTCCATTTTCAGATCGAAAATCGTCCCCGGATAAGTCAGCATGTTCCGCCAGGTTCGCCGCTGAAGAATCGTCGTCAATCCCGTCTTTACCGGACCGGAAATCGTTTTTACTCGGGAAACGTCAACTCCGCCGGCGCGCAGCCGCTCAAGAGCAATCTGCCCCAGCGGGTCATCGCCGATCTTAGAAATGAATCCCACCCGCATCCCGAGCGCAGCAAGATTGTGCGCCACAATCGCCGACGAACTGCCCAGCGTCAACATCATGTTGTCAGCCAGCAGTTCGCGCTCGGGCGGAAGTTCTTCGGGAAGGCCGTACAGAATCAGATCGAGGTTCAACTCGCCGGCAATGGTGACGTCGAAGCGGGGCACGTTAATCAGGAAGCTTCTATTTCAACATCACTACCCGGCTCAGATGCCGGGGACTATCGGGGTCCAGATTCTTTTTCAGTCCTGTATACAATCCGGCCAACTGCCCGGCAAACACATAGGGCGCCAGCCGGGCCAATTCGGGTGATTCGAAAGCAAACTCAATCAGCAGATCGGAGGCCGCCCGGGCGGCTCCGTCGGCGCGGTTCGCGATGGTCAACGTTGTTCCGCCAAGGCTCTTGATTTCTTCCAGCACATCCACTTCGGCTGCATAGCCTTGTTCGGACAGAAGAAAAACAACCAGCGTGTCGGGCGCAACAATCGACTTCGGCCCGTGCCGGAATTCCAGCGTGTGAAAACTCTGCGCGTAAGAAATCGACATCTCGGTCAACTTGAGTGCGCATTCGCACGCCAATCCATAATATGGCCCTTGCCCCAGGCAAACATAATCGGAAAAATCGTGTCCCGCAACGAATTCTTGTATCCGCGGATTCAGATTTTCCAGCGCCGCGCCGGCCAGAGCGGGCAATCGCCTCAACGCGCTTAACAGGGAATCATCCGCCGCCCATGACGCCGCGAGATACTGCAATCCCAGCAGCATCGAAGAAAAAGAGCGGGTCATCACCGTGCTGTGTTCGTCGCACGGTGGAAGCGAGAGGATCGCCTGCGAATGCTTTTCCAGGGGGCTGTTTGGCGTTCCCGTCACCGCCACCGTGCGCACACCGGAACTGCGCGACAAAATCTCCGCGGCACGAACCGTCTCCGACGTGCTTCCCGAGCGCGAAATCAGGACTGCAACCGGTTTCTCCGCCGCCTCCGCGGCAAGTTCAGGAAAAAGCAACAATTCGGAAGCTGGGATGGCACGTGCCCTTTGCCCGGTAATCTTGCTCCAGCACGCCGCGGCCGATAACGCGATGTAATAGCTCGACCCGCAGCCGATGAACATCCATTCGTTGCATTCACCGAAATCTTTTCGCAAACGAACGGCGTCGTTTGCGCGTTCGAATGTCTCCATGCACCGCGCCCAGAACTCCGGCTGGGAAAGAATTTCCGCCCGCGAATAAGCCCCGGCCGCGTGCCGCCCCCGGCCATCGTGATCAGACAAGGGTCACCTCCATTCCCAGCTTGCGCAGCTCGCGCAGGTCCGCCTTGGGAATTTCGCGGTCAGTAATCACTTCGCGCAGATTTTGCGTAGGCACAATCAGTGACAGGCTGCGCCGTCCGAATTTCGTCGAGTCGCAAACCACCACGGTCCTCTTCGCCACTTCCACCATCGCCCGGTTGACCTTCGCCTCCAGCAGGTTGGGCGTGCTCAGACCATAATGAACGTCGAAGCCATCCACGCCGAGAAAAAGAATGTCCGCATTCAGCTTGTGCAGCGATTCCTCCGCCAGCGGCCCGACCAGCGAAAACGAGTTCTTCCGCAACGTTCCCCCGGTCAGAATCACTTCCACCGGCGCACCCGAAAGTTCGGCCGCTATGTTCACCGCGTTGGTGATGATGGTCACGTTTTGCAGCGACCGCAAAGCCCGCGCAATGCAGGTCGTCGTTGTACCGGAATCGAGAATCACCACGTGGCCTTCTTTCACCAGCGCCGCTGCCGCCGCGGCAATGCGCAATTTCTCGGCCCGCTGCAATTCCTCTTTTTCGCGCAGCGTCGGATCTTCCAGCGCCCCCTCGCGCGCCGGCAGCGCTCCGCCATGCGTGCGATGCACCAGGCCCTGCGAGTGCAAAACTTCCAGGTCTTTGCGCACCGTCACCTGCGAGGTGCAGAACTGGTGCGCCATCTCCGCCACCAGCACCCGCCCATTGCGTTCCAGCAACTCCAGAATGGCGCGGCGTCGTTCTTCGTTCAGCAAGCCCCCGGCCTTTCAGCTGCATTTGGCAGCTTGTGTTTGAGCTTTCTTTTTATATCGTTTGCTTTCGTTTGTCCAGTGCCAAGCAAGAAGGCACAAGAACGCAAGGGGGCGCTCGTTCAAGGAAGTTGGGAGTCAGGCTCGAAAATTCCGCAGCGCCGCCTTTGCCGCATGGTACCCGCACATGCCATGCACGCCGCCGCCGGGGGGAGTCGATGACGAGCAAATAAAAATCTTCTTGTCCGATGTCGCGTAATGCCGCCAGGTCGGTCGCACCAGGAAATTGCGAATGTCCATGACTCCGCCGCCAATATCTCCGCCTATCAGGTTCGCGTCTCTGCGTTCCAGATCGGCGGGAGAAAGAACGTTGCGCGCAAGAATGGTTTCTCGGAACCCGGGAGCGAAGCGCTCGATCTGATCCTCGAGCCGCGGCAGCATATCGAACCCCGAACCGTTGGGCACATGACAGTATGCCCACGCAATGTGCTTGCCTGCGGGCGCGCGCGTCGAATCGAACAAAGTCGGCTGCGAGAGCAGCACGAAGGGCCGTTCCGCGGGATTCCCAGTGCGCACGGCCTTTTCCGATGCCGCGATCTCTTCAAAGCCGCCGCCCACGTGCACCGTCGCGGCGCGCAGGCATTCGCGGGCTTTCCATGGAATCGGCTGGCTCAACGCATAATCAACTTTGAACACGCCGGGTCCATAGCGGTACCGCCCCATCTCGCGCCGGAAACCGGGCGAAAGCCGCGGTCCGGCTATTCGCACCAGTTGTCGCGGCGTCACATCGCACAAAAAAAGTTTGAAGTCTGGCAAATCAACCATCGACTCAACCGGGCTGGAAGTTCTCACCGCGCCGCCGAGCGATTCGAGATAGCTGCACAACGAATTTGTAATCGACTGCGAACCCCGGCGCGGAATCGGCCAGCCAACGGCGTGCGCTGAGATCCCAAGAACCAATCCAAAACCGCCGCTCAAGGGCTCATCCAGACTAAGAAATGAATGTGCCGCCAGTCCCGCAAACAATGCCCGGGTTCTCGGGCTTTTGAACCGGCGGGCAATTGCGGCCGCGGAGAAAACAGCGCTCATCCCAAAACGCGCCAGCAGAAATGGATGGCGGGGAATTCTCGTCGGCGGACGGAGAACTTCCCGTGCGAACTCACTCCAACGTTCGACGAAGGGAGAAAGCAAATTCTTCCAGGTCTGCCCGTCGATGCCGAGCGCGGACTTTGCCTCGTCGAGATTGCGCTCGAGTACGACCGCGGTGCCGTCGTCCAACGGATGCGCCACCGGCGCCGGAGAATGGATCCACTCCAACCCATGCTCCCGCAGCGGAAGCGTCGAGAAAAATGGCGAGCCGGCCGCCAGCGGATGCACCGCCGAACCGAAATCATGAAGAAATCCGGGCAGTGTCAACTCCATGGTGCGGACGCCGCCGCCCGCAGTCGCCTGCGCCTCGCGCACTTCCACGCGCACTCCGGCTTGCGCGAGAACAATGGCGGCCGCCAGTCCGTTCGGGCCTGAGCCGATCACGCACGCGTTGGAGCAAGCGCTCATAAATCTTCAGCTATTCGTGCGGCGCAACGTTGGGCCACTCAATCACCGTAATCTTTCCATCCGCGGCGCGGGTCAGCGTGGGCGCGTACAGGCCCAAGGATTGCCTCCGCCACCACATTCCCGTTCGCCGGTTTTCATCGAGAGGGGTAAACCAGTACTGCCACATCACCGCTCGAACCTGAGTGGGAGGTGCAGAGGCGAACGGATTCCCCGCGAACAACTGCAACACATCTTTGTCATTCCCGAGCAGCAACACTTCCGTGTTGGTCACGAAAGGATAATCGCGCCACGATCCTAACGAAGCAAACCACAAATTCCAGTCGAACCGCGGCTGATAAGGCGCATAAATTCGCGGCGCTTCGTTCAGCGCCTGCGGTTTGTAGCGGAACGGATACGGCGTCCACACTTTTCCATCGTTTGAGCCTTGAAACTCGATTTCGTATCGCCCGCGCGTCATCACGGCAAACAGCCCGTAGCGGTTGGCAATGCGAAACGGTTCCAGCGCCGCCACCGGCGATTCCGGCAGCGGCACGCGGGCGAACATCCACACCAACTGCGCGGTGGTGGCATAGAAAATCAACAGAAACATCACGGAGATGAGCGACAGTTTAAGCGGATGAAGGAAGCGGTACGCGATTCGATCTTGCTTATGAAGGTTGGCAGCGCGTTGGTCCGGTTCCTGGACCTGAATCCGCGGCCGCCAGCGCTGCGGCAAAACCCACAGCACAAAGCGATCATCCAGCAGCAGGAAGCCGAGGACCAACACCAGATAGTTCAGGAACGTGTAATTCGCGGTGAGGATCACGCCGATCTGCCACGGCGTCACGATAAAGAAGCAGATGATCCTCCAGCGCTGCGGCAGAAATAACATCCATACCAACACGAGTTCGAGCGCGAACGTCGCAAAAACAGTCGCGGCGTGAAACCAGTGCGGCAGGTGCTGCACATACCATCCGATCCACGTAGGCAGCGGGCCATTCTGGTAGTACTCGTCCATCGCGGTAAAATTCCGCCATTCCGAATCGCCGCTCAACAATTTCACCGCTCCCGATTCTAAGTAAATCCGGAACCACTCCCACAAAAGTAAAAACCACGACCCGCGCGATGCCGCATGGGCTGCTCCCCATCCCGGCCGCAACCCCGGTGGCGCGAAGAACAGCGAGATGAACCCCGCCTCCAGCAACATGCCGTCCGACTGATAGCTGGAAAAATCCTGCGCCGCCGCCACGAACGAAAGAAAGCAGACAAAGCAGACCAGCAACATGCCCCGCGGCCACAGGTTCGCCACCACCAGCAGCGAAGCCAACATTCCCATCCAGCACAATGCAGTCAGCGCCGACGAACTGCTCGACCACCACAGCACCGTCGGCGCATACCAGACTCTTTCCATGCCCCCGAGCGTCTGGGCCACCGCCTGAAGATAAGATCCGGCGGGAAGAATGCCGTTCGGCCCGATCAAACCGAGAATCTGAAATTTAAGAGAGAAGAAGGCGGAGAAATAAATCAGCCCCAGGCAGCGCAGAAAAATCCAGCGTGGAATCAACCGTCCGGGCGCTTGCCGCGGCGAGTCGAACAACCAGCCGATGGCTTGCGCAGGCCCTTCCATGGCAAGGCCATTATAGAGTTCGGCTGTGCGGCGCGCCCCGGCCGAGGTTTAACCAATATGGGGCTATCGCCCGGTTGGCGCACAGGCGGCAACCCGTATCAGCCTTTTCTATGATTCTCAGAAGAAAATTGCGATTGGCCGGGCAGCGCGGCAGGGCTACACTTTTCTGCAATAACCAGCCGCCGCGTGGGGCGTGAGTCTCTTTTCGGTGGAAATCCATCTTAAAGGCAACTCACAACGCGGCGCATTTCTCGTGAGGTGCCGCATGAAAAAGTTGGCCGCCAATGCCTCGAACACGATCCGAAGGCTGCAACGTGAAATCAGCCGCGAAGAAAATGTTATGCGGTTGAAAGACCGTGTCTATCAATTGCAAAACGCGCTTGCAAAACAGACGCCGAAGGTCCCGATGCTGACCGCGCAACACGCGCGCGGTCCGAACCCTTTCGACGTTCTCCTGTAAGTCCGTCCCGCGCCCGGGCGACTGCTTGTACTTTTCGCCGATGCTGTTCCCGACCCGTGCCAAGCGCGGGCGACGAACCCGCCTCTTGAGCAAGCGGTAGAGTCAATTCGACCCCGGCGCGGGACACACAACGCCGTTCACATTCACCGGCGCATTCCGCGCCAGCCACCAGCCGACCGCAGTCGTCGTGTTCGCTTCCGTTTCAGGAACCATGGCCGGCGCGTCTTCTGCGTACGGGTCTTCGTAATTATCCACTGCCCATTCGGAAGGAACAGCATTGGCCTCGGTCAGAATCTTCACGAATTTTTCCGTGTCGCTGCTGAACGTATTGCCGGCGAACTGCCGGAAATAAACGGGTTGCCCCTCCGCATTCGTGGGCCAGGGAAAAGGCGAGAGCAGCACCGTCGTGCGCAGCCCATTTTCATTGCCCCACTGAATGGCCTGCACAATAAATTTCTGGTAACCGGGCCCGCTTCCGCCGGTCAGAAAAAAGTTTGGCGGAACATCGAATGCGATCGCCTTGCCATACAGCGCCTGGTCCCGCTCCAGCGCATAGAACGGGTTCGTGGCAAAAACGTTGTCGCCCTGCTTCGGCTCGAACGCGGCATTCGGGCCCACAATAGGAGCCACCGTGTCGATGCCCGCGGTTCGGGCCGCATTCACGTACTCCCTCCACGCCTCCACCGCCTTTTTCAGAATGTCCCTCGGCGCCCAATCCTGGGGAGTATTCACGTTGGCTTCCCCAGGATGCAGCCCGTGTCCCAGATAAACATCTGTATAAAAACCGTAACTGGGAGGCAGCGTGAAATAGTTCCAACCCTCCTGCCCCAGCTCCGCCTGGCCGCCACCGGTTCCGGCAAACGCATTTTCGATCTCCCGAATAGCGTCCGGGGCGCCCTCCGCCGCAGCCACAGCGCTCGCATGTTCATAAAGCCCCACATGGCCTGTCTGAAGAAGGCTCTCGAACAATTCAGGATGGCCGAGCGCATCGAAGCCGCCAGTACCGCCGACAAAAATGTACCGGCCTAAACTCGAGCAGGGATCGCTTTGCGCGTCCACTACAGAGTTTGTTTGAGCCTCAGCATAAAACGCAACCCCGAGGCTCGCGATCATCATAAAAGTTCCAAAAGCGAAGACACGACAGCAATGAAGCATAAATGTCGCTCGTAGCCATCCCACTGGGGCGTAAACCCAGAAGATGGCGAGCAAGTTGCGCGGCTATAAGGGCTTTGATGGCGGCGAGGTTTCCGGTTGTGATCCTGGGCGGATCGTTTCCAATATGGCAGAGTCAGCGGCCAAGTCGACCACCAACTGAACTCCATCCTTTGATTTATAGGTGTGAGTCTTATTCTGGTCTGCGTATGAATAAACAGTAGCCTGCCTGGGTAAAATGTCGACCAGCTCTGCAGGCTGCAGCGATCGGCGCTGGAGCTGGTCGTTTGCTAATCTCAGCCACTCCCCAGCCGCGGTGCGCTCGAATTGCTCGGCTATGTACCGGGGCCACCAGTAACTCCAAGTAGTATCAATTTTTCGGGATCGAATAAAGGTCTGGATTGCAAGCGCAATGATCGCGGCCAGGGAGAGTAGCTCGCAGCCAACGAGTATCTTCATCCTCAGGGTGTCGAGCTGTCTTCCTATCCAGTTTGTGTTGAGGTCTTCTATGAACAGCCACAAATAAACTGCCAGCGGGATAAAATATACCGGCTTTGCCAACCAAATCTCGAACCAGCGAATCTCGCGTCCCGGAAGTGGCGGGATAGTCAGGACCTGGCGCATGGCGGCGAGCCGGTAGAACTCCGCAAGGCATTTAAGCTTCTGTGTCTCCGTGAACGATACCCTTAAGTTCTCCAGCTCAGTTCCACAGGAAAACCACAAGAGCAGCATCACTGATACCAAGCCTACTCCTGCGAGTATGCCCAAGTCGTTCACGTCAAATGTCATACCGAAGAAGGGGACATGTACGAAGAAGCGATTGTCAACCAGAGCGCTTGAAGTGCCTTCCAGGAAAGCGTGGTACCGCCGATCATACAGTTCGGCGTCCTTCCTATATTCCTCATCAGCCCGCTGAACATACCAGCTCCAATTTGGCGCCGATGTAAACCAGCCCTCAGGACTCGGATCACACGGAGTCGTTTTGCAAGAGACGTAACCTGCGCCGCCGGCCCGCGCCAGCTTAGCCTGTTGGTAAGCATCGTAGCGGGCGCGATCACGGATAAACATTTCCTGCCATTGCTTGTCGTAATCTGCGCGCAAGGGGCGTTGTCCAATGTACTTAATGAGGTAGGGGCTGTCGCTGCTTCTGAGCTGTTCAAAGCGCCTGCTCATCCACGATTCTGGAAGAGAATTAAGCACGCCGACCGCGGTCAGTACGCTTGCGACAATGAGCACGACAATTAGGCTTCGCGTTCGCGCGCTGGCCTCGCCAGCTGCCTTCAGGTAACCTTCAACGTCCTCGAATCGCTGCCTTTCCCGTTCAATCACGGACTCCGCGCCGTTGTTTAGCATGTAGCCTCCCACTAGACCCAGAGAGCCGCAGGACCTTGCTGAATATGTGCGTCTGCGAATGGAGGGAAGGTCACTTAGGCTGAGCAGACGATCAGCAGCGGAAGTATACAGGTTCGAAAACTAATGTCAAGCTTTTCGCGCTGATACAACCACCTATCGAAGTCCGCTTACTCTTAAGGTTTTGCCCTTGCAGCTAGGCGGAGTCGGTTTACTTCTGGATTTCGGTCGCCCCTTGCCACCTTCGCCCGAAAATCGGAAACTATTCTCCATGTCCATTCCGCTCTCTCTTTCCGGCAAAGCTGCTCTCATCAGTGGCGGCTCTCGCGGCATCGGCGCCGCCATCGTCCGCATGTTCCGCGCCGCTGGCGCGCGTGTCGTATTTACCTACAACAAGGCGAAATCCCAGGCGGACGCCCTGGCGCGCGAATGCGGCGAGGCTGATTGCATTCCCATCGCCGGCACGCTTGATAACCCGGAAGCCGCCCGCGCGCTCGTGGCAGAAGCGGTAAAGCATTTCGGACGCCCCGATATTCTCGTGGCCAACCACGGCATCTGGGCCTCGCAGGATGTCCCCATCGACCAGATGACCGATCAGCAGTGGCGCTCCACGCTTTCCACCAATCTCGATGCCGTCTTCGGCCTGGTGAAACATTCTGTCGCACAAATGAAGAAGCAGCCCCGCAACGGCAGCGCCCCCGCCGGTCACATCGTGCTCATCAGTTCCACCGCCGGCCAGCGCGGCGAGGCCTTTCATACCGACTACGCGGCCAGCAAGGGCGCGCTGATCAGCATGGTCAAGGGGCTTTGCACAGAACTCGCCTCTTCCCGCATCTACGTGAACTGCGTTGCCCCGGGATGGGTCGACACCGACATGTCGCGCCCCGCCATCGACGATCCCAGGTCCAGCGACGAAATTCTGCGCACCATCCCGCTTGGCCGCGTGGGCCGCCCCGAAGAAATTGCCGCGCCCGTCCTGTTTTTGTGCACTCCCCACGCGGGGTTCATCACCGGAGAGGTCTTCAACGTAAACGGTGGGGCGGTGCTCACAGGCTAGCACCATGCTACGGGGAGTTCCGGTCTCGGAAGGCAGTCACGACGAGCCGTTCGTCGGGCGGCCCGTGCCCGGCCAAGTCCGCCAAAGCCCATCCCTGTCCTAAGCAGCTACAATCTCCTTTTCGGGCATCACAATAACGGCACGATGAAACCGCTGCTCCCGATTCCTAGCCTTGGGCTTGTTTTCCTGATTTTCTGCCCGCCCTTCTGCCCTCTCCGGGCAGGCCCGCCGGCTCCTCCCCAGAATGCTGCCCCGCCGAATGCGTCCT
>DATLKM010000357.1:0-3091 GCA_035538435.1 Binatia bacterium
TGGCGGAGACAGCGAACACGCTCAACTGCGGCGTCAGTTGGCGGCTTTGGCATTTCGGGCATTGGGCTTTATCGCGGCCGAAAACCAGCGCTTCGAATTCGTGGCGGCATTCCCGGCAGATGTATTCAAAAATCGGCATCAAGTTACTCCAAGTTGCGTGGTGATGATATTAGAATTCATTTGTGGAGAGTTCGCAAACCGAAGCCGCACCCATTGCGCCTTCCGGTTCCCAGGCCGGCATGGTTCGCACAGCGGTAACGCGGGCTTTTGTTCCATCCGCTTTTCGTCCGCGGCGCTGGCTGCGCGGCGGGCATGTGCAGACTTTGGCCGCATTTTTTCTTTCGCGAAGAATGCATTTGCCTCCCGCGGAAAGCCGCCTGATCGAAGTTGAGCCGGGCATTCCCGTTTTGTGCCATTGCCACTGGCAGAAAAATCGAAATGCGCTGACTCTGATCGTTGTACATGGCCTAGAGGGATCGACCGAGTCGCAGTACATGCTGGGCGTGGCGCGCAACGGTCTGGCGGCAGGCATGAACGTTGTGCTCATGAATCAGCGCAACTGCGGCGGCATGGACCACTGCGCTCCCACGCTGTATAACTCCAGCCGTTCGGCCGATGTGGCGGCGGTGGCGAGGTATCTGGTGGAGCGCGACCGCATCCCCGGATTTGTGTTGGCCGGATTTTCCATGGGCGGAAACCTGGTGCTGAAGCTGGCGGGGGAGTGGGGCAACGCCGGCCCGGAGGAGTTTCGCGGAGTCGCCGCGGTCTGTCCGGCTATAAATCTGGCGGCCGGCGCGGATGCGCTGCACGAGCCCGCCAATCGAATCTACGAATATTATTTTCTTCTGCAATTGTTTTGGCGCTTCCGCCGCAAGGTGAAGCATTTTCCGGAGAGCTTCGATCGCGAACGGTTGGGCGGAATCCGCACCTTGCGGGAGTTTGACGACCGCGTGACCGCGTATTACTGCGGATTCACCGGCGCGGACGATTACTATTCACGCGCGGCCGCCGCCCATGTGATTGCGCAGATCGCGAAGCCGGCGCTGGTGATCCATGCGCTGAACGATCCCTTTATCAGGATCCTGCCTGGAACCCGCGAAGCGCTGCTGGCGAATCCAAACATTACCTACGTTGAAACCGAAGACGGCGGGCATTGCGCCTTCATTGGAGAAAAGGATTCCCGCCCAGATTACGACGGCCGCTGGGCCGAACGGGAAGTGGTGGAGTTTGCCCGGCAGTTCGCGTAGTCAACTTGCGCTCGCCGGGCTGCGCAGCCAGCCCAGCATTTCCGCTCCACGCCCTTTCAGGCGCGTCCGCAGGTATGCCAGCAGGAGCATGGCGAGGAAAATGGTGAGCAATCCGAGAGACGCGGTTGCAATGCTCTGGCTGTGTTTGGGCAGGATGGAAAACCGGCCGTAAACGAATTCGATGTGCACCCAGTAGACCAGCAATGAAGCCTGGCCGAGTTGGATGATCGGGCTGAATCCCCACTGCGCCGCGCCCCAGCGGCACCAGGCGTAGCTAGCCGACAGAATCAAGAGCAGAAGGCCCAGGCGAATCAGAAAGAAGTTCGGGCTGGTGTGCCAGTAGTCATACACGGCGTAAATCTGGCGGGGCTGCGCGTCGAGCCATCGCGAAATTTCCACAAGAGCCAGGCCCAAGCCCGCGGCAAGGGCAAAAGCGTAAGCCTCACGTTCGCGGGCCCACTTGCTTTGCAGAATAAATCCGGCGGCCAGTCCGGCGAACGCGAACGCGCTCCAGGGAAAAATGGGAAACAGCCAGGCTTGCGGCGCGCCCAGATTATGCACGCCGTTGATGTACGATTCGATCGGCCAGGGCAGCCAGTCCGGGCGCCAGGTTGTCCACAAGGGCGGAGTCAGAAGCGAGATGAGCAGCGCGGTTGCCGCAGCAGCCAGCACCAGCGCGGATTTCGAGGGCTTCACCGCAAGAACAATCCAGCAAAGCACACCCATCAACATCATGGAAAAACCAATCGTGTTGAGGATGTCGACGCGCAGCAGGTCGCTTTTGGGCGCCCAGCCCCAGGCGATCAGGTATTCCTGAAGACGAAAGAGGAGTCCGAAGCCGAAGATTTCCGCTCCCCGCAAAATCGTGCTGCGGGCGATTTGCGCCGGCGGAAGATTTTTCTGCCAAAGTTTTTGCGTCACCAGCGCAAAGGAAATGCCAGCGAGGAACAGGAACAAGGGAGCGGGAAATGTTCCGCCCAGCTGCGAATACATAAAGAATTTGCTTTGCCGCCCGGCTGGGGTGAGCCACGCGTCATAGCAGTGGGTTTGAAACATCAGGACGCAGGCCAGGCCGCGCATCCAGTCGATGTATGCCAGCCGCGATGAAGTGGAGAGAGGCATGGCGCAATGCGGCAGTATACGGCAGGCGGGCCGCTGTGGGAATTTGTCCTGGGGTGCTCAGCGAACTCGCCGCGGCATGCAAGCCGTCGGGGGGCCGGCGCTGCCCACTACTCACCGGGTTGAATTTGGACCAACGGGGATGCCGGGCCAGGTACGCCGGAAACCGGCCGCCAGCGTGTGGAGACAGGCTGGCGATGGCGCAAACGATTCACCGCAGTGCCAACGCTCAAAGAGCCTTCAATCAGATTGCGCACCCGCAGCGGGCCGGCAACTTTTGTTTCTTTGATCCAGTGCAGGGCGCTGCTGATGCTGCATCCGCATTGCGTGCAATCGGGCGTGCCCCCGAAAACGCAAGGCTCAACGCGAGTATTCAGGTCGGCGGAATAGTTTGCCGACATTTTCGCGAACAGGCAGTCCTGAGGGCTTGAGGGCGGTTTGACGAACGCCTGGGCCATGCCCTGAGGCAGCAGCAATTTCGGATACATGCTTTTCATCGCCGGCAATTCACGCGCAATCTGTTCGCGGTCTTCCGGCGTTAGCCGCTCGGGGCTTTCTTCGCCAATCTGCGGGCTGTATAAACTGACCCAGATGTGATCGACTTCTTCGCGCGCGTTCCAGAAGGCGACATATTCTTCCAGATATCCTGCGCGCGCAAGCATGGGCCGGGTAATGACCCAGTGAACGTTGACCTTGCGTCCCGAAATGTTGGAGAGGATGCGTTC
>DATLKM010000358.1:0-1503 GCA_035538435.1 Binatia bacterium
AGAGGAGTACATCAATGTTGACCGCGACAAGGTGCTCAAGCAGGGGGTTGCGATCAACGATGTGTACCAGACCATTCAGGCATTTATGGGCGGCCTGTTCGTTAACTATTTCAACGAGTTCGGCCGTACGTGGCAGGTTTATGTCGAGGCCGAAGCACCTTACCGGTCGAATACGCAAGACCTTGGGCAGTTCTATGTGCGCAACAGTCAGGGACAGAATGTGCCGCTTTCCGCGCTCGCAAACTTCGAGACCCGTTACGGCCCGGAATTCACCCTGCGCTACAACGAGTACCGGTCGGCGGCGATCATCGGCAGCGCCGCGCCGGGTTATAGCTCTGATCAGGCGACCGCGGCACTGGAAGATGTCTTCAAACAAACCATGCCCCGCGAAATGGGCTTCGACTACATGGGCATGTCTTATCAGGAGCAGAAAGCCCGCCAAGGGGTTCCCGCATGGGCCATCTTTGGCCTCTCGCTAGTCTTCGTATTCCTGGTGTTGGCCGCGCTGTATGAGAGCTGGTCGCTTCCCTGGAGCGTGCTGTTGAGCACGCCCGTCGCGGTGTTCGGGGCCCTCGTCGCGCTCTGGCTGCGGCGCATGGTGCTGGGCTGGTTTCTGCCGCCGTACATGGTTCAGATGGAGAACGATGTATACACCCAGATTGGCCTAGTGATGCTCATTGGTCTGGGCGCCAAGAATTCAATTCTGATCGTCGCGTTTGCCAAAGAGGAGTACGAACGCGGCAGGCCTCTGGTCGAGGCCGCCCTGGACGGAGCGAGGCTTCGCTTCCGGCCCCTGATGATGACGGCGCTCGCGTTTATTGTCGGGTGCGTGCCGCTGTGGATAGCGTCCGGAGCAGGCGCCATCGCGCGCCAGATTATCGGGACGACCGTGATCGGAGGCATGGTGGCGGAGACCTTCATCGGCAGATTCTTTGTTCCGGCGATCTTCTACGTCGTTGAGAAATTCTCAGGCGCTGAGAAACGGAAAGCATTGCCACTCACAGCCGCCGAGGCGCCCAATTTGGGAGACTGAATTATGAAGAAGGCTGCACTCTTAGGAATTCTATCCGTGGTGATTGTGGAGGCCGGCTGCATGATGGGGCCAAACTACAAGCGCCCGACCGTCAGCGTGCCTACGGATTATCGCAGCGCTATGCCCGACCAACCAGCAGCGTCGCTGGGCAACGAGAAGTGGTGGGACCTGTACCAGGACCCAGTGCTGGCGGATCTGATTCACACCGCGCTTCAGCAGAACTATGACGTTCGCATCGCGGCGGCACGCGTCTTAGAGGCTCAGGCGCAACTCGGTATAACGCGCGCCAACCAGTTTCCCTCGGCCAGCGTCGGCGCAGACATCTTCAGCCAGCAAAACGCGAAAATTTCCAATGTGTTCCCGCCCTTCGGAGTGAATGCTGGTCAGCTCAACCTGTCAGTCATCTGGAATCTCGACTTTTGGGGAAAATACCGGCGGCAGACCGAAGCCGCTCGGGCCCAGATGCTCGC
>DATLKM010000359.1:0-2281 GCA_035538435.1 Binatia bacterium
CAGCACACGGGTTTTTGCCTCGCAGGGTGTTTTCTCGCCCGGCGCCTCGCCGGGACTGGTGATTATTGACGGCCAGAACGACACGCTGCCTCGCGCGGCGGAGATTCCCGTCGGCCTTTCTCCCGGCCTGATGGCGATTACGTCCGACCGGAAAACCGTTCTGGTGGTCGATGCGGTCGGCAACGCAGTGACGATCGTCAACACGAAAACGGAATCAACGGTGGGAAGCATTCCCATGCCCGGGCCGGCGCAGGTGAGCCCTATCACCAGCATGGTGGCGCTGGCTTCCGGTGCGGGATTCATTGCCGTGCCCGCCGCGCCCATCACCAACGCATCGCCGGGAGCGGTCATCATGATCAACCTGCAAACGGGAGGGGTGATTTACACGATCTCGGTTCCGGGAGCTCAAACCGTCGCGGCCAATTCGACGGAGACGTCGGTCCTGGCTTTCAACCCTGCGACCGGGACGATCACGATCATTAATCCGTCGCTGGTGAATACGGGCATTCCGTTCACCACGACGGTTACCGGCTTTGACAGTCCGGTTGGCGCGGTTTTCTCGAGTGACGGCAATACGGCTTACGTGCTGAACTGCGGGCCGGAATGCGGCGGAACGCAGGCCAGCGTGCAGCCGCTGAATATCGCCACAACACCGCCCACGCCCGGCACGCCGATACCTGTTAATGGCGCGACGGTCGCACTGCTCCAGGGGTC
This sequence comes from Binatia bacterium, assembly GCA_035538435.1. Taxonomy (GTDB): domain Bacteria; phylum Acidobacteriota; class Terriglobia; order Terriglobales; family Acidobacteriaceae; genus Sulfotelmatobacter. The sequence goes on from DATLKM010000359.1 coordinate 715, forward strand.
GAGTCTCTATGTCGCCGGAAATGGGGCGACCGCGGCCGGGCCATTGTGCACTTCCATTCCCAGTGCGCCCGCGACCGCGGCGCAGCATTGCGGATATCTCGACATCGTGAATCTCACCACCATGCAGGACCCTTATTACAACAATCCTGCGGCTGAGATTGCGGTGACCGACGGCTACCACAACCGCATCGACATGAGCGTGAACGGGCAGCTATTTGTTGGGGCAAAGCAGTGCACGAACGAGGGGGACGTGAACAATCCGTCGGGAGAGGTGCGCGGCTGCCTCGCCATTTACAATACGACCACTCCGTCAGTGGTCTTTCCTCCCGATAATGGCGATGTGACCGGCCTGCAAAACTTCAGCACGCGCGATGTGGAGTATGTGGTGGAAGGCACGCGCCTGCGCGTCTACGATACGCAAACCGACAGCCTGCTGCTCACCGATTTCGTCACCACGGGAACGATTATTTTTCCCGGGCAGGTGGTGGACGTGAAGGCGGTGGATTTCTTCTAAGCCAGACGAGGCTCTGTGTTTCCCACCCGCCGAAAACGAATGTGCTTCAAAAGACGTTTATAGATAACACATACGAGGCTCGGATATGCAGGCTGTCGCTCTGATGGTTGTGGCCGCGGCGGGGCTTTGGCTGATCGGGGTCGCGTTCCTGATGGCGCTGCGTCCGGGCTACTGCCTTCGCCTGTTCGAGAAGATGAGCGCCAATCTGGAGCGCTCAAACTGGCGCCTTCAGTTCACCGAGCAGGGATTGCGGGTGCTAGCCGGCGCGGCGCTGATCGTGCGGGCGCCGGCGTCTAAGCTGCCGTTGGTCTTCGAGTTTGCGGGATGGCTTTTAGTTTTGACCTCGCTGCTGATCATGGTCGCTCCGATCCGGTGGCATGGCGCTTATGGCCGCTGGTTGATTGGACGGATTGGGCCGCAGGCAATTCGTGTTCTCTCCCCCGCGCCGATGATGGCGGGAGCCGGCCTAATCTATGCGGCCTTCTAGAAATCGCCCTGCCAACGCGCTCGCGTGGCGACAAATCCCGCTTTCAATCGTCGACCTTGGCCGGATCGTGAATGATTAGAATCGCCTCTTCACAAGAGTATTGACTGCCGGGTGCCCCATTTCTCGCGCGCCTTTTGCGCGAGAAGTGGGGACTTTGACTTCCCCATTCTGAACCCCATCTTCAAAAAAATACCCTCCGTCACAGCCGGGCGCCCCATTTCTCGCGCGCCTTCTGCGCGAGAAGTGGGGACTCTGACCCTCCCTGTTGTCCCACCCTTCTAATGTTCCGCACAAATCTTGGCCGTTCACTCGTCCACGCCCTCCCGTCACTTTTCCACAAGCAAACCATGTGACATATGTCCTTGTGCCCGCACTTCAACTTAATAAATGATCATCGAGGCCGACAGTCCGTAAACGAGGGGTCTAAGGCACAACCTATCCCCAAGCGTCATCCCGAAGGGCCGCGCTTTCACCAGCGGACCGAGGGACCTCGCGTGCAGCGGAACATCCGCCAGCGAGAGTTATAAGTCACTGATTACAAGGATTTTTGTATCTAACTCTTTTCG
>DATLKM010000360.1:0-14760 GCA_035538435.1 Binatia bacterium
TGAGGCGATTCCGGTGCGGTCGGCATAATCGTCGAAGGTTTCGTCGCGATTGTTGCGGTACAGCGAATACATTTCGTGGTCGATGTTGGCGACAAACAAATCCATCCATCCGTCTTCATCAAAATCGGCGGAATCCACCCCATGCCCGAGCGTGGCCTGCCCGCTTCGCTGTACGCCACGCCCGCCTGCGCGCCGATCTCTTCGAATCCTCCGTTGCCGCGGTTCACAAACAGAAAATTTGCCGTCGTGTCGTTGGCCACGAACAGATCCATACGGCCGTCGTTATTGATGTCGGTCGCCACCGCTCCCCAGGCCTTCCCCAGATACCTGCCGATTCCCGAACTCCTGCTCACATCGGTAAACGTGCCGTCGCCGTTATTGTGATACAGCCAGCTCGCCATCGGCTTGTACAGCCGGGGAATGCAATAGCCCGGCTTGCCGTCGGCTTCGCAGGGCAGGCTCTTCGCTTTGTCGAAGTCGACGAAGCGGCAGACAAACAGATCCAGCCGTCCATCGTTGTCGTAATCGAACCACACTGCGCTCGACGACCACCCCGGCGCCGCCACCCCGGCTTTTTCCGTCACATCGGTAAACGTGCCGTCCCCGTTATTGTGATAAAGAATGTTTCGCCCATACTGCGTGACATAAATGTCGGGAAAGCCGTCGCCATCGTAGTCGCCGACGGCAACGCCTTGCCCATAGCCGCCGCCGCCCACCCCGGCTTTTTCCGTCACGTCAGTGAACGTGCCGTCGCGATTGTTGTGGTAGAGCGCATTCCGCAGCGGCGGATTGGGATTGTAGAAATCGCACTTCCCGCTGTTGACCAGATAGATATCCATCCAGCCGTCGTTGTCGTAATCAAGAAACCCGCACCCGGCCCCGGTCGTCTCCGGCAAATATTTTTGCGGCGAGTAGCCGGCGGTGTGGGTCCAGGAAATACCGCTGGCGGACGCAGCAATTTCGCTGAATGGATAGCTTGGAGCTACGCTCTGAGGGGTCAATTGCCATGCACGCGGCAACGCCAATGCGCCGCCCACGGCGCTGAGGAAGTGGCGCCGAGATAAACCTAGCGGTCGCGCAGGGTGGAATGTGGATTTACTCACTTCAGTTCGAAGTCAGACGAGGACGTTTGCCTAATTAGGCTTTTGCTCAGGTTCCGAAGAAGGTTCTCCGGCCGCCCCCTTTTGCGTAAGCTGGCGCTGGATGGCGAACTCGCGATCGGCAGAGTCTTTGTGCCCCGTGCGCGCATACGCAATTGCCAGCAAGTAATGCGCCGCGGGATTTCCAGCCTGCAGCTTCACCGCCGTTTCCAATGGTGCGGCAGCCTCGGAGAACTTTTTTTGCTCGATGAGCGCGCCGCCCCAGCCCACGAACGCATCTCCGAATCCACCGTCTAGCTTGGCCGCACGGGAAAAATGCCGGACGGCATCGTCCCATTGCTGATCGTGCTTGGCCAACTCGCCCAGCACATATTCGGCTCCCGCGTTCGTCGGATCAATCTGTAATTCCTGCTCAAACTCGTGCTTGGCCTGCGACGCGACATCCGGGCCAAAGTCTGGTTTTGACACCAGCACGCGCCCCAGTCGGTAATGAATGCCGACGGCGTTGGGGTAGTTCTTCAAAATCTGTTCGTAAATCTTCGTGGCTTCATCCCACTTTTGCTGTGTCTCCAGTGCTTCCGCGTCGAGTTCCTGCGCTTGATACGAATTCGGTGCGGTGCTCGCCAGTTCGGAAGAGGCACGCGTCGAAAGGTCGGAGTAAGTGTGCACCGAGAGATAAAGAACGTCTGGGTCGTGGGGGAACGCGCGATTCAGTTGGCGCAAAAAGTCGGTGGCGGCATCGGCCTGATCCAGGAACATCGCACACCGCACGCCCGCAAAGCCGATCTCTCGTTTCAGATCCTTATCAGCGGCGCTGAGTGCGCTTTTCTTTAACAGAGGCAGCGCTTCCTTACACTGGCCCGATTTGGCCAGCGACACAGCGCGTTTCGCCTCAACACGGAGACCCCCCTTCGCCGTTTCAGACGCAGACTGGGCCGCGAGCGATACTGAGGTCGCAGACACAAGGCAAGCCATTAGCAGGCGAAGACGAGGAGATTCGAGCATAAAAGGGCAAGCGACAATCGCTTGCCCCCTATGATACATGCCTAGAAGTAGAACTTAAGCGCAAACTGGATGTTGCGCTCTCCCTGCGACGAGTTGATCTGGCCCATGATTCCGGAAGTTAAGGCGAATGCGCTCGGGCCGCCTTGAAAATCCAGAACCGGATGGTTAAACAGGTTCACGAAATCCGTCCGGAACTGCAATCGCGTCCCCTCGGTAATTGGGAAATCCTTGTGAACGCTCAAGTCAACGTCGGAATAACGCGGTCCGCGAATGGAACCGACACCGCAATTCCCGTACGACATGGCCGCTGGCTGGCTGTAGACGCTGGGGCTGAACCACTGGATGTAAGCCGACCCCGGAGCATTGACCACCTTCTTCTTCACATAGACCGGCGCGCCTGAGCAATCGGGGCGGGACACGTCGAACAGAATTCCGGCACCATTTGCACCCGAGGGGTCGCCAAATCCGCCAAGAATTGGCGTCAGAGCGAAACCTGAGTGCCAGCTCACGATGGGAGCGATTTCCCAGCCACCGATTGCCGCGTCCGCCATTCTGTTCATGTCATGGCCGAACTGCCTGCCGCGGCCCACCGGAATCGCGTAACTCGCAAATCCCGTGAGAGCGTGAGTTGTGTCGTAGTAGCAGGGTCCCCAATCCGATCGCGGATCGTAAATGTTCTGCCAGCCCGGCAGGCCCATGGAGGTTTGTGTTCCATTTCCGCCCCAGCTCGAAGTTCCATAGAATCCGGGCGAGTTGCTCAGACACTTGGAGTAGACGTACGAAACTTGCCCATCCAACCCATTCGATAGATTTTTCTTTAGGACAGCCTGCAGGGCGTTGTAGCTCTGGTTGGAATTCGACGCGGCGCCCGCAGTGTAGAGCGGGAACGAATTGGGGGAAAGGCTCGCACTGCCGAACACTCCGCCAAGGTACTGCGAAGGCAGCACCTGCGCCCCAACAATTCCCGGCTTGGTGATGGATCCATCCGCATTTACCAGTTGCCCTTGCGCCCAGTCCATCAGGTTCAGCAAGTGAGTGCCAAACGATCCCACATAGCCCAACTGGAATGTTGTGCTGCGTGCAAGCTGTTGTTGAATGGATAAATTCCATTGGGTTTCGTTGGCGGGACGATAGTTGGAAGGCCAGGCCTTAATCGTGCTTAAGGCGCGCGTCGGCCCCGTAAAGCACGCCTGGTCCACCGTTGCGCAGGCCGGAGTCGTCTGCGGGAAAGGGTTCGAAAGCGGCGGCGGATTCACCGACGTGATTGTCGAGCTGATCTTCGTGAGGGGCCAATTGGTGGTGAGGTTTTGGTTCGCGCCGCCGCCCTCCAGATAAGAGGTCATTCCCACTGCGCCGCGAATCACCGTCTTGCCATTCCAGATTCGAGGAGACCACGCGAAACCGACGCGCGGTTCCCAGTCACCGATGCCGAGATAATTGTTGTATAGGCCGCTATTGCCGGTTGCCTGGATAAGGGCGCCGGTTGCGAAATTGAAGTTCACCTCGCGGTCGTGGATCTCGTACCGCGGAGTGTGATCTTCAAAGCGCAGCCCGACGTTTACTGTCAATGCGTCCGTTACGCGCCAGTCGTCTTGCACAAACGCGCCAAAGATGTTGTCGCGCAAACCAAATTCATTAGCGCCGGCATCGCGCCCGCCGCCGCCCAGCAACCCGAGCCACAGGTCAGCCGAACCGTTCCCCGTTAGTCCCGATGCGCCAAGCGAGCCGAGCAAGCCGTTGTTGCCGGGATAAACATAGTTGAGCCGGTCGCGCCAGTACTGGAATCCGGTGTGCAGGGTGTGACGTCCGCGGGTGATGATCAGCACATCCTCAAATTCCCCCGTACCGGTGTGGAAGGTTTGTTCGAGGTTATTCGACCCAACCGAAACGTTGCCGCCGCTTATGATCGGCAGGCCGGGACTAAATTCATTGGCATTCGCTATTCCAATTGTCTGTCCCAGGTTGCCATCGGCCGCGTTGTAATCGGTCTGATTGTATTGCACATCAACAATGCCCACCCGCGCCTCGTTCAGCATGTTGGGGCTGATCGCGTAGGTCCAGTTGATTACCCCGCTCTTCACCGGCTCTGTACTGGAAGCGCCGGGATCGGCAAGGAGAAATGAAGCGGTTGCGGGGTTGTTGATATATTCCTGCGACCAGCGCCCAAAAACGTGGTTCTTTTGCGAAATGGCGTAGTCGATCTTGAGATCGCCCTGATCGTTATTGAATTTGGTCTGCGTAGGGGCGAAGTAGTTTGAACCGGTGACCGAATTGGCCATCACAGCCTGAGCCGCCGTGTAAGCCGGGAGCGCGGTGAGGTTGCCAATGACCGGGTCGATCGTATACCCAGCAGTTGCCAGATTATTGTTAGGGATCGGCGCTCCCGCATTCGGGCCGTTTGGATAAACAAGCTGTACGCCAGTTCCGCCAGAGCAGACGCCAGAGCCGTTGAATGTTCCGCGATTCTGAGTGCAGAGCTGGCTGAAGTCGCCGCTTACCTCGCTTGGCGTAAACAGACCGTATCCAGCCGATGACGACTTCGGCGAACGCAGTCCTTGATAATCGGCAAAAAAGAACAGCTTGTCTTTGATGATTGGCCCACCAACAGCTCCGCCAAATTCATTCCAGTGGATACGCGGCTTCAAAAGGACACCATTCTGGTAATTGGTGCCAGGCACAAAGGCCAATCCCTCGGACAATCCCGCCGACCAGGTGTTGGCATTCAGAGCGTCATTTCTAAAGAACTCCCAAACATCGCCGTGGAATTTATTCGTGCCCGAGCGGATGCTGGTGCTGATCACTCCGCCTTCGAAGTCGCCAAATTCGGCGGAGGGATTCTGAGCGATGACATTGAATTCCTCAATGGCGTCGGGAGCCGGCTGGTAGGCTACTTCGTTATTGTTCTTTTCCTGGTTGCTCACGCCGTCAAGGTAGTAAGCATTCGCCTGCTCTCGATTTCCGTTGATCAAGGGCCTGCCTGAACTCGGCAGCACTTGCGCCTGGTTCAACGTCTGCGGATTGGGGTTCGTGGCTCCGGGCACCAGCAGCGCCAGTTGCAGATAGTTTCGGGAAAGCAGGGGGAGGGAATCTGTAGTTTTCGCGTCAATCAGAGTGCTGACCTGCGCATCCTGCGTTTGCAATATGGGCGCCGCGCCGCTCACTTCGATCGTTTCACTGACCTTGCCGACCTTCATCTGCACGCTGACTCGGGCTGTCTGATTCAGTACCAACGTGAAGGCCGGCTGCACAGCGGTATCAAACCCCTGCGCCGTAACCTTGACGCCATAGCTGCCAACCGGCAGGCGCAGGAGAGTATAGTCGCCGTCGTCGTTGGTCGTGGCGGTCCAGACCGTGCCACGTTCCGTGTCCGTTGCCGTCACCGTCGCGCCCTTCACGGGCGCGCCGCTGGGGTCGGTGACCGTGCCCACGATCGCCGCCGTCACTTCCTGGCCCCATGACGGCATCGCGAGCGCAACGACCGCAAAAATACTGAGCCCAACCAGAATCCACCCTGACTTCTTCATGACCGCCTCCTGAGAGCAACTTCCCCGCTCCACACGCGGGAAACAGAACCCCTAATACAATCGCAGTATGCTATATAGCACGCGCTAGGGACTGGTCAAGAAAAAAATGCACGCGGGCCCAACTTTTTTCAGCCAGTGCTATAGTCTGGCCGCTCTATATCGCTGATCGGAGCCCCAGGCGCGCGCCGCTTTTGCCAGCGGGAGGGAATTTAGCCCTCCGTTCAGTGCAAAACCTGTGGATTTCCCCGAATTCTGCCCTCAGAATATGCAGCGCACGTTCCCCTTACCGGGCCTGAGCCGGCCTGTCCTCCATCCCGGTCCCGTGAGCCGCTCTATAGCAATCGGGCACCATCACGAAGCAGTATTTTGCCGCCTTTTTCCATTTTTAACTTTACAGACGCATCCGCATACGCTATATAGCAGATGTTCGCATCGCGCGGCCGCGAGGTGGGACAAGGCCCCGGCCTGCCGCGACCGCACTGCCCAAACCGTCGAAGAAAGCAGCCATGGCTGGAAATCACCGCAACGGCACGCCGGCGTATAAGCGCATTCAGAACGCGATCCGCAAGCGCATTGAGGTCGCCGAACTCAATCCCGGCGACTCCGTGGCCTCCGAGCGCGAACTGGCCAGAATGCACAAGGTCAGCCTGATGACCGCGCGCCACGCGCTGGCCGGACTGGAACGCGAAGGCATTGTCGAGCGCCGGCGCGGCGCCGGCACCTTCGTGGCCGCGCCCAAAATCCACTTCAACAAGCTGATGAGCTACACCGAGCACATGGGCAGCCGCGGCCTGGCGCCGCGCTCGCGCGTGCTGGTGGCCAAGGTGATCGAAGACGAGCAGGAAATTGCCGCCCGGCTGGGCCTGCCTGCGGCCAGCCGCATGATCAAGGTCGTACGCCTGCGCCTGACCGGCGAGGAGCCTTTCGCCCTGGAAACCGTTTACCTTCCGGCCGCTGAATTTTCAGGCCTGATTTCCGCCCCGCTGGGAAAAAGCTCGCTGTTTGCCACTTTGCAACGCGAGTATGGGGTCGAACTCGCCTATGCCGACGAAGAAATCGACGCCACCGCGGCCGACGCCGATCTCGCCGAAAAGCTGGGCCTGGCCAAGGGCTCTCCCATCTTGCGCATCCGGCAAGTCATTTACTCCAACAAAGGCAAGGCAACGATCTACGGCGTCGGTTATTACCGCTCCGAGCGCCACACTCTGTTCGTCCGCCGCTTCCGTTGAAACTCCTCGGGACCACCCTCCCGAACGATCAAAAATCCCCTTTCCAAAATCCGGTTTGTTCGGATTTCGTAACAAAAATCACTTTTTTGCGCCAATCGCATGAAATGGTGCCACACTTTGCCCAACTGAGGGGGATGATTGGATCCGAACGGCTGCTCGCGCTGCGGCGGTACGGGATATATTGCCCGGCCTGTGGACATCCAAGGTAAGTCCGAAGGCGTAGCGTTTATCCGCGTAAAGTGCCCAGCATGCGCCGGCAGTGGACGGAAAGATTCCATGCCCCCATCCGCGGGCTGACCGCACGGCCTGTGGTGCTTGCGAAAACGATCGAGCCCGGATGATCACGGTCCCGCCGTTGGTGAAATCCGGGCTCGACGTTACGAAATCCGGAAAAATCCCTCCCCGAGCGGAGGGTTTTGCGCCCGGTCCCACCCCCCACCTTAAAATGCGAACCCAAGGCGAAGAGCTTACGCGATTCCGGCGGCTCTGGCTCGCGGGCGGGCTTTAGAGTTCGTAGCCAATTCCACCCGATTTCGGCCCCCATTTTTTGCCGCATAGAGCGCCTTATCTGCCGCCTTGATCACTTGTTCAACCTCCGCCGCGGCTGTGCCGGTGGCCACGCCGATACTGACCGTGACTGAAATTTCCCGCGGAGCCGCCGCATGGGTTAGCTGCCGGATGGCATGACCCGCTTTCCGCGGCCGTTGATTGCGGCGGTCCGGCCCGCGCGGCTGCTGCCGGCGGTCGGGGCCGCGCAGGCGCAACTGGCTGGTTTCAACGGTCGCGCGTAATTTTTCCAGCGGCTCAATCACCTCCGCCGTCGTTTTTCCGGGGAAGACAATGGCAAACTCCTCGCCCCCGCAGCGGTAGGCTTCTCCTCCCCCGGAAACTTTTGCCAGGCGCGATGCCACCAGCCGCAGCACCTCGTCGCCGGTGTCGTGCCCGTAGGTGTCATTGCAGCGCTTGAAATGGTCAATATCGACCATCGCGATCGTATAAGGACACTCCAACCGCAGCAACGCACTATTAAATGCGCGCCGCGAGGGCAGTGTAGTGAGCTCGTCGTGATACGCCAGCAGGTAGGAAGTCTCCACCACCGCCCCGGCCAGAATGAACGCCGCCGCGGCGAAATAACCGGTCGGAATGCGCCCGGCTCCGCCGAGGCGGAGCGCCAGGAACGATGCCGCCAAAGCCCACAGCAGGCCATTCTCGGCCGGTTTGTGGAACAACAGAAAGCGAATCAGCAGCAGGATGGCCGCGGCGGAAAATACCAGCTCCGCGGCAAACGGCAAGCCCGCGGCACGGATCTGATGAGCATGAACCTGAGCGGCGGGAGCGCTCTGGCCCAGGACGGTGACGATCACCGACTCCACAAAAATCAGCAGCGCCCACGGCGCCAGGCTGGGAAGGTTGAATCCTTTTTCTTCTTGAAAGGAAAGCAGCACAAAATTCGCCGGAAGGAGCAAAGCTGTCGCAACTAACGCAGCATGGCCTGAGGTGGCGGAACCGGGCGAACTGAAGTAAGAAACCGCGCGCTGTGCCAGAAACAATAACACCAGGGCGGTAAAGATACGGCTGGAATGGAATCTCCACGCCAGCACCGCTCCCGCCGCGCACACGCCGTAGAAAATCGACGCCAGCGCCGCCGGGCTGGCGGAAGTCAGCCCCCATTGCAGCACGGCTGCAATCACCAGCAAAAAAATGCCCGGAGTCAGCAGGGACTTCATTATTAGCCAGTGAATCGGCGGCCCTCCGCCGTAGCAAGTCCGCCCCTTGATTATCGCCCTTGCCGGTTGGGGAGAGTTATTGACGGATGGGGTTCGGGCAGGCGGCTAGGAGTGTTCGGTGTGGCCCTCCAGCAGATTCAGCGCGTGCGGAATTAACTCGAGCACCGCTTCAAGCGACTCGACCGCGCCGCTGGGGCTGCCCGGCAGATTCAAAATCAGTGTCGTACCGCGCACGCCGCAGACCCCGCGGCTTAATGCCGCGAACTTCGTCCGTTTCGCGCCTTCGCTTCTCATGCGCTCGCCCACCCCGTCGAGAATCCGATCGCAAACCGCGCCCGTCGCCTCCGGCGTAACGTCGCGCGGCGCAATGCCGGTTCCCCCGGTGGTCACTACCAGTCGCGCTCTCAGGCAGTGGTCAATGAGCACATTACGAATCTGAATGGGATCGTCGGGAACAATCTGTTCGGCGGCGATTTCAAAACCGGCCTTGCGCAACACACCCGCGACCGCAGGACCCGAAAGATCGGTGCGTTCGCCCCGCGCGCAGGAATCGCTCACCGTGATCACGGCAGCGGAAAGGTTCGAAGGCTCTGAGCTACGGCCATGCCGCGAGGGCTCAGTTGTCGAGGAGGACATCGTCTTCCTCTTCATGTCGGGGCGCGCTGCTCGAAGATACAGGCGCGCTTGTCGTTGCTCCCGCCGCGAGCGCATCGCCCGATTCGCCGGCATCGCGCTGCGCTTCATCGAGCAGCCGCAGGCCCTCCATCAGCAGGCCCTGCGTGTTGAGCTTGGTGGTTTCCTGATCGGTCTTTCCTTCGAAATTAAGTTCAAAGCTGCCGCCCGTCCAGCGCAGCACTTTGAAAACTGCTTCGTCGCCGGCCAGCGATCCATACGTGGCATGTTTGACCTGGCCCTCCGCGAAAAAAACTTCGCACCGTTCCCCGTCGCGGCTCATGGAAAGCTGGCAGCTCTTGCGCCCCATCTCCAGCGACTGCATCAGGTCGATCACGTTCATCTGCGACAGATTGCCGCGCACCACGCCGTCCGAAGGCGCAGTCCTGGCCATCTTCTCCAGCGCAATGCGGTCCGCCGTACGCTTGATGCGCCGCGTCGCTTCTTTCAGGAAAAATGGTTTCGCGATGTAGTCGTCGGCGGCGTCTTGTGGCGAAAGCCGCTCGTCGATGTCCGCGCGGCTGGCCATGAGAATGGCGGAAAAATTTGCCGTGGCCGGCCGGCTCTTCAGTTTTTCCACCAGTTGCCGCCCATCCATGCCTGGCATGCGATAGTCGCAGACCACCAGCTCGGGAGGGTCGTCCACCGCCTTCAGCAACGCGTCGGCGCCGTCCCCGACCGCCACCACGCGCGCAAAAGGCGAGAGCGCCTTGTGCAGCATGTCGAGCACCATCGGATTGTCATCGACCAACAGCAGCTTGACGTCGTTTGCCATGATTCGGCCGTCGGCTTTCAGCGATCAGCTTTTCGCGCTTTCCCGCTCCAATTCGACGAGGTATGGTTTTCCCGCCGGTAGTCGCCGCTCTTGCCGCCGCTTTTCCGTTGCAGCACCACCTCGCGAATCTCCACGCCCTTGTCCAGTCCCTTCACCTGATCGTAAACCGTGAGCGCGGCCACGCTGGCAGCGACCATCGCTTCCATTTCCACGCCGGTTTCAGCGGTAGTCGCCACTTTTGTGGTGATGGCGACGCCATTCTCGCACAGCGACATGCCCACATCAATGTGCGAGAGCGGCAGCGGATGGCACAGCGGAATCAGTTCGCCGGTTCGCTTGGCCGCCATAATCCCCGCAATGCGCGCCACTTCCAGCGGGTCGCCCTTCGGATTTTTCGGCAGCGCCTTCAAGACTTCGGGGCTCATGAACACGAATGCGCTGGCCTCGGCCTCCCGTCGTGTCGCGGTTTTGGACGATACATCCACCATGCGAACGCGGCCGCTGTCGTCGTAATGAGAGAGCTTGGGCACGGAAAGTCTAGTTTACATGCGCGGAAACAGATCGGCGCGGGTCTCGAGAATCCATGATGAGCCTACCTGCCAGATTTCGTCGGTGAGAATATCCGCCCGGTCAACGCTTCCGCGCGGAGTCATCCCCAAGCTCCGCGTTTTCACCAGCGGAGCGAGGCATCTCATCTCTGTCACAATCCTCTTCCGCGCGAACGCCGGGGTCTGCCTCGCGCAAACGCTCCACTTCCTTCGCCATCGCGAATTTCAATTCCTCAATGCCCTTGCCCGTCACCGCCGAAATTTCGTACAACTTGAGCTTGCGCTTCTTGCAGTAGCGTTTCAACGCCGTCAGCTTCTCTTTATTGGCTGCGTCGATTTTTGACGCCGCCATGATCATCGGCTTTTCTTCCAGGCCCGCGCCAAAACTGGCCAGCTCCCCGAGAATCACTTCCACATCCTTAACCACATCCGGCCTTCCGCTCGCATCTGAAACATCCACCAGATGGACCAGCAAGCGCGTGCGCTCAATGTGCCGCAGGAACTGCGTCCCCAGGCCCGATCCGGTGTGCGCGCCTTCAATCAGCCCGGGAATGTCGGCGACCACAAAGCTGATCTCTTCTCTCGCGTCCCCAACCGCTACCACGCCGAGATTCGGCTCAAGCGTAGTGAAGGGATAATCGGCGATCTTCGGCCGCGCCGCCGAAATGCGCGAGATCAGGGTCGATTTGCCCACGTTGGGATAACCCACCAGCCCGACATCGGCCAGCAGTTTCAGCTCCAGGCGATAAGTATGTTCTTCGCCCGGCCGCCCGGGTTCGGTTTCGCGCGGGGCCTGATGCACCGAAGTGGCAAAACGCGCATTGCCTCGCCCTCCGCGGCCGCCGCGAGCAATCACCATCTTCTGGTCGGGCGCGGAGAAGTCGAATACTTTTTCTCCGCTTTCTTCGTCGTAGACGATCGTGCCGACCGGAACTTTCAACAGAACATCTTCCCCTTCGCGCCCGGTCTTGTTCGACCCTTCGCCGTGGCGTCCGCGCTGGGCTTTGTATTCGGGGTTAAACCGGAAATGCACCAGCGTGTTGTGGCGCTCGCTGGATTCCATGACGACGTCTCCGCCCTTGCCGCCATCTCCGCCCGAAGGCCCGCCCCGCGGAACAAATTTCTCCCGGCGAAAGGCCATGCAGCCGTTGCCGCCGTCCCCCGCCTTCACCCGAATTATGGCCTCATCAATGAACATTTTCTTTAGCCGCTGACTTGCCCGATCCCCGGCCCGGGTCTGTCACTGTCTCGTCGGTTCGGCTGTCCGCGCCCACGCAAGCTTTAGACTCGCCTAATAGTTCAAGTGATGCACGGCGGTCTGCCTGCCGATGAAACCAATGAACAGTTTCTATGGCCGCTTCGGGACAATCAGAACCGCAGCTGAACTGTACGCCCCGCACCGCTTGGCCCGCCACCTTGCGTGAAACCGCTCTCGAAGTCTTCTCGACCATGGTCGGGGTGTCGCTGACCGACCCGGGCGGCGGCAACGACCCGCCAGTCATCAGTCACATTACGGGAATGGTTGGAATTGCCGGGCCGGTCTCTGCCACTTTCACGCTGCGGTGCAGCCGGCAAGCCGCTGCTTTCATCGCATCCCAGATGATGGGCGTCCCGGCGGAAGAAGCCCTTCCCATGAGCTGTGACGCGGTAGGCGAGATCTGCAATATCGTGGCGGGATATTTCAAAGCCAAAATCGGCCTGGGCGAGGCCGGTATGCTTTCCGTGCCCACCGTAATGGCCGGCGACAACTATCAGGTGCGCATCCGCGGCAACGACGAACTTATGGAAATGCCCCTGCTGCACGGGCAGGAGGCAATCTGGATTGCGCTTCACGTCCGCGCATGACCTTGATTCAAGTCCAGGTACCGATCAACGGCGGAATCAATCTTGAGAAGCCCGCGGCCTACTCCGCCATTTCCACCGGCTCAACCATTACAAACCTGCCCATCGCCCCTTTATTCAGGAACTTGATGCGGCCCGTGATCTTGGCGAAAAGCGTATCGTCTTTCCCCCGGCCTACATTCAGCCCGGGCTTGACCCGCGTGCCGCGCTGCCGCACGATAATCGTCCCGCCGTGAACCACTTGTCCGCCGAATGCCTTGAATCCCAGCCGTTGCGAATTCGAATCGCGCCCGTTGCGCGATGTGCCTTGTCCTTTTTTATGCGCCATGGTTTAGTTCCTGGTTCTCAGATGTTCGTTCTCGGGTGGCGGAAACTCCACTCCTGCCCGCCGCTTCTCACTTTTTCTTCGGGGATTTCTTCGCCGCTTTTTTGGGAGCGGTCTTCTTTTTCGCCGACGCCTTCTTGGGCGCGGCTTCGTGTTCTTCGGCTACGGCTTTCACCTTCTTCGGCTTCGCTTCCTTCTTTGCCAGCGCCGGTGCTTTAAAACTCTGCCCGTCGAAGGCAATCTCGGTAATGCGCACCGCCGTGAACGCCTGCCGGTGCCCGCGCAGCTTCTTGTATTGTTTCTTGCGCTTGTAGTGGAAGACGATGATCTTCGGGCTGCGTCCTTCGGCAACCACCTCGCCGGTCACGCGCGCCTCCGATTGCGGCTTGCCAATTTCGCCCTGGTTTCCCGAAACTGCCAGCACTTCAGGAAAACTCACCTCGCCGTCCGTGCCGGTGGCCAGTTTCTCCACCCGGATGACATCGCCGGGCGCCACCCGGTACTGCTTTCCCCCTGCGCGGATCACCGCGTACATAGTCATGCCTCCCTAAAATATCGTGATTCGGCGCTTCACAAGGAACGGGCGCACACGCGGGCGCAGCCACATTCAGCCGAAATCTTTATTATTGCTTGCTGTGTTTTCCGCCGCGGCGTCAGCCGCCAAGGCAGGCGTCCCCAGAACGGGTCGGCGAGTACAGGCAAACTTGACTATTCTAGCGTGCGGCTGGCGCATGGGTCAATGCGACCGCATGAAGATGCTGCCCGAGCCTCTACAATCCCTCTTTTCGGCGCCATTCCGCAGCTACGCGTTTTCTCAGGCGGGGCGGGGATTCCTACAGCCGGCAAACCGTGCGGCATCTGATCCCGATTATTTCTTCTTCGGCTTCAACGCCTCCCAGTCCGCGTCGCTCAACGCCCGGCCCAGATTGCTGAACTCGCCCGCGCCCTGCAGGAATTCGCCGCCATCCATGCGGACGACTTCGCCGTTAATGTAGCCCGAGCCGTCGCTTACCAGAAACGCCGCCAGGTTCGCCAGTTCCTCCGTCGTGCCGAAGCGGTGCATGGGATTGCGGTCGAGCGCCAGCGTTTCCAGCTCCGGACGCGGCAGCACCCGCGAGAAAGCTCCCTGCGTCGGAATCGGGCCCGGCGCGATGGCGTTCATGCGTATGCCGCGATCGCCCCACTCCACTGCCAGGCTGCGGGTCAGGGCCTCCACTCCCGCTTTCGACACCGCCGACGGCACCACGTAGGCCGAGCCGACCGGAGCGTAGGTCGCGGAAATGCTGAGCACCGTGCCTCCATGTTTCGCCTTCAGCCATCGGCGTCCGCAGGCCAGCGTGCAATTCAGCGTGCCCATCAGCACGATTCCGATCACCGCGTCCCAGGCGCGCGGCGAAAGCTCTTCCGTGCGGGCAATAAAATTTCCCGCGGCATTGTTCACCAGGATGTCGAGCGGGCCGTCTTTCCAAATGGAATCGATCATGGCCT
Source organism: Binatia bacterium (assembly GCA_035538435.1). Taxonomy (GTDB): domain Bacteria; phylum Acidobacteriota; class Terriglobia; order Terriglobales; family Acidobacteriaceae; genus Sulfotelmatobacter. The sequence goes on from DATLKM010000360.1 coordinate 14,236, forward strand.
CGACGGCTTCTGCATTGCGGACGTCACAGGGAATCATGTGAACGCCCTCGCCGCCACGGATTTTGGCGAGTTCTGCCGCACACTCTTTCAGCACTGGTTCGCGGCGGCCGCAAATGTAGACGATCGCGCCCAGTTCGAGAAAGCGCTGCGCCATGGCCTTGCCCAGCCCGGTGCCGCCGCCAGTAATCAGAACACGTTTTTGCCAGAGGAGATCAGGACGGAACATGCGAGCTTACTTGAACAAACCGAATTAGACTCCAGCCGCGATGATGCATTTTAAACGAGCCGCTGCAATGAAACTGATATTTTCGGAAGCGGACAACGAAAAAAGGCCGGCGGTGGCCGGCCCCGTTTAACGTGGAAAATGCGTTTGCGCTGTGCTCGCCCGTCCGGAATTCACGACCCTAGTGCCGCTTTATGCAGCCAAGGACCGGATCGGTCATATTCTTTTCTACGGGTAGCGCGGCCGGTTTTCTACACTACGCATAGGTTAGACACGGCCCCATATTAGTCGTGAGAAATCGC
>DATLKM010000361.1:0-7244 GCA_035538435.1 Binatia bacterium
GGGGGCGGCGTTGCAATCGCAGCACAATCTGATCCAGGTGCTGCAGCGCGACAGTCTCGAGTTGTGGGGCGAAAAAGGCCGGGCGATCACGGCGCAGCATCGCGGCGCTGTCCAGGCACAAAAGAATGCGCAGGCGGAGGCGCAAACCCAAGCCCAGGGACAGGCGCAAGCCCAGGCCCAGAACAAGACCAAGCATTCCCAGGCAAGCAAGGGAGTGAAACCTGACGCCGAAGTTCCTCCCGTGCCGGCAAGCGACTGGATGGACCAGCGGCGCAGCCTGCACACGATTTAACCGAGTAAGCTTCAGCGGTACTGCAAAGTACGACCCTTCGCAAGGCGAACGCGCTTGCGCAGGATGACATAAGAAAATCCGGCGACAATGAAGGTCCTGACCCTAGCCTTGTTGTTGAGCCTGTCGGCTGCCAAGCCGGCAGCGCCGGTGCGCCAGCCCGCGGGGCATCTGGCACGCCACAGCAAGGGCGGACGCTGGTATTTCGCCGCCAGCGGGCATGCCGTGTATTGTTACGGGCCGGTCATGACCATTCCCAGCGCAAGCGGTGAACTGCAGCGCGTTGCCACTTTCTGCCGCGACGGGCAGACGGTGGTCCCACTCAAAGATTAGTTTTTCCGCAGCCCACCGCGGAGCACTCCGAGATCGCCGAGAAAACCAGCCCGGTGATCTCAGTGTGTTGCGCGCCAGCGCGATACACTTGAGCGATGCCCGAACTCCCGGAAGTAGAAACCATTGCGCGTGGCTTGGCCGCCAGGGTCAGCGGAGACGTAATCGATTCCATCTGGCTGGGACGCAAGCCGGAGCCGTTGAAGTCGCCGGCGCGCGAAATCGCCGAGGTCCTCGAACACAGCCGCATCGCCGCGGTCCGCCGCCAGGGCAAGCACATTGTGTTCGATCTGGAGAGCAACCATAAGAAGAAAAATCAGCCTGCGCAGTGGATCGTGCATCTCGGCATGACCGGCCGGCTGCAAGTTTGCGATCCCCAGGAAGAGATTGCCAAGCATACTCATGCCATCGCCCGGTTGGCCTCAGGGAAGGAATTGCGGTTTGTCGATCCGCGGCGGTTTGGGCGGTTGAGCGTGGAGCGCGAGGGTTTTGAAGCGGGAGGGTTCGAGCCGCTGGAGGTTTCTCCCGAACAATTTGTCGAGCTCTTTCGCGGACGCAAGACTCCGATCAAGAGCGCCTTGCTGAACCAGAAATTACTGCGCGGGGTAGGGAACATTTATGCGGACGAAGCGCTCTTTCGGGCGGGAATCCGGCCCCGGCGGCGGGCTTCGAGCATTACGCGCGCGCAATTGGAAAAACTGCACAAGTCGCTTCAGGAAGTCTTGCGCGAAGCCATCGCGCTGGGCGGATCGTCGATCTCCGATTATGTGGACTCCGACGGCGAAGAAGGGTTTTTTCAGCTGCAACATCGCGTGTATGGGCGCGAGGGCGAACCGTGCCTGGTGTGCGGGAATGCGATCAAGCGCGTGGTGATTGGAGGAAGAAGCAGTCACTATTGCCCGAAGTGCCAGAAGTAGATTTCGCGCACGCGGCCATCCCGACCACTGCCGACGAGAACACGGAGAACGGCGCTGCGAAACCGGAAATCTTCCTCCCCGCCGGTGCGCCGGTTCGGAATGGCATCAGACAGGCATCCGGGATGCTCATGGCTCATCAACCGCCGCGATGCGCCTGCCTTCTATAATCACCACCATGCCTAACTTTTCCATCGGCGTCGATCTTGGCGGTACCAACCTGCGCATCTCTGCGGTCACAACCGAAGGCGAGCTTCTCGAAAAAGTCACGCTGGGCACCAGGCTGTCGCTGGGGCGCGATCACGTGATCGGCGAAATGTGCCAGGCGATTCAGGATGCGTCGGCAAAATACAAGAATGCCGGCAAGCTGGTTGGCGTGGGCATCGGTGTGCCCGGGATCATCGACATGGCGAGCGGGATGATTCGGAAGTCGGCGAACTTTCCGGGATGGGAGGATTATCCCGTGCGAGCAGAGATCGAGCGCCGGCTGGGCGCGCGAGTGGTGCTCGATAACGACGCCAACGTGGCGGCGCTGGGCGAGCAGTGGCTGGGCGCGGCGCGCGGGGTTCCGAACATGGCCGTGATCACGCTCGGCACCGGCATCGGCGGTGGCATTGTGCTCGAGGGCAAAATCTGGCACGGCATGAATGGCATGGCGGGAGAAGTAGGGCATGTGAACGTGGAGCCGGAGGGGCATCCGTGCGGGTGCGGCAGCCGCGGATGCGCCGAGCAATATGCTTCGGCGACGGCCATTGTGCGCATGGCGCGGGAGGCGATTGCCAGCGGCGAAGCCCCGTCGCTGGCCAAAGCTTCGTCGAGCGATCCGGAGTTTGGAGCCAAGTCGATCTACAATCTCGCGATTCAGGGTGATGAGCACGCCCGGCAGATCTTCCGCACGGCCGGGCGTTATCTCGGAATCATGCTGTCGGGTGTGGTGAATGTGTTGAATTTGAATATGTATGTGATCGGCGGAGGGGTTTCCAGCGCGTGGGACGCCTTCGCTCCGACGATGTTTGAGGAACTGCGCTGGCGCTCGGAAGTTTATGCGGCGACGGGGCCGGACGATCGGACGAGCGGAAGCGGCGAAGGTAAGACGATCATCACGCGGGCGCTGTTGGGCAGTGATGCGGGGTTATACGGGGCGGCGCGGGCGGCGGTGATTGCGGGGTGAGCGGCGTTTCCGTTCGACGCCCGGACGAATAGAATTGATTAGGGGTCACAAGAATTCGAGCGGAGAGTAAGTGCCAATTGCTCGCCTCAATCGCGCTACGTTGCAGCTCTTCGCGGACGCACGCATCAAAGAGGCTAAGGTCTTACTTCAGCACGAGCACTGGACGGGAGCCTATTACCTAACCGGCCTGGGGGTGGAATGCGCGCTCAAGGCGTGCCTTGCCCATGCGGTCCAGCAGCACGATTTTCCGGATAAAAGCTTCATCAACAGGGCCTACACCCACAATCTCGAAGACCTTGCCAGGCTTGACGGCGAGCTTTGGGTCAGCTTGAACGATGAGATGAACACAAACGCCACGCTGCGGAACAATTGGAGTACCGTGCGACAATGGGATGACGAGAAGCGTTACTTTGCGGTCGAGGAAATTGAGGCAGTGTCTATGTACGAGGCGACTACTGAGGCGGGTTCGGGCATCTTGGATTGGCTGCGGCGGAGGTGGTGAATGAGCAATATTGCGACGGGTCTGACTGGCGAGGATATTGAATTCGGAAAGAAACTGTGGCGGATGCTTCGGGCGGATTCGAGGTTTCCGGTTTGTGGGATGTTTTGGCTGCTCGAAGGGGAATGGCACCTTGTGATCGCCAGCGACATCGTCGACAAGCTCGGACCGCGCGACGCCTATGAGGAGCTCGACAAGACGATCCCCTTCGACCCCTCAGAGGCCTCGCAGATGCTGAGAATCGACCTCATCAGCCCCAAGAGCCCACTCTACGTTGCTTTTCGAAACCTCTGGACGCACACGCCGGAAGATCGAGTAGAAGGCAGAAGGCTTTCCAGTTCGCAGGTCGCGGGCATGTACGTTGATGACGTTTATTTTTATGGGGTGCACTGACGTCAAGAGTTCCGCGCGTTCACCGCTCTTGATGTTGATACTCTGCGCCTGATCAACGCTCTCTAAGCGGGCGCGGGGTGTAGCGCGCTATCGCCCTCTCTGATTCAACCCATAAGAAATATGAATTGGACTCGCCCTGCCCGCGCCGTTATCTTCGGCTGCAAAGGGAGAAGCTTGCCCATTGCGGCTCATTCTCCCGTTCTCCAGCCATTTTGAAAAAATCGGCTATTCGAAAAAACAGGAGCCATCGAAGATGACAAAACGATCCGGCAGGCATTGGCGTCGCCTGTCGCTTGCGCCCCTTTTCGCCTTTCTGCTCGCCACGTTTTGCCTCTCCTGCTTCGCCGAGAATCCCCCAAACGATCCCAAGCCCGATCCTGCCGGCCTTGCTACCGGCGACCGCACGAGCGTGGTCGACGCGGCGGGCAATTCTTTTATGGTCGCCGAGCCGACCGACAAATCAGCTCCCGATTACGCCGCCGGCGAGAAAGCTTTTGACGATTATCAGGCGCAGGCGGCAAAGGAGCCGCTGGCGGTGAAACTGGCCGACGGAGTTGGCCATGTGCGGGTGGCGACGAATTTTGCCTGGACGCTGAACACCGGCTACCTGGTTTTGTTCATGCAAGCTGGATTCGCGCTCCTTACGTGCGGGCTGGTGCGCAAGAAAAATGCCGGTCATTTGATGATGCTGAACTTCGCGGCGTATGTGTTCGCCTTTCTCGCTTATTACGCAGTGGGATATGCATTCCAGTTCGGAGCCGTGGCCGTGAACGCCGCTCCCGCGGCGCTGGGCGGCACGCCTACGCTGAATCATTTTTTGCTTGGGCACGGCCAGTGGGGATTTGTCGGCGGCAAGGGATTTTTTCTGGTTGGCCCCGCCTATGACGCGGGTAGCAACTGCCTGACTCTGTTTGAAGTCGTGTTCATGGAAACTGCGGGCTACATTATTGTGGGCGCGGTGTGCGAGCGCATTACTTTCTGGGCATTCCTGATTTGCGAACTTTTTATCGGCGCAATTCTTTATCCGATTTCCGGGTGCTGGACGTGGGGCGGCGGCTGGCTGTCGCAGGTTGGCTCGAGTCTTAATCTTGGCCACGGTTATGTCGATTTCGCGGGATCGACGGTGGTCCACGCGGTCGGTGGATTCTGCGCCATGGCGCTGGCGATTATCCTCGGGCCGCGGCTGGGTAAGTTTGGGCCGGGCGGAAAGATCCGCGCGTTTCCCGCGCACAACATTGTTTACGTCGTGACGGGGACTTTCATTCTTCTATTCGGCTGGATGGGGTTCAACCCCGGCTCGACGCTGGGTGCGACCGATCTGCGCATTTCGGTCGTTGCGGTCAATACGAATCTCGCGGCAGTGGCGGGATCAGCCGCGGCCATGCTGCTCTGGTACATGCTGTTCGGCAAGCCCGACGTGACCATGGCGTGCAACGGAATGCTGGCGGGTCTGGTGGCGATTACCGCGCCGTGCGCGTTTGTGGGGCCGACGGCCTCGGTAGTAATCGGGGTACTTGCTGGCTGTCTTGTGTGCTTTGGCGTTCTGTTCAATGAGCGCGTACTGCGCATTGATGATCCCTGCGGCGCGGTTTCAGTTCATGGTTATTGCGGATGGCTGGGCGGAGTGTGCGTGGGCATTTTCGCCGATGGCACTTACGGCGCGGGATGGAATGGCGTGGGAGCGGCCAGCTACTTAGGCCACGCCGGCCAGGGAGTTACAGGATTGTTGCATGGAGATACGCGCCAGTTTCTCTGCCAGCTGATGGGAGCGACTATCTATGCCGCGTGGGCTTTTGGCATGACTTATGGTGTCTTCTGGTGTGTGAATAAGGTGAAGAGCATGAGAGTATCTGTGGAGGCGGAGCAGGAAGGATTGGATGTGCCGGAGTTTGGCGTGCCAGGATATCCGGAGGATGCGCTGGTGCCGGCGGCGTATTGATTGAACCTCAAAATCGAAACCCACAAGGACACAGAGTCGCACCAAGGAACACGCGGCTTAACCAAAATTTACTTTTTCCTTGCTTCGGGCATGCTTTGACGTCGCCCGCGCCGCTTGCAGGAACGCCTGGTTCTGCTCCGGAGTTCCGATCGTCACGCGGATGCAATTGGGCGCGCCCCACGATCCCAATGGGCGCACGGCCACGCCTTCACTCAGTAAGTGAGCGGCGGCCGGGGCGGCGTCTTCTCCGAGATCGCAAAAAACAAAATTAGCCGAGGTGGGAACTACGCGATAGCCGAGCGCCGACAATCCCTGGCTGACCACGCGCGACTGCATGCCGTTGTTTTCCACCACGCGGGCAATGTGTTCGCGGTCGTCGATCGCCGCCAGCGCCGCCGCCTGCGCCACCGAAGGCACCGAATAAGTATTTCTCATGCGCGCGCAATAGCCGAGCAGTTCGGCCGGGCCCAGGCCATAGCCGACACGAAGTCCGGCGAGACCGTGGGCTTTCGAGAAGGTTCGCAGCACCACCACGCTCGCGCCGCGGCGAACATAGTCGAGCGAGTCGGGATAATGGGTTTTGCGCAGCGCGGCGAAATGCGTGGCAAATTCGAAATAAGCTTCGTCAAGCACTACCACCACATGACCGGGAACCTGCCGCAGAAAGTGCTCGAGCGCATCCGCTTGCAGCACCGTTCCCGTCGGGTTGTTGGGGTTGGCGATAAAAACGATGCGCGTATCGGAATTGATGGCGGAGTGAATCATTTCCAGATCGAAGGCGTAGTTGCGCATGGGCGCTTCGATCAGGCGCGCTCCGGTCGCGTGCACCGCCATGGAATAAACAATGAACGAGCACTCGCTGGTCACGGCATTCAGGCCCGGCGCGAGCAGCGTTTGGCAGAGCAGGCTGAGCAGGCCGGTAGAGCCGGCGGTTACGACGACCTGATCGGATTGAACGTCATGATGCGCGGCGAGCTTGCGGCGGAGTTCGCCGCAATCGTCATCGGGATATTGATTGGCCGCGGCAATGGCGCTGCGCATGGCTTCAACCGCGCGGGGCGAAGGGCCGAAGGGATTTTCGTTGGAATCGAGCTTGATGAAATGCGGCGGAGGGTCAAAAGCTGCCGCCCGGGGCGCGTTGGATCCGAGATCGCGCGCAGGCTTGGATACCAGATCAAAAAAACGGCTCATACTTTGCTTTGCCGCACATGATTACACGGAAGGCTTGCTTGACGCTACGGGATTTTTCGAGGCGCTGCGCAGGCGGTCGACTTCTTTGGCGGTGAGAGGACGATATTCGCCGGGTGGCACGTCGAGCGCCAGCGGGCCGTACTTTACCCGCTTGATTTTTTCCACGTGATGGCCGACTTTTTCGAACATGCGGCGGATTTCGCGATTGCGGCCTTCGATCAAAGTGACTTCATACCAGGGGTTCTCGCCTTCTTTGATCAGCTTGATGGCGGCGGGCGCGGTGCGGACGCGGCGGCCGTCGCTGGTGGCGATGGAAACGCCGGAGCGCAGTTTGTCGAGGGCATCGGGGGAAGGAGTGCCGGCAACTTTCACGACATAGGTTTTCGCCACGCCGGAAGAAGCTTTCATGAGCTGGTTGGCGAGCGCGCCGTCGTTGGTCATAAGCAGCAGGCCCTCGCTGGCGTAGTCGAGCCGTCCCACGGGGTAGACGCGGCCCTTGATGCCGCGAATTAACTGCA
>DATLKM010000362.1:0-2358 GCA_035538435.1 Binatia bacterium
ATCGTTCGGGAACTGCTTCTGTAAAGCTCGAATCAGCGTATCTACCTGGCTTTGCGCCTGCGCAATGGTGATCCCGGGCTTGATTCGCGCAACCGCCTCCACAAGAAAATGCGCCTTGCGCAGCGGCGGAGGAGCTGGGTCAGCGGCGAAGCCCGTGGGGTGAACCCCTTTAGTGAGACAAAATTCTTGGGCACACTTCGCAGATTTCATTGGTCGCTCGCTGCGTCTTGTAGCAGGAGAAGGGGTCTGGGGAAGAGGACGGCGTTTGAGTCCTCGTCCCCAGATAGCTCAGTAGCATCCCTCTCCTGGTTCCCACTGTTCTCATAGTGCACGTTACTGCTCCCCATTTTTTAGACAGAAATTCGGCCTCGTCTAAGGTGGATCGCGGCCTGGAAATTTGACCCCTTGAATTCGTGTTCTCTCGTTTTGCAGCTGAAGCCAGGATGGGGTCGTAGGGGAAGGGGCGGCGCTCGAGCCCCTTCCCCAGCACCCACCTCTGGACAAGCCTGCGTTTGCGAAGTGCATTCGAGTCTCCGCGTCGAGAGCGGACCTTTTTTGGCGCCGGCGATTTTTCGCAGAAAAATTTCGCGTCCAGACCGCCTAGGAGCAACGATTCGCAGGTCGGTCGACCCATAGCATCCCCCCGTTTTCACTTCCCACAACGAACTCCACCGTTGCACCCGAACAGTCTGCCCGATTCCCCTCTGCGGTTTGTCGCTCGAACTCCTCGGGAGATCGGTAGCCCAGCGCCGAGTGCAAGCGCTGTCGGTTGTAATACTGCTCGATGAACTCTTCGATGTTCGCTCGTAGGTGTTCCAGGGTGTCATACTTGTTGGCGTAGATTTCTTCTCGCTTCAGCGTTTTCATGAAACTCTCGCAGCTGGCGTTGTCGTATGGGTTCGCCGGGCGGCTCATGCTCGGCACGATCCCGTACTTCTCCAGGATGGCTACGTAATCGCCGCGAGCATATTGCAGTCCGCGGTCCGAGTGGTGAACCAAACCAGGCCGTGGTCGTCGTTGGGCAATAGCTCGCTCCAACGCAGCGACGGTCAGCCGGCTCGCTAGCGTCCGATCCAGCGCCCACCCAACTACCTTGCGGGAGAAAGCATCCAGGATCACCGCCAGATACACAAACTCGGCCTTCAACCGAATGTAGGTGATGTCCGCTACCCAAAGCTGGTCGATCCCCGTCAGTTTCATGCGACGGGCTAGGTTCAGATAAACCTCGAACTTGTGATTCGAATCGGTCGTGACTACAAAACGCCGCCGTCGCAGGGCCAGCAGGTTGTCTCGTCGCAACATCCGCAGAACCCTCTTATGGTTCACTTGCATTCCTCGCCGCCGCAACTCCGCACAGATCCGTCGATAGCCATAGCGTCGTCGATGTTCCAGGGCAATCTGCTGAATCGCAGACCGCACTTCCGTCTCCTCCTCGGCTGGTTGCCGTTCCTTCAGCGATCGGTAGAAACTCGCTCGACTGACGCGGGCCAGCTCACACATGCGCTCGGTACTCAAACTGCCTTGCAAGGGCATCAGTTCTCGGATTTGTTCGTAGATGCCGTCTCGCCAGAAGCGCCGCTCTTCCGGCGTCGAGCCTCGATTTTTTGCAAGGCAGCTTTGAAAAAATCCACTTCCAGGGTCTTTTCGGCTAGCAGTCGCTTTAGTCGTTGGTTTTCTTTTCGGTGCGCAGCCGCGTGCGTGCTCGGACGTGCCGCTTCCTCCCCTGGCTCAATCGCTTCGAGCTTCGTGCGCCACTTGTAAAGGCATCTCGGCCTTACCCCTAGCTCGCGAGCCAGGTCCGTCACACTTTCACAAGTCCTCATACGCTCTACGGCCATTCGCTGGAACTTCCGGGAGTATCGCTTACGCTTCACTTTGCAGTTCCTTTCCCTGCAAAGTGTGCCCATCGGAACTGTCTCACTTCAAGGGTTCAGTCCATTGTGTCAAGATGACAAGGGCTGCGTCTAATCTACTCCTGTCATACAGATCAATTCTGTTTTGCAGGGCATATGCGATGGCTGTCTCGGTAAACCGTCCCGTGTCGTCGTGAATGTTCATCAAGAACAGTCAAGTAGCTCGAGGTGCGCGGATCGGTGTAACCGGACCGGAACCTTCGCTCTCACGCCCGAAGCAAGGGGCCCAGCATATATATTATATATATTAAGGATACAGTGGATTTCCTCGTAGACCAGGGCGGAGCGCAAAGCAAAGAATATGCCCAATCGTGCAAACGCTCGGCCGCACCGCAGCCCCGCGAGTCAGATCCGGGAACCGTTGCACCATCTGTTGCCTCTGGTGCTGCTCGGCGCGGGCATGCCCTATTCAAAGAGCCGATTTACATTCATCGACGACCGGATT
>DATLKM010000363.1:0-11823 GCA_035538435.1 Binatia bacterium
AATGTGCCTGGCCTGCGTATTAGCGAGATCAGGGCATTGCAATGGCAGGACTTTGACTTGAGGCGGAGGATTCTGACATTGGCGCGATCCATCGTCGGCAAGTATGTCTGGAACGGTGGGAAAACCGGGGCTTCGGAAGACGAAGTGGCTCTGGATTCCAAGCTAGTTTCCGTTCTGGAGGACTGGCAGAAGAGATGTGTCCCGACACCAGAGGGCTGGCTCTTTGCGAATGCTGACACGAAGCGGCCAGTGCACGGCGACGTGATCCAGAAAGAATACTTGCGACCGGCAGGTGAAAAGGTCGGGCTGCTAGGAGTGGGCTGGCACACGTTTCGGCACACTTATCGGACGCTCATTGACGATGTGGGCACGCCTCTTGGGGTGCAGCAGCGCCTCATGCGGCACGCCGACATCAAGACCACCATGAACACCTACGGCTCGGCATTTGAAAAAAGCAAACGCCGAGCCAACAGCCGGGTAGCAGCTCTTGTTCTGCCACCCGCGATCAAAAGGCAACTGAAGAATAGGGCGAAGGAAGTTTCCCTGCAGAATTTGAAGCCCGAAACAACCGCAATCCAGTGATTTTGGGATTGGGGACTACGCCCGTAGTCCCTAAAAGTCTCTAAGTGGTTGCGGGGGGTGGATTTGAACCACCGACCTTTGGGTTATGAGCCCAACGAGCTACCAGACTGCTCCACCCCGCACTCTGATGATAATCAATGCGCTATACACCGTCAAACTTTCGCGTCACAAAAAAATCGGCGCCCTGTGCCGATTCGGCGGGTCCTGTCTTTCCCGCGGTGCCACTCTTCCACGGATGATAAAATATCCAGATTGCATGTCCCCGAAGTCCCTATCTGTATCGCATCCGGAAAAAGCCGCCGAGTCTGACGTGAAGACTCAGCCCGCCGCCCGTCCGACCAAAGTCGGCTTTGTGAGCCTTGGCTGCCCCAAAAATCTGGTCGACAGCGAAGTCATGATGGGACTGGTTGGCCGTTCCGGCGCTGAGCTTTGCCAGCAGGCCCAAGACGCCGACGTCATCGTCGTTAATACCTGTTCTTTCATCGAAAGCGCACAGCAGGAATCGGTGAACACGATCCTGGAAATGGCCGCGCACAAGAATTCCGGAAGAGCAAAAAAGTTAGTCGTTGCCGGCTGCCTGGTCGAGCGCTTTCGCGACGAAATTCGCCGGCGCATCCCTGAAGTCGATGCCGTGGTTGGAACCGGTGAACTGCAAAACATCATCGCCGCGGCCGGCCTCGCCGATTCGGCGGCGGGCAATTCTCCCTTTGTCATTCTTAACTCTCGCGCCGAAGGCGACGCGCGCGCCGCGCAGGGCCGATTCTCGCGCGACCAATGGGACGGCGCCGTCTCCGATCTGCCAAATTACCTTTACGACGAAGAAACTCCCCGCATTCTGGCGACCCCTAAATCAACCGCTTACATCAAGATCGCCGAGGGTTGCGATCACCCCTGCACCTTTTGCATCATTCCCCAGTTGCGCGGGCAGTTTCGCTCCCGCCGCTTCGAATCCGTGGTCGCTGAAGCCGAACGCCTGGCGCGCAGCGGGGTCCGCGAGATCACGCTGATCGGCCAGGACACCACCTGCTACGGCGAAGACTTCGGCCTGAAAGATGGCCTTGTGCTCCTGCTCGAAAAACTTGCGTCCATCGAAGAATTACGCTGGGTGCGTTTTCTTTACGCCTATCCCAATAAAATTACCGGCAAGCTGCTGGACACGATCGCGTCTTCGGAAAAAATCTGCTCGTATATGGATGTTCCGTTGCAGCACGCTTCCGCCGGCGTGCTCAAGCGCATGAAGCGAGGCGGCGGGTCCGATGTATTTCTCCGCTCCATCGCCAGGATGCGGCGAACCATTCCCGATCTCACCTTGCGCACATCGTTTATCGTCGGTTTTCCCGGCGAAACGGATAAAGAGTTCGAGGAGTTGTGCGATTTCGTGCGCCAGGCTGAATTCGACTGGATGGGAACCTTCGCCTACTCCGATCAGGAAGGCGCGGATGCCTACGGCCTGGATAAGAAACTCCCGCCGCGCGAAATCGAGCGGCGCCGCAAACACCTGATGAGTATTCAGCAGAAAATCAGCCGGAAGAAAAAAAAGGCGCTGCTCGGGCGCGAGTTCGATTTGCTGCTGGAGGGCAACTCCGAGGAAACCGACTTGCTCCTGGAAGGGCGCACCAGCATGCACGCTCCGGAAATCGACGGCAAAGTTTTTGTGAACGAGTTCCCCGAAGAAATCAGCCCCGAACCGGGCCGCTTTTACCGTTGCCAGATCACCGAAGCTCACGATTACGATCTGGTGGCCAGGATTTTATAGGAAATTGGTGGTGGGATAAGGCGCCCCCGCATGCCCGGCAAGAAATCAACTCAAGCCCGCTGCCCCATCTGCAGAAAAGAAGTCGCGGACGGAAGTGCGGATTTTCCCTTTTGCAGCGGGCGTTGCCGCACCATCGATCTCGGCAAATGGGCCAGCGGCGAGTACGTTATTCAATCCCCAGTCCGCGACGAGGAAGAACTTTTTCAGGAAGGCCCTCCCGCTGAGCAAGACGATGAGCCATGAAAGATAACCCGGAAGAAAGAGGCCCATCTCCCACGGTAAGAGCCGCGGACGAAAATAGCCGCCCCGGAGGCGAAGTTTCGCCGGTCATCGAGAATGCGTTCCGCATGGTCGCAACTTTTTTTGGGGTCGGGTACCTGCGCCCCGGGCCCGGAACGTGGGCCTCGGCCATCACCATGCTGCTGTGGGCCGCTTTTGCCTATCGACAACCTTCGCCCGTCCGCTTTCTGTTTGCGATTGTGTTCGCCAGTTCCTTTTTCGTGGCGGGGATTCCTGCCGCCACGCGGGTGGCGCGGAGCCTGGGCAATAAAGATCCGCAAATTGTCGTGATCGACGAAGTCGTAGGGCAACTGATCGCCCTCATCGGCGCGCCCTTGACGTGGCAATCCTTCCTTGCCGGATTTATACTTTTTCGTATCTTCGACATCATCAAGCCGCCGCCAATTCGCCAACTGGAAGCGATTCCCGAAGGCGCCGGCATCATGCTTGACGACGTGGCTGCGGGTTTTTTCGCTTTGATATGTTTGCATCTCTTGTTGCATTCCGGGCTTCTAAAATAGGTCTTCTAAATTAAGTTTGTTGCGAGCATTTTTCCGATGAGTTTGTCCGATCGTATCCTCGGCAAGAAAAACGTAAACGGCCAGCCCCACATCGAGTCTGTTTCGCCGGGTTTGGCGCTCGCCGGCGGAGAAGTGCGCATCGCCGGAAGCGGCCTGCGCCCTCCGCAGTGGCAGCGCCCCCGCGTGCAGTTTGGCGACGTTGAAGGCGGAGTTGTGGTCAGTTCCGACTCGTTCGTCGTGGCGCGGGTTCCGGAAGGCGCAACTTCCGGTCCCGTCATTGTGGCTACCAACGGCCATGTCAGCAACGCGCAGAACGTAAAGGTAGCCGTCTCCATCGCCGAGAACCTGCACCCCGTAACCAGTCCCGCGATCGATCCTCAGGGCAACATTTACGCAACGTTCTCAGGTACGCGCGGGCAAAAGGTTCCAGTCGCCGTTTTCAAGATCGACACCAACTACGCCGTCAAGCCGTTCGTCAATGAAATGATGAATGCCACCGGCATCGCCTTCGATCGCCAGGGCCAGGTTTACGTTTCCTCGCGAAACGATGGCGCTGTCTACCGCGTGGCCGCCAACGGCACCATGACCACCTACGCCGAAGGCATGGGTATCGCCACCGGCATCGCTTTCGATCGCAATCAGAATCTTTACGTCGGCGACCGCAGCGGGACGATCTTCAAGATCGGCCGCGATCAGCAGGTGTTTGTCTTTGCCACTCTCGAACCCAGCGTCTCCGCCTATCACCTGGCCTTCGGTCCGCAAAGCGACTTGTTTGTTACCGGACCGACCACGTCGAGTTTCGATTCCATCTATCGCATCGATCCGCAAGGCTCTGTGCACACCTTTTATCGCGGCCTGGGCCGGCCGCAAGGACTGGCCTTCGACGCTTCCGGCAATCTTTACCTGGCCGCCTCGCTCTCAGGGCGCCGCGGCATCGTCAAAGTTACGCCGGAAGGCAATGCGAGTCTCGAAGTCTCCGGCCAAGGGCTTGTCGGTCTCGCCTTCGCCCCGGGCCGTAGCGTCGTTCTGGCCACCAACGACGCGGTCCACCATCTTTCGTGGAACATCGCCGGCCTGCCCCTATTGCCCGAACAGTAAAGCCTCTGCTTGCGCGCTCCCGAAGGGGCAGGAGCCGTGTTCGTTTTCGTTTACACTTCTATCCGTGAACGCCGAGATCATCGCGGTCGGCTCCGAACTGCTTACCCCTTTCCGCGCCGATACAAACTCGCTCTATCTGACCGAGCAACTGAACCAACTGGGCGTTGAAGTCATTTTCAAGAGCGTAGTCGGCGACGATCTTCCGCGCCTCGTCGCCGCTACCCAGCACGCGCTTTTTCGTTCGGAGATTGTGATTTTCAGCGGCGGCCTCGGCCCCACGGAAGACGATTTGACGCGGGAAGCCGTCGCCGAAGCGCTCGGCCTGCCGCTTCATCGCGACCAACAAGTTCTGGCCGCAATCGAGCGGCGGTTTGCCACGCGCGGCTGGAAGATGTCGCCCAACAATGCCAAACAAGCCGATGTCATCGACGGTGCCGTCGTATTGCCGAACCCCAACGGAACTGCCCCGGGACAATGGCTCAGCGGCAAGTTCGACGGGCCTGAGAGAATCATCATCCTGCTGCCCGGCCCGCCGCATGAATTGAAAGGCCTGTTCGAATCCGAATGCCGCGAGCGCCTGCGCGAGAAGTTGCCGCCGGCATTCATCGCTACGCGGGTGCTTAAGGTCGCCATGCTCGGCGAATCCCACGTGGATGCCCGCGTTTCTCCCATCTATAAGCGCTACACCGACGTGCAAACCACCATTCTCGCCGGGGCGGGAGAAATCCAGCTTCACTTCAAGTCGCGGGCGGAGAATCTGCACGCAGCCCAGGCCCGCGTGGATGAAGTCGCCGACGCGGTCGAAGAAGAATTGGATGACGCCGTGTTCTCGCGCGACGGCGAATCGCTGGAGCAGATCGCCGGGTACTGGCTGCAAATGCGCGGAGCGACCTTGGCGACGGCGGAGTCGTGCACCGGCGGATTGCTGGCTGAGCGCATCACTTCCGTGGCCGGAAGTTCGCGTTACTTTTCCGGAGGCGCGGTTGTCTACTCGAATGCGCTCAAGACCGAACTGGCCGGCGTGCCCGCCGACATGATCGAGCGCCACGGCGCGGTCAGCCGCGAAGTGGCCGCCGCCCTGGCGGAAGGCATCCGTTACCGCTGCGAATCGACGCTTGGCGTGGGCATTACTGGAATCGCCGGCCCGGGCGGCGGAACGCCGGAAAAGCCGGTGGGCCTGGTTTTTCACGCCCTGGCCGGCGACACGGGAACCGAAGTCATCGAACGCAATTTTCCCGGCGACCGCAAACGCATTCGCTGGTTCGCCAGCACGCTGGCGCTGGATATGGTGAGAAGAAAACTGATGTGAGAAAGCACTCAGCATTCAGCACCCAGCACTCAGCCGCTATACAGAGATCGAGGCAACCTGCGATCGCCGCAAACCAACCGCGAGTTGAGAGCTGAAAGCTGAGAACTGAGAACTGAGTGCTGAGTGCTGACTGCAGACTGCTGATTCCCCCATGCGCCTCTTCGTCGCCCTCGACATTGACGACCCGATCCGCCGGCGGATTGCCGATTTCATGCAGATCAATCGCGCACACTCGCCGGATGCGCGCTGGGTGAGGCCTGAATCTCTGCATATCACTTTGAAATTCATCGGGGAACAGCCGGAATCGGCGCTGGAAAAAATCACGCAAATGCTAAACACCACTTCAGCGGATGCTATCGACCTTAATTTCCGCGGATTTGGTTTCTTCCCCACTCCGCGTTCCCCCCGCGTTTTCTGGATCGGCGTGGAATCCGGCTCCAACCTCGCTGCACTGGCAAAAACGATCGACGCGAAACTCGGCACCTTTGGTGCCGCAAAAGAAGACCATCCGTACAATCCGCATCTCACTTTGGCGCGGGCCGCCGGGGGATCAGGTTCGCCGCGCCGACAGAAAACCGACCGCCTGAATTCCCGCTTCCAGCTGCTTCAGGAAAAACTCTCGTCCCAGCCTGCCCCTGAGTTTGGTACCATGACGGCCCGCGAGTTTTTCTTGTATCAGAGCAGGCTTTCGCCCGGCGGATCGCAGTATTCCAAGCTGGCAGGCTTCGCCCTGCGCTGAATCGCGCGAAAACGTGCCCACACTTGTCATCATTGCCGCCGTAAGCTATCTGCTGGGGTCGATTCCCTTCGGATATCTTCTGGTGCGCCTCTTTCGCGGCGAAGACGTCCGCCTGAGCGGCAGCGGCAACATCGGCGCCACCAACGTTTCCCGCAAATCTCCCGCTTTGGGAGCGCTCACGCTTATTTTGGACGCACTGAAAGGTTCGGCGGCGGTTGTCTTCGCCCGCTATGTGAGTCCGAACGCCGGGCCCCGGGATTCCTGCATGGCGCTGGCCGCCCTGTTCGCCGTGCTGGGGCACATGTTTCCCGTCTGGCTCAAATTTCGCGGAGGCAAAGGTGTGGCCACCGGATTAGGAGCGTTCCTCGTGATCGCTCCCAACGCCGTGCTGGTCGCGGCGGCGGTGTTCGTTTGCGTCCTCGCGCTGTTTCGCTATGTGTCGCTGGCCTCGATTATCTCGGTCGCGCTTTTTCCGCTGGCCGCCGGTTGGCTCCATCCGTCGTCCCCTTCCAGCATGGCTTACATTACGCTCACATCCCTTCTCATCGTGGCCATGCACCATCAAAATATTCGCCGATTGCTTTCCGGCACCGAAAACCGCCTGGGAGCGAAGCACGCATGAGCGAGATCGCCATCATCGGCGCAGGCGCATGGGGAACGGCCCTCTCCATCGTTCTCGGACGCAAGCAAACCCACCGCATCCATCTGTGGGCGCATGAAAAAGAAGTTTGCGACAGCATTGCGCAGCGCCGCGTCAACGAACTCTTTCTTCCCGGCCAGTCGATCCCACAGACGGTCACGTCAACCAGTGATCTCGCCCAAGCGCTCGCCGGAGCGGAAATCGTAGTCAGCGTCATGCCCTCGCAGCACTGCCGCGGTCTCTTTGACCGCATGCCCCCCCACCTGCGCGCCGAAACGATGATCGTCAGCGCAACAAAAGGACTGGAAGAGAATTCCCTGTTCCGCATGACCGAAGTGATCGCGCAAGTGCTCGGCCGCAGCACAAATCTTGCCGCCCTCAGCGGCCCCTCATTCGCCCTGGAAGCCGCGCGCGGCGATCCCACGGCCGTCGCAATTGCCTCGCATGATTCCGGTCTGGCCAGGGCGCTTCAGCAGGAATTCAGCTCCGACACATTTCGCGTCTATACGAATGACGACCCCATCGGCGTTGAACTGGGCGGAGCGCTCAAAAACACCATCGCCATCGCAGCGGGTATCTGCGCCGGACTTGGTCTCGGCCATAACTCCATCGCCGGCCTGATCACACGCGGACTCGCGGAATTGACGCGCCTGGCAGTTGCCTGCGGAGGCAAACCCGAGACCATGGCCGGGCTCGCCGGACTTGGCGACCTTGTTCTTACCTGCACCGGTGGACTTTCCCGCAACCGCAGCGTCGGCGTGGAACTGGGTCGCGGCCGCAAGCTGCCCGACATTCTGGCCGGAATGCACGGCATGGTTGCAGAGGGCGTTTTCACCACCACCGCCGCCGTTGGCTTGGCGCGCGTCCGGTGCGTAGAAATGCCCATCGTCGAACAGATGCACGCCATCCTTCACGAAGGAAAGGATCCGCGGCAAGCCATTTATGAGCTTATGAGCCGCAGCGGAAAGAGCGAAACTCGCGCCTAGCAGCGGCGGTGTTTTACCTTGCCAAACCGGCGCCAATAGCCTGTTCCCAGCCAAACTTTAGTAACGGGCACGCCACTGTTGTGATCGTGGCAGGCCCTCCCGCGCAAATTAAAATTCTGTAGATACCTGTGAACGCCGCCGCCACGTCAATCGAAGGCGCTTCTGCGCCAATTGCGGAGGGTAATCTTTCCGCCGCGCCCAATCCGGCGCGCATCCCCATTCTCTACGTCATTTTGGGCGTGCTGCTGGTCATCAGCATCGTCCCTATGTATTTCTATTCGGCCCAGGTGGAAGCCATTAACCGCGACCGCCTCAAGACCAATGAAATGCTGTTGCAGAATACGGTCACGCGCTCGCTGGCCGACGATCTCTCGCAGCACGAGCGGTCCCTGCGCATGATGCTGGCCAACCTTTCCTCCGCGATTCAAGTCGCCAGCGGAGGTGACATCGGCAGCCAGAACATTCAAGCCCCCGAGCTCCGCGCCCTGCTGGAAAATTTCGTTTCTTCCTCCGACGAACTGGCCTACGCCACGCTGCTGAATTCTGAGGCGCGCGGAATTTCCGCCGGACGCATCACCCCCGACGCTTTCCTGCAGCGCGAGCTCCAGCGCGCCTTTGACGCTGCCCACGACGGCCGCGCCTATAACGGCCAGGCGCTGCAAGTCGAAGACGGAAAGAATACGCGAACCGTCGTGCTGGTCAGCAGCCCGGTAAGCTATGGCGGCCGCTTTCTCGGTATGGTGGGCGCCGTGGTCGACCTGCAATTCCTGATTCGCCGCCTGCATGAGGTCAGCGGCGGCGGCCTCACTCCTTACGTCGTCGATTCTCAAGGGCGCCTCGTGGCCGCAGGCACGGCACAGTATGTCACCGGCCAGGACATGAAGAGTATCGAACTGGTCCGCAACTTTGTCGATGCCGGCAACAAAGCGCAACTGGCCGCCACCAAGGAATTCGCGGTGCGGGAAGGCAAAGACAACGTCGAAATGCTCGGCACCTATAGCCCGGTCACGGCGCTTGATTGGGCGGTGGTCGTGCACAAGCCGCAGCTCGAGGCCTACCGCGGCGTCTACGAAATGCAGCGGACCGCGCGCCTTCTGGCCTTGCTGGCCGTGTTGCTCAGCATCGGCGTGAGCATTTTTGCCGCGCGCAGAATCACCAATCCGTTGCAGATCCTCACCGAATCCAGCCGCGCGCTCGCGCGTGGAGATTTTTCCCAACGCGTTCATCTCTGGAGCCGCACCGAAATCGGCGAACTGGCCGAGACTTTCAACACCATGTCAGGCGAGCTTGAGCATTTCGTCGAAGACCTGAAGCGGGCCGCCGAAGAAAACCGTGCGCTGTTTCTGGGATCGATTCAAATGCTCGCCGGCGCGGTCGACGAAAAGGACCCCTACACTCGCGGCCACTCCGACCGCGTCACGCGCTATTCCATGATGATCGCCAGGGAGATGAACCTGCCGCCCGATTTCATGGAAACCCTCCAGATTTCCGCGCAACTGCACGACGTCGGCAAAATCGGCATCGAAGACCGCATTTTGAAAAAACCCGGAGCGCTGACCGCTGAAGAGTTCGAAGTGATGAAAACTCACACGACAAAAGGCGCGAACATTCTGCGCCCGGTCACGCAACTCGCGGACATGCTGCCCGGAATCGAATTGCACCATGAGGCGCTCGACGGCCGGGGATATCCGTACGGCTTGCAGGGCGATCAAATCCCTCTGCTCGCGCGTGTTATCGCCGTGGGCGACACCTTCGACGCGCTCACCACCAACCGCCCTTACCAGAACGCGCACACGCCCGAGCAGGCGCTTCAGATCATTCAGAACCTTGCCGGCAAGCGCCTCGATCCAATCGCCGTGGCCGCATTAATGGCCGTCTACAAACGGGGCGAAATCCGCATCCAGCGCATCGCCATCAGGCGGCCGGTCTCGCCCGAAGCCGCCCCCGAGGCTGCCGCCAGCCCCGCACCCCCAGCGCCCGCGGAACCGCCCCCCGCTGAAGCTCCACACCTTGAACGCAGCCGCGTTTAGTTTCCGAACTTCGCCACTCCGAACTCGAATAAAGCGCGGGTGAAGAAAACTGCCTGGCAAGCGAACTGTCGCCTCAACCTGGGGCGGCGTATTTCGTTGCACCAACTCCTTTCTGTTCGACCACGACCGCTATAATCGAGCCTGGGACTTTTTCCGTGATTCAAACTTTATTCGGCAGCCTCGAAGAAGAAAAAAAGCCCGGCCTGTTCGACCGCATGAAGCAGGCGGTGACGCGCACGCGCGAAAACCTGGCCGAGCGCATTGAAGAAGTCGTTTCCTTCGGCAAAGAAATCGACCGCAACACGCTCGATGACCTGGAAGCCATCCTCATCTCGGCCGACCTGGGCACAGCCACCACGCAGGAAGTCCTTGGCAAATTGCGGGAACGCGCCGACCGCAAACAGATCAAAGACGTTCCGGAACTGAAGCGGTTGCTCAAGGAAGAACTGCTGGCTATCCTGAACGCGGCCAACGCTCGCCCGGTGCAGAAAGTTGCCGCCGCGCCGGAAGTAATACTTGTCGTCGGCGTCAACGGCACCGGCAAAACCACAACCATCGGCAAGCTGTCGCAGGTGTTTCGATCCGGCGGCAAAACCGTTCTTCTGTGCGCCGCGGATACCTTCCGCGCCGCCGCCATTGATCAACTGGAAATCTGGGGTCAGCGCACCGGGACGGAAGTGATCAAGACGAAGCCCGGAGGCGATCCCTCCGCCGTTCTGTTTGACGCCCTGCAAGCGGCCGCTGCGCGCAAGACCGACTACGTGATTGTCGACACCGCCGGCCGCCTGCATACCAAATCGACCCTGATGGCGGAGTTGGACAAGATGCGGCGCACGGCGCAGCGCATCGTTCCCGGCGCCCCTCACGAAACTCTGCTGGTAATGGATGCCACCACCGGCCAGAACGGCCTGCAGCAGGCGCGGCTGTTCACCGAATCGGCGGGTGTGACCGGCATCGTTCTCACCAAGCTCGACGGCACTGCCAAGGGAGGCGTAGTGGTCGCTATTTCGCGCGAACTTGGGTTGCCCGTTCGATTCGTAGGAGTCGGCGAAAAAATCGGCGACCTGCTGCCCTTCGATCCCAAAGAGTTTGTGGATTCCCTGTTCGAATAGCGCCTTACGGCCGGGTCGTGCCACCCTCATCGTGATAGATTTTCCGTGCATGTCCTCTTCCCCGCCTGCCGACGAACTCTTTCTTCGCCGCGCCCTTGAACTGGCGCGCGCCGGCGTCGGTCTTGCCTCGCCCAACCCTCACGTCGGAGCGGTAATCGTTGACGCAAACGGCAACATCGCCGGTTCTGCGACCTACACCTATGCCAACCAGAAACACGCGGAGATTCTTGCACTCGAGCAAGCAGGAACCCGCGCTCGGGGCGGAACGCTCTATATCAATCTCGAACCGCACGCGCATCAGGGCCGCACGCCACCCTGTACCGATGCCCTGATCGCCGCTGGAATCGCCCGTGTCGTCGCTTCCATGGCCGACCCCAATCCCAAGGTCAGCGGGCGCGGCTTCGAACAACTGCGCGCCGCTGGCATTCGAGTCGAAGCAGGAATGCTCGAAGCCGAAGCGCGCCGCTTGAACGAAGCTTTCGCCTGCTACATCCGCCGCGGCATCCCGCTGGTCACTCTGAAATCCGCGCTGACTCTGGACGCAAAGATCGGCCGCCGTTCTTCATCTCACGAGCCCGGTATTCCCCCCGGGGGATGGATCACCGGCGAACTCGCCCGCGCCCATGTCCACCAACTGCGCCACGCCAGCGATGCCATTCTCGTTGGTATCGGCACGGTCCTCGCCGACGACCCCCTGCTCACCGACCGCAGCGGTCTTCCCCGCCGCAGGCCGCTGCTGCGCGTAATTCTCGATTCGAGCCTGCGCCTTCC